>JAZOWI010000048.1:0-58947 GCA_045659145.1 Acutalibacteraceae bacterium | reverse complement strand
ATCCTTGGCGGAGTAGGAGAGACTCGAACTCTCGCGCCGGTTACCCGACCTACGCCCTTAGCAGGGGCGCCTCGTCACCAACTTGAGTACTACTCCGAATATCACAAAATCGGGTGTGGTGAGCAGCCGATCTTGGTCTCTTAAATTGTCAAAAAAGTGTGGCGGAGAGGAAGGGATTCGAACCCTTGGCTCTTTCGAGTCACCGGTTTTCAAGACCGGCTCCTTAAACCGCTCGGACACCTCTCCGTACAGCTAACGGTGATTATTCTATCATTGAGTGACGCGTTTGTCAAGGGAAAAACCAGAAAAGAAACAACATTTTTTATAAAACTGAAAAAAGTTGTCATTTCGACCTTGACAAGTGAGAATTAATTGACTATAATAGTCTAGCGCTCAAGAGAGCGCATCCTTGACCGGGAGAAGTCGCGTAGCTGGTCGAGCGCGCACGATTGGAAATCGTGTAACTGTTAAAAGCAGTTCGAGGGTTCGAATCCCTCCTTCTCCGCCAAACAAAAAGGACACCCATTTGGGTGTCCTTTTTGTTTTGTCGCAGTGGCGAATGAAGATCCCTTGCATTTCGCAGAAATGCACAAGATTTTGCGTGTAGCAACGTTGGATGACAGCTACTTCGGCGCAAAATCGGGGTTCAGAATCCCTCCTATACGGTGGACACCCATTCGGGTGTCCTTTTTGTTTTGTCGCAGTCGTGAATGGTAGTTGCGTGTTATTACGTACCATAATCATTTTCTTACACTACATCATAAACATTTCTTCTTGTAAATATTGGGATATTATGTTACACTCTAATTAATAATGATTTGGGAGGATGGTTATGAAACGATTATTATCTATTTTGCTTTCCGTTTTGCTGTTGCTAGGTGCGCTGTCTGTGGGCACCGTCGCCGCTGAGGAGAAAGAGACTGTGATCGTCTGTGGCTCCGATTTCCAACCAAAGGACGGTTTCTCTACCGGTCAAAAGCGCTTGCAGGGTTTGATCGACTCTCTTCAAATCTTTGGTATCAACAAGGCAGATCACCTATTTTTCTTGGGTGACTATTCCGGTACCTATGAGCAGGCAGACTGCGAAACAGGTTTAAGCATCGTCAAAAATGAATTTGGCGAAATCGTTACGGGTGAAATGTATTTTGCTCAGGGAAACCACGATAAAGCAACCACCGCCGGTCTGTCCAAACTGGGTAATAACGACACCGATGCGTTCGGCTTGTACATCATTTCCGAGGACGACTATGAGGAGTGGGGCTCCTTCAACGCCGAGGAGGTAGCCAACCTGAAGGCGTATCTGGACGCCAAGGTGGCAGCAGATTGGGACAAGCCTATCTTTATTATGAACCACATTCCTCTGCACTGGGGCAATCGAACTATGAAGGATGGCTCCGGTTCTAACGGCTACTCCTACTTTAAGGTTATTAACGATGCGGCCGCCGAGGGACTGAATATTTTTTATCTCTTTGGTCACAACCATTCCAGTGGTTACGACGATTTTATGGGTGGCTCTTCCATCTATCTAAAAAAAGGTGACTCTATGATCGTGGCCAATGGCACCAAACATGTTCAGGTAGAGGTCACTTTGAATTTCACGTATATGAACGCCGGCTACACCGGCTATTATTCCACTAACGACGCGACAGCGGATAACACCCTGACCCTGTCTGTGCTTCGTGTCAAAGGTAACGAGGTGGTGGTGACTCGATACGATGCACAGGGTGTGCACAATCTGAAATCGGCGGGTATCCAGAATGCGGATTTCAGCACCCCCAATTATCACGCTGTCCCCAATCCCACCGTGTACCCCTCTTCCCGCAAGGTGACGGCCACCACCGACGAGCAGGTGGAAACCCCCATCCCTGCGACCCTCATTGATATGAGCATCACCAAGGCACCGAACAAAACCACCTATCTGGTCGGTGAGGACATGGATCTCACCGGAATGGAACTGACCTTGACCTATTCGGACGATACCACTGAGGTGATCACTGAGGGCTATAAGACCCGCGGCTTCCAGTCCATCACTAAGGGTAAGCGCAAGGTGACGGTCACCTATGAAGGATTCACCGATACCTTTGAGTACGAAGTGTTGGAGGAGCTGCCTGTGGAGCCGCCCGTAGAGCCTGCCAAGAACGGCTGGGTGAAAGAGGACGGCAAGTGGGCATACTACGTCAACGATGTCAAGACGGTTAACAAGTGGCTGAAAGACTCGGTGGGCTGGTGCTACGTGGGTGCTGACGGTTACTGCGTCACCAGCGCTTGGAAAAAGGATTCCATCGGTTGGTGTTATCTGAACGCCGACGGCCGTATGGCCACCAACAAGTGGATCAAGGATAGCGTCGGTTGGTGCTACGTGGGCGGCGACGGCTACTGCGTCACCAACAAATGGGTCAAGGATTCCAAGGGCTGGTGTTACCTTGGTGCCGATGGCCGTATGGCCACCAATAAGTGGATCAAGGATAGCGTCGGTTGGTGCTATGTGGACGGCAACGGCTACTGCAAGGTAAACGCCTGGCAGAAGGACTCCAAGGGCTGGTGCTATCTGGACGGTGAAGGCCGTATGGTCGTAGGCGACTGGGTCAAGGACGGCGGCAAATGGTACTATATTGACAAGAACGGCTATATGGTGACCGGCACCCATACCATCGACGGCAAGACTTATACGTTTGCCCAGAACGGCGCTCTGAAATAAGACGAGTAGAGGAAACACTATGAAAAAACTTTTTGCATTGCTTCTGGCGTGCGTGTTGTTGGTGGCATGCTTGCCTGTGAGCGCTGTGTCGGTAGAGGAAGAGGAAAAGGAAGTTATCCTGATTGCCGGTTCGGACTTTCAGGTGAGCAGCAACAGCACCAACAACGTGCAGAAGTTGATCGAATCGCTGAATGAGCACGGTATCAGTAAGGCGGATGGGATCCTGTTCACCGGCGACTATACGCTTCAAAGTATGGAGAGCAACACCAGTTCCGCGGGCATCGCAGCGCTCAAAGATGTTTATTCCGAAATGGCGGATGAGGAGAATATGGTGTTTACTCAGGGCAATCACGATCACGAAGAGACGGTTGGTCTGAGTCCTGAGGGTAATAATGATCCCGACAGCAACGCCTATGGTGTGTACGTGATCCACGAAGACACCTACCGCGAGTGGGGCAACCGAGTGGCCGATATCGAGGCGAGAGCCGACGATATGCGCGACTACTTTCAGAAGAAGCTGGACAACGGCTGGACTAAGCCGATCTTCGTTGTGGCCCATATCGGTCTGCACTGGGGCAACCGTACCGTTAAGTATGGCGGCAACGGTGAGGACGGTCATATTCTGTTTGACGTGATCAACGAGTTTGGCGGTAAAGGCCTCAATATTTTCTATCTGTACGGGCATAACCACTCCGGCGGTTACGATGATTTCCTGGGTGGCGCCGCGGTGTATCTCAAAAAAGGCGACGAGATCAATATCTGTCAGGGCAACCGTTCGGAGTATAAGACGGAGACTCTCAACTTCACCTATATGACCGCTGGCTATATTGGCTATTACGGAACGACTGACAGTACAAACCGCGTGGACAGCACCCTGACGATGAGCGCCTTCCGCATCCGTGGAGACGAGGTGATCGTCACCCGTTATTCCTCCACCGGTATTCACAATTTGAAATCCGCCGGTGTTGCGCATAAGGAATATACGGGCGATAACTATCCTCAGCCGAACACGCTGGTGTATGAGTCTTCTCGTCTGGTGACCGCCACCGACGACGTGTGGGTGGAGACCCCCTTCCCGCCGGTGCCTATGGAGCTGGTGATCACCGAGCTGCCCCATAAGACCACCTACCTGATCGGTGAAGAGCTGGATCTCACCGGCTTGGAGTTAGTGATCGTTTATACCAACGGAACGATGGATTTCGTCACCGAGGGATATAAGACCCGCGGCTTCCAGACCATCACCACCGGTAAGCGCAATCTGACGATCAGTTACGAGGGTTGCTCTGATTCCTTTGAGTATGAGGTGTTGAAGGAACTGCCCGTGGATCCCCCTGCGGAGCCTGCCAAGAATGGTTGGGTGAAAGAGAACGGCAAGTGGGCATATTATGTAGAGGATGTCAAGCAGGTCAGCCAGTGGCGTAAGGACTCCAAGGGTTGGTGCTATTTGGATAAAGACGGTTATATGGCCACCAACAAATGGATCAAGGACTCTGTGGGCTGGTGCTACGTGGGAGCGGACGGCTATTGCGTGACCAATAAATGGGTCAAGGACTCCATTGGTTGGTGCTATCTGGGCTCCGACGGTCGAATGGCCACCAATAAGTGGATCAAGGACAGCGTCGGTTGGTGCTACGTGGGAGCGAACGGCTATTGCGTGACCAACCAATGGGTCAAGGACTCCATTGGCTGGTGTTATCTGGGCTCCGACGGTCGAATGGCCACCAATAAGTGGATCAAGGACTCTGTCGGCTGGTGCTATGTGGGTGCTGACGGCTACTGCAAAACCAACGCTTGGCAGAAGGACTCCAAGGGTTGGTGCTACTTGGACGCTAATGGACGTATGGTCTACGATCAGACAGTGGATGGCTATTACATCAATGCCGATGGCTATTGGGTAGCCTGAGACCCTTTTTACCGCTATATTCCGGTGTGATTTGCCGGCTGGGATACGAGCGGCAGAGATTTCTCTGCCGCTCGATTTTTTTCTTGCTATTCGGTGCATTTTTTGATATAATTATCGAGATATTGGATTATTTGGAGGTAAGGAATATGAAACTGTCAGTTGTCATCCCTTGCTTTAATGAAGAACTGAACGTAGCCCCTCTGCAAGAGGTGTGTATGAAGACCTTTGAAGGGCGGGTGTCCTCCTATGAGCTGATCTTCGTCAATGACGGCAGTCGGGACAACACTTGGGGGGCGCTGAAAGCCCTCTATGAGGCAGGTCGTTGCCCTGTAAAGATCATTAACTTGTCACGCAATTTCGGCAAGGAATCTGCCATGTATGCGGGGTTGCAGAAGGCGGTGGGGGAGTACGTCACCCTGTTGGATGCGGACTTGCAGCAGAGTCCCGAGATCGTGATGGAGATGGTAGAGTTTCTGGACAACAACCCCGATTTTGACTGTGTGGCTGCCTATCAGGAGGATCGCATTGAGAACAAGTTCACCTCTTGGTGCAAAAAGACCTTCTATCGGATGATGGATAAGATCTGCGACATCAGCCTCCACGAGGGTGCCAGTGACTTCCGCACCTTCCGTCGCAGTGTGGCTGAGGCCATGCTCAGCGTCACCGAGTGCTACCGCTTCTCCAAGGGTATTTTCTCTTGGGTGGGCTTCCAAACCCATTTCATACCCTACGTGGCGCAGGAGCGCAACGCCGGTACTACCAACTGGTCCTTCTGGAAACTGGTCAAATACGCTTTGGACGGCATCATTTCCTATACCACCTTCCCGCTGAAGGTGTCCACCTTCACCGGCCTCATTATGGCGCTCTTGTCCCTAATTTATATGGTGGTCGTGGTGGTGCAGAAGCTGGCCTTCGGCATTGCGATCCCCGGTTATCCCACGGTGATCGTGCTGATCCTGCTCATCGGCGGCTTGCAGATGATCACCTTAGGAGTGATCGGTGAGTATATCGCCCGTATCTACATTCAGGGCAAGCACCGCCCCCTGTATATCGCCAAGGAGTACCGTGGCTATGAGACGGAATAAGCTAGGTGGCCCTCGTCAGCCCGGGCACAATTTGCTTTTAAGGGTACTATTCGTTTGGCTTTTGATGGGGGTGACCGTAGGCGTTTTATCTATGATCGGCGGCTCTCTCGGTATCCTGAAACATACCGGCTTTATGGCTGTTTTGTTTGCGGCAGTGGTGCCTTTTCTGCTCTATATGGTGCGTCTGCTTAAAGGAGCAGAGGGATGTCTGCCGGGCGTGTTTCGCTTGGTATTTCTGCTGCAGTCGGTTGTGTTTTCGCTATTTGCAGTGCTTTGCTTGGTGGATCTGCTTTTTGGCGGAGAAGGCAAGGTGCTTTCGCTGATTGGGTTTTAGATGTTTCAAACAGCATATTTGAGTCCATGCAAAAGAGGTGACCACTGTGCAGGATATCCGCTGTGAGGACTGCGATTATTACGACTACGACGAAGAGACCGACACCTACGAATGCGTGATGAATCTGGATATGGATGAATACGAGCGGTTTCTTATGTCGGGTCAGCAGCGCTGTCCCTATTATCGGGTGCGGGACGACTACCGCATCGTGCGTAAACAAAACTAAAATAAGACGGCAACCAAAATAGGTTGTCGTCCTATTTATATATGCAGAATCTCTTGACTTTTTTGCTGTCATTAATATATAATATCAAAGTTATGCTTATCATTCAGACAAACCGAAACAAAGGGGAAAACACCGTGAAACGCGTACTGATTTTGATCGTATCCATCGTCCTGCTGCTGAGCCTGTTTCCGTTTACGGCGGCGGCAGAATCGGAAAAAGAGACTGTATTGCTTGCCTTTGGCGATTTTCAGCCTTTGGATGGCATAACCAAGGGGCAGGCGCGATTGGAGTCGATTTTGAGAACGATTCGATCCGCCGGCATTTTGCGGGTGGACAGCTTGCTGTGCAACGGTGATTATTCCGCCTATTTCAGCAAAGGGGAGAGCGAAAGAGGCATTCGTGTTGTTAAAAGCGCCGTGGCCGATTTGGTGGACGGACCTATGATTTTTTCCCAAGGCAACCACGATCCGGCGGACGTACAGGGACTGGCTTCCTCCGGTAATCATGATGCCGTCGACGGGACCTATGGCGTGTTTGTCATCAACGAGGATGATTACAGCGAAAGGGGCCTTGATCGGGAGGCGGTACAGCAGACCGCTGCCGATTTGAGTGCTTATCTGGAAGAGAAGGTACAGAGCGGATGGGATGCGCCCATCTTTATCGTCAATCATATTCCTTTGCACTGGGGTAACCTGACCTTGATCGACGGCACCGCCTCCAACGGGTACGTCTTATTTAATGTGCTCAATGATTACGGCAGCAAAGGGCTGAACATCATCCATCTGTACGGTCACTCCCACGCCGACGAGGACGACTTTATCGGCGGCAGCGCCGTGTACCTGAAAAAGGGGGATGCGATCCTCATCGGTCAGAGCTACGAGGATACCGAACTCTATACGGCGGAGACATTGAACTTCACGTATATGAACCCGGGATATATGGGGTATTACAGCACCGAGGCAGAGGGGGTAGATACTGCCCTCACCGCCACCGTATTCCGCATCAGGGGCAACGAGGTTGTGATCACCCGCTACGATGAGCAGGGCGAGCACAATCTGAAATCGGCGGGTGTGTTTAATACCGATCGCTATGCGCACTGGCCTCTGTCTCCCGCGCCGGATGTAACGGTGTATACATCTTCACGCTTGGTTACGGCAGTAAGCGACGTGGAGATAGAGACCCCTCCGGTGGAAAAACCGGTAAGTCTGGTTATTACCGCGCCACCTCAAAAAACGATCTATAAGATCGGAGGTGCGTTGGATCTGACCGGTATAGCGCTGGCGCTGATGTATCAAGATGGCACTACTGTATCGTATAGAGGCCCTTATACCGTAGAAGACTTTCATACAGAGACGGTGGGTACGTATACGGCCACCATCGTGTTTGATGGTCTTTCGGCAAGCTTCCCCTATGAGGTGGTGGAGTCGCTTGAAGAGGAGCCGGATATGCCGCAGCAGCCGGAGGGACCTCTTGTTCCGGATGAGCCGCACTTAAAGTTTGGCTGGTACAATGAGGATGGTCGTTGGGCCTATTACAACGAGGGCGTCAAACAAGTCAACGAGTGGCGCTTGGATTCGGTGGGCTGGTGTTATCTGGGTGCAGACGGTTATTGTGTCACCAACGCCTGGGTGCGCGATTCCAAAGGCTGGTGCTATTTGGGCGCAGACGGCCGTCTGGTGGTTAGCCGATGGATCAGGGATAGTGTTGGCTGGTGCTATATTAACCATATGGGCTACTGTGTGACCAATCAGTGGGTCAAGGACTCTGTCGGTTGGTGCTATTTGGATAGTGAAGGGCATTGCGTGACCAGCAAGTGGGTGCGCGATTCCAAGGATTGGTGCTATCTGGGCTCCGACGGTCGTATGGTCACCAATGCGTGGGTCATGGACAGCGTCGGTTGGTGCTATGTGGGATCGAATGGCTACTGTGTGACCAATCAGTGGGTCAAAGATTCGGTGGGTTGGTGCTATCTCGGCGCTGACGGGCGTATGGTGACCGACCAATGGGTCAGGGACAGTGCCGGCTTGTGCTATGTGGGAGCAGATGGTTACTGCATAACGGATAGCTGGGTTATGGACGGTGTTGGTTGGTGTTACTTGGATGGTGACGGACGAAGGGTTTATGACTGCCGAATCGGCGATTACTATGTAGATGAAAACGGCTATCGCGTCGAAGCGCCCGCAGATCCCGAGGAACCCGCAGATCCTGAGGAGCCCACAGATCCCGAGGAGCCCGTGGATCCCGAGGAACCCACGGATCCGGAAGAGCCCGTGGAGCCCGAAGACGCAGAGGATACAATCGGTACTGAATAAAGAGAAGGACGATGACCTGATGGGTCATCGTCCTTCTTTGCTTATTTAATCTTCAGCCGCCGAGGCCTTACCGAGGGTGTTGTTTGCCAGTGCCTGCAAATAGGCGTTGATAAAGCCGTCGATCTCGCCGTCCATCACGGCCTGAATGTTGCCGCTCTCGTAACCGGTGCGGGTATCCTTCGCTAAGGTGTAGGGCATAAAGACGTAGGAGCGGATCTGGCTGCCCCAAGCGATCTGCGCCTGCGCGCCCTTGATGTCGCTGAGCTTATCCAGATGTTCCTGCTCTTTGATCTTCACCAGTTTGGATTTCAGCATTTCCATACACTTGTCGCGGTTCTGGAACTGGCTGCGCTCATTCTGGCAGGCCACCACGATGCCGGTGGGGATGTGGGTCAGACGCACCGCCGAAGAGGTCTTGTTGATGTGCTGACCGCCCGCGCCGGAGGAACGGAACACGTCCATCTTGATGTCCTCGGGGCGGATGTCCACTTCGGTGTTGTTGTCCAACTGAGGGATGACTTCCAGCGCGGCGAAAGAGGTCTGACGGCGTCCCGAAGCATCGAAGGGGGAGATGCGCACCAGACGGTGCACCCCGTTCTCGCTTTTCAGGTAGCCGTAGGCGTTTTCGCCGATGATCTCGATGGAAGCACTCTTGATGCCTGCCTCATCGCCGTCCTGATAGTCCAGAATGTTGTACTGATAGCCGTGGCGCTCTGCCCAGCGGGTGTACAGACGGTACAGCATCTCTGTCCAGTCTTGGGCCTCGGTGCCGCCGGTGCCCGCCTGGAAGTTGAGGATGACGTTTTTGGAGTCGTATTCACCGCTCAGCAGAGTAGCAAGGCGCTGGGTCTCCATAGACTTCTGCACCTTTTCCACACCCTCACGGCACTCCTCCAACAGATCCGGATCTTCGGCTTCATCCGCCAGCTCGATGAGGGTCAGGGTGTCCTGATAGTCGCTTTGCAGACGCTCGTAAGCCTCGATCTTGCCTTTGACGGAGGCCGCCTTCTGAGTCATCTTCTGGGCAAACTCCATATTATCCCAGAAACCGGGAGCGGAAGCTTGAGCGTCCAGCTCCTCCGCCTGACGGCGCAGGCCGTCCAGACCGATGGAGTCAGCCAGGTCCTCGATGTCGGGGAGCATACCCTCCAGTTTCAGTCGCAGTTCTTCGTATTGCAGCATAGTCGTTTCTCCGTTTCGCTGTGTAGATTACCCGAATATTATACTGGAATTGTCAGCAATTGTAAAGGATAAAATTGAAATCCGTATAAAGCCACAAAAAGAGCAAACATATTTTCGGTTTTCTCTTGTGTTTTTGTCAAAAAAACCGTATACTGTATAGAGATGTTTATGAGAGGAGAGAGCCTTATGCAGTTACCCGAGACCAAACGGCTGACCTGTCACACCCAAGAGGGCTTGGTGTATTATTCTTTCCCTGCGTTGGATGCCATTCCCTTTGTGCGGCACGGCTTTTCTACGCGGTTGGGCGGTGTGAGCGAAGGCGTGTTCTCCTCGATGGATCTGTCCTTTACCCGTGGCGATGAGGACGCGGCGGTGGCGGAGAACTTCCGCCGTATCTGCACCGCTATGGGGGTAGATGAGCAAAAGGTGGTGATCTCCGCCCAGACTCACACCACCAATTTGTACAATGTTACCGCCGCCGATACGGGGCGAGGGATCACACGGGAGAGAGGCTACACCGACATTGACGGACTCATCACCAACGAAAGCGGTGTGGTGCTGTGCACCCAGTATGCCGACTGTGTGCCTCTGTTCTTTGCCGACCCTGTGAAACGGGTGGTGGCTTCCTCCCACGCAGGCTGGCGGGGCACCGCCGCGGGCATCGCCGCGGACACCGTACGACAAATGGGGAAGGATTACGGTTGCCGTCCTGAGGACATCGTGGTGGGCATCGGTCCCTCTATCGGGCCTTGCTGCTTTGAGGTGGATACCCCCGTGTACGAGGCCTTTTGTCAGGTGCCAGTGTTTGATGAGGGATGCTTTACCGCCGACGGGGGCGAGAAGTATCATATCGATTTATGGGAGGTCAACCGCCGTTTTCTGTTGGAGGCGGGGGTGACCGATGCGCATATTACCGTCACCGACCTGTGCACCCGTTGCCGCCCCGATGTGTTCTGGTCCCATCGGGCCACGGGCGGCGTGCGAGGCAGTTTGGCCGCTTTTATTGCCCTAGCCGAATGATGCGCTGATATTTTGACCCGTTTCACGCATACTATCCTTGATTATTTCAAGATTGGGGAGAGTATGAATGACCTATCAAGAGACCGTTGACCGCTTGGACCGCAAACTGAGGGTGGGGGCCAGTTTTGATCTGGTGCGCCGTCCCATCGGCGTGGGTCCGCGGTCGGCTACCCTTTATTTTGTGGACGGCTTTGTCAAAGACCAGATACTGTCTCGTATGCTGCAATTCCTCACGGGACTGACCGCTGAGAAATTGGGAGAGATCCACACCGCCGACCAGTTTGTGGCGCGCTTTATCCCGTACACCGAGGCAGAGCACACCGCCGATCTGGATAAAGTGGTGACGCAGGTGCTCTCCGGCGCCACCGCCTTGGTGGTGGAAGGCATTGATCGGGTGGTGCTGGTGGATGCGCGCACCTATCCCGTGCGCGGGGTGGACGAGCCGGAGACGGATCGGGTGCTGCGCGGCAGTCGGGACGGACTGGTGGAGACCCTGGTATTCAATACGGCTATGATCCGCCGTCGTTTGCGGGATCCTTCGCTGACGATGGAGATCGTGCAGGTGGGGCGGTTATCCTCCACCGACGTGTGTATTTGTTATATGGCGGATCGGGTGGACACGGCGTATCTCAAAAAGGTGCGCACCCGTCTGCAAAACATCACCATTCCCGCCCTGACTATGGGGCAGGAGAGTCTGGCGGAGTGTCTGCTCCGCGGGCAGTGGTATAACCCCTTCCCGCGGGTGCGGTATACCGAGCGCCCCGACACCGCCGCGGCGCAGATCGCCGAGGGGCAGATCGTCTTGCTGGTGGACAATTCACCGGCGGCAATGCTGTTACCTACCTCTATTTTTGACTTCTCTCAGGATACCAATGATTTTTATTTCCCGCCCATTGTGGGCAGTTATCTCCGCTTTGTGCGGGGACTGATCTTTGTGGCGACTCTATTCCTCACCCCCGTGTGGTACTGGTTGATGAAGAACCCGCATCACATCCCGTCGGCTTTGGAGTTTATTCGCTTGGAGAAGACAGGGCCCATTCCTTTAATTGTGCAGCTCTTACTGGTGGAATTGCTCATTGACGCCCTCAAATTGGCGGCGCTGAACACCCCTACCTCCCTGAGTAATGCCCTGAGTTTGGTGGGTGCCTTGATCTTTGGCGAGTTTGCGGTGCAGGCGGGACTGTTTGCCTCGGAGCTGCTGGCGTATATGGCCTTTGTAGCCATCGCTTCTTTCACACAGCCCAGCCACGAGCTCACGTATGCCTTTAAATTATTCCGCATTCTGTTTTTGCTGTGTACGTGGCTGCTCAACGGATGGGGATTATTGTTGGGGATGGGGATTATGCTTTTGGTGCTGATTACCACCCGCACCGCTGTGGGCGGCTATTATTTGTATCCTGTCTTTCCCTTTCACGGTCGGGCCCTGCTTCGGCTGCTGTTCCGTCAGCCCATCAGCCGCTACAACGCGGAATAGGAGGGACACGCACCGCCTCTTTCACCCCTGCATAGAATGGGATAATGCAGTGTGTGAGGTGAGGGTATGGCAACGGGAGAAATGTTGGGTTATGCGGTCGCGTTGTTATTGGCGGTGTACGGATGCGCCTGCCTGATACGGCGGGTGTGTCTGTGGTTTGTGCGGTGTCCCCGCTGTGCGGTGTCCTGTCGGTTGGTGTTGCCCCATCGGGATACCGCTGCTGAGCCGCTTTGTCGCTGTTTACACAGTCAGGCGGTGTGGGAGCCGCGGGACGGCTGTCGCCATACCCTCCTTCTGCTGACGGAGGAGGCTATGGCGGAATGGTCGCAGACCCTGTCGGATCGTTACCCCTCGGTGACCCCTGTGACAAAAGAGGGGCTCATCGAAATGTTGGAAAAATTGACGGAAGCATAAAGGAAAGGATGGTTCCATCGTGACCGATGAAAGACAAAATAAGCCGTTGCAACTGGTAGGCACGGTGGAGCATATCGTATTTTGCAACGACGATAACGGCTGGACGGTGCTGGAATTGGAGACCGAACAGTCCTTGGTGACCGTGGTGGGCGTTCTTCCTCGCGTGCAGGTGGGGGAGAACCTGCGGTTGCAGGGGGAGTGGGTGGATCACCCCTCCTTCGGCCCCCAGTTTAAGGCATCCGCCTGCGAGAGCACTTTGCCTACCGATGAGACCGCCATCTTGCGGTATTTGGCTTCGGGGGCGGTGAAGGGCATCGGACCTGCCACGGCGGCACGGATTGTGGACCGCTTTGGCGCCGATTCTCTGCGCGTTTTAGAGGAAGAGCCGCAGGAATTGGCGAAGATCAAGGGCATCTCACTGGCGAAGGCGCGGGAGATGGGGCAGAGCTTCTGCGCCCAGTTCGGTCTGCGGGAAGTGGTGATGACCTTTGCCGGTTACGGACTGACTCCCAATGAAGCTCTGCGCTGTTGGAGGAAGTTCGGTGCCTCCACCCTGACGAAAATCAAAGAGAACCCTTATATTCTCTGTTCTCCCGGTCTGTATATCGGCTTCGAGCGGGCGGATCGGTTGTGTATGACCCTCAACGGTGATAAAGAAGATCCCCACCGGCTTAGTGCGGGTGTGGAATACGTCCTGCGCCACAATCTGGGCAATGGGCACACCTGCCTGCCGCGGGACAAGGTGATCCCCACCGCCGTGACGCTGCTGGACGTGTCAGCGGACACGGTGGAGTGCGCCGTGGATCGGATGGTGGATACCCTACTCCTCCGTCAGGAAGAGATCGACGGACGGGTGTTTCTGTTCCTGCCCCGTCTCTATGAGGCGGAGGCATTTATTGCGGTGCGGATGCGGCTGATGAGCCGTCTGTCCAATGTGAGCGCCGAGGATATGGAACTGCGGATTCAGGCGTTGGAGCGCAATTTCGGCATCACCTATGAAGAGCAACAGCGGCGGGCGATGATCGAGGCGGTCACCTCCGGCACCCTGATCCTTACCGGCGGTCCTGGTACGGGTAAGACCACCACCCTGCGAGGAATCATCACCCTGCTGGAAAGCATGGGGGAGACGGTGGCCATTGCCGCCCCCACGGGGCGGGCGGCCAAGCGCATCTCTCAGCTCACGGGACGGGAGGCTAAGACCCTTCACCGTTTGTTGGAGGTTAAATGGGATGATAGCGACAGCCCCGTGTTTGACCGCAATGAACGCAATCCCTTGGATGCGGACGCGGTGGTGGTGGACGAGATGTCCATGGTGGACGTGCTTCTTTTTGAGAATCTGCTGCGCGCCACCAAGACGGGTTGCCGCCTGATTTTGGTAGGTGATACCGACCAGTTGCCCGCAGTGGGCGCCGGTTGTGTGTTGCAGGATCTCATTGCGGAGGGTTCCGTGCCCTTGGTACAGCTCACCCAGGTGTTCCGTCAAGCCTTGGAGAGCCGTATTGTGTACAATGCTCACCGTATTGTCAAGGGACAATCGGTGGAGCTGGATAATAAGAGCGATTGCTTCTTTATGCCCCGTTCTTCGGCGGCGGAGGTGACCCGCACCGTGCTGGATCTGTGCCATCACCGCTTACCCGATGCCTACGGCTATTCTCATCTGGATTCCATTCAAGTGCTTTGTGCGGGTCGCAAGGGGGAAATGGGCACGGTGGAGATGAACCGCCGCCTGCAAGAACTGCTCAACCCAGAAGATAAGAAAAAAGCCCAACTCACCGTGGAGGGAGTCACCCTGCGGGTGGGGGATAAAGTAATGCACAACCGCAATAATTATGACATTCCGTGGCTGAAAGACAACGGTGAAAACGGAAGTGGTGTATTTAACGGCGACATCGGCATTTTGGAGGAGATCCGCCTGCGGGAGGACGTCCTCACCGTGCGCTATGAGGATCGAGTGGCCACCTACACCCGTCAGGATGCTCAGGATCTGGAGCTGGCTTATGCCATCACCGTACATAAGAGTCAGGGCAGTGAGTTTGAGGCGGTGGTACTGCCCTTGTTCCGCAATACCCCTCATCTGTGCTACCGCAACCTGCTGTATACCGCCGTGACCCGCGCCAAGAGCCTCTTGGTGATGGTGGGCAGTATGGAGACGGTGCAGCGAATGATCGACAACGACCGCAAGATCCTGCGGTATACGGGCCTGCGCACCTTTTTGCGGCGAGCCGGGGAGTTACCCTTATGAGGCGGCTGAGGTGGGCGCTACGCCGTGCCCTTTTTCCCAAATATTGTTTTCTGTGCCACCGCGCCGTCCTGCCGCATCAGCGGTACTGTGCCGCGTGTGCGGTGAATGCTCCTTGGATCGAGCCGCCCCTCTGTGAGCGGTGCGGACGGGGACAAGAGAGGTGTGACTGTAAAGGGCATCGAAGGCATTTTGAGCGCTGTGTCAGCCCGTTTTACTATGAACGAAGGGTGAAACGGGGTGTCTGGGCACTGAAAAATGCGGATTGCACTGTAACGGTGGATGGCTTTACAGCCGAAATGGCGGAGGTGGTGCGTCGGGAATACGGCGGCATCCCCTTTGACGTGGTGACGTCGGTGCCTATGCACCCCGCAGAGCGCCGTCGCCGCGGCTTTGATCAGGCCGCGCGGTTGGGGGCGGGTCTCTCACGGTGTTTGGGGATACCCTATGCAACCCTGCTTCGCAAGCTCTACCGCACCCGCCCCCAAAAGGAACTGCCCTCGGTACAGCGCAGCGGTAACCTGCTGGGCGTATTCGACGTGACGGAGCCGATAGAGGGCAAGATGGTATTGTTAGTGGATGACCTGATTACCACCGGTGCCACCTTGGATGAGTGTGCCAAGATGCTGAAACTCTTCGGCGCCGCTGAGGTGTATGCAGTGACGGCGGCCGCCGCGGTCTTGCAAAAGACCGAATAATGATGTATAATAGCGAAAACAGTCGTTTTAAGGAGTAGGACGAATGAACTTAGGGATTGATTTGGGTACCTCCCGTGTGGTGGTGTATGACCCTGCGGTGGGTGTGGTGCTGGACGAGCCTGCGGTGATCGCCGTGGCAAAGTCGGACGGTCACATTATCGCCTGCGGTGAAGAAGCGCGAAAGATGTTGGGCCGCACCCCCGATTCCATTATCGCGGTACGTCCGGTACAGAACGGAGTCATTGCGGAATATGAGATGGCGGAGAAGCTGATGCGCCACTGCTTGGCGCGGGTCTGCTCCAACCGCATTGCCAAGCCCTGCGTGGCAGTGAGTGTTACGGGGCAGATCACTGAGGTGGAGCGCCGTTCCTTCATTGACGCGGTGTATTCTGCCGGTACCCGTCGGGTCACCCTGGTGCCCGAGACGGTGGCGGCGGCCATCGGCGCGGGTCTGGATGTGAGCCAGCCCCACGGACAGATGATCGTGAATGTGGGCGGCGGCACGGTGGATGCCTCGGTGCTGTCTCTGAAAGGAGAAGCAGTCACCGCTTCGGCGCGGGGCGCCGGTATGGCTATGGATGAGGCCATCGTCCGTTATATCCGCTCCCAATATAACCTGATCATCAGCGAGACCTTTGCCGAGCAGTTGAAGATCGACATCGGCTGCGCCCTGCCGATGGAGCCTCAGCGCAGCGCAGAAGCCAAGGGTCGGGACGCCCTCACGGGTCTGCCGCGGATGGTGACGGTTACATCCGACGAGATCTGTGAGGCTATACGGGAGCCTATGATGGGCATCCTGAATGTGATCCAGCAGGTGTTGGAGACCACACCGCCGGAATTGGCGGGGGATATCATTGAGAGCGGCATCTGCCTGACCGGCGGGCTGGCACGCCTTCCGCATCTGCCCGAGCTGATCCGGCGGACAACGGGTATCTCCTGCTTCGTGGCGGAGGAACCCGATCGGTGCGTGGCCATTGGTGCGGGTATGGCGCTCCGTTTTGCCTCCTCCTTCTCTGCGGTGTACGATCTGGGTAATTATTCCTACCGTCTCTCGGACAATGTGACCAATTAAGTGAAAAGCCGCCCCTGAGGGCGGCTTTTTTGACGGAAAAAGCGACGAAAATTTGTATACTTTGCCCTTTGAAATCTCTAACCGACTGTGCTAGAATGAAGACGGTAGGTTTAGAGAGGAGGGGACGAAAATGGCAGACACAAATAAGGTGGGCACTCACGTGCTATACGGTAAGATGGGTGTTTGCTTAGTGAAGGAGATCACGCGAATGAGTTATGGCGTGGGTGCGGGCGACGAATATTACGTGTTGGCCCCCATCAGTGACAGCCGTTCCTCCATTTACGTTCCTTGCGCCAATGAGAAATTGGTGGCGCGAATGTGCCCCTTGCTCTCTCGTGACGAGATCGACACTTTACTGACAGGGGACGACGTGTCCGAGATGACCTGGGTGGACGACCGTAACGAGCGGGGTGCGCTATATCGTTCGGTGACCGGCGGCAGTGATCGCCGCGCGCTGATTCGGCTCATTCGCTGCTTGTACAGAAAGAAAGAGGAACGTCTGGCGGCGGGAAAGCATCTCTCTTCTATGGATGAGGTAGCGCTTCAAGAGTGTGTGCGACTGGTGGAGGAGGAGTTCTCCATGGTGCTGTCCATTCCCCGTCGGGACGTAGAACGTTATGTGGAAGACCGCATTGATAACAAATAATGAAAGAGCCGTCTGCGGATGGCTCTTTTTTGTTTTTGGGACTAGTCAAAGTCGTGAGAATGTGGTATACTGAGAAAAACGAGGAGAGGAGCGTGAATACCTGTGGGAAAGACCTGCTGTTTTACCGGTTATCGTCCCCACCGTTTCGCCTTCTCTCCCGATGGGTTGCGCCCCGAGATGGTGCAGCAGGCGCTTGGTGCGCAGGTGCGCCGTCTCTATGAGGAAGGGTATACCCACTTTATCAGCGGTATGAGCACCGGTGTAGATCTGTGGGGCGCGGCAGAGGTGCTGTCTCTGCAACGGGAGCATCCCGAGATCACCCTGACGGCGGCGGTCCCGTTTGAGGGGCAGGAGAGCCATTGGTCTCAGCCTCAGCAAAGAGAGTATCGTCGTATTCTCGCCGCCGCCAACCGAGTGGAGATCCTCTATGACGGGGAGGCGGCACGCACCAATGCGGCGGCCTGCTATCAAGGGCGCAACTGCTGGA
Organism: Acutalibacteraceae bacterium; assembly: GCA_045659145.1. Classification (GTDB taxonomy): domain Bacteria; phylum Bacillota; class Clostridia; order Oscillospirales; family Acutalibacteraceae; genus UBA5905. The sequence goes on along the minus strand of JAZOWI010000048.1, from coordinate 41,157 downwards.
TGGTGGACCGAGCCGACACCGTGTTGGCGGTGTGTGTGCTGGATGTGGGGGAGCGCCGCGGAGGCACCGCCGCCACTGTCCGTTACGCCCGCCGAAAACAGCGGCGCATCTTGTATATCGATCCCGTGACCTTGGCGCTCACCGAGGAGACGGTGGAGCAGATTCAATTTCCCATGTAAGAGAGGTAGTTATCGTGGCATTACGTGATTTTCCCATTCCGGCGATTTTGTTTTTCACCAGCGGCAACCCCTTTTCCGGCAGTTATAAGGGGCTGAGCTATCGCCTTGTTCCCGTCAAGGCGGATGCAGAGAAGGATATCTCCGCCCATATTGACGCCTGTGTGTGGACGGGGGAGAAGTGCAGTGAGCTCAGTAAGATGCGGGATACCGCCGTGTTTTCGCTGGATACGGACGGGCTGACCGCCGCTGAGGAGTGGCTGCGTGCCCAGTATAAGCAGTTTGCGGCCGAAAACATTTAATAAGTCGACAAAATCCCTCTTGCATTTTGCAAGGGGGTGTGCTATACTGTTCGCAATGCGCAGGGTTGGTATATCGGTATTACAGCGGCTTCCCAAGCCGTTAAGGCGGGTTCGATTCCCGTACCCTGCTCCAAAAAAGAGGGCATCGCTTTTACGATGCCCTCTTTTTTCGCAGCGGTACATGGTTGAGAAGACGAGAATTTGCCACAAGGCAAATTCAAGGAGGTTGACGAAGTCAAACTCCGGGGTTCAGACTCCCGTACCCTGCTCCATGTAAAAAACCTCTTTTGTCTACCAGGCAAAAGAGGTTTTTTACAATGATATCCGTTCCCTGCGGTAACGGGTGATATAGCTAACGCTATGATATCTGCTTCGCAGATGATATACGCTTCACGTATGAAGGAACGGATATTATATCATATTTGCGGAGCAAATATATCATGCGGCAATAGCCGTATATCATATCGCACAAGCGATATATCATTGAAAATTACAGCTTTATATGGTATAATTTTTATAAAGGAGGTGCTGTTTGGTGACATGTGAAAACTTCAAACATATTAACCCCGATGAATATCATGGCAAAAAACTAACCCTTCACGACTGTACATCTGATAAAATTTTGTTTGAAAATAATACGCTTCGCTTTTACTTGCCTGATGGTTTTTGGGTAACACCTCATCACGAAGAAAATTCTTCTGAAAAGACAGTGCGAACCGATGTATCCGTAGTTGATTTTTCTATAAAAGATATTGATGATACCATGGTTTATGTGTTCACAAGACACAGATTTCTATGGTTTAGAAAAACAAGCGTGGCAATTTGGAATATGGAACAGCTTATTTCTCTTGTAAACAGCGGGAAATGTACCCTCGAGTTCATTACACAATACAGAACCTACGGAGAGCAGATGTGGCATTGTGCAATTCGATCCAACAAGAAGCCGTATTATAGAGAATGCCAGCTGTACTTGCCGGAAACAGAAGCAACCTTCTTTTGGAACGGCCTTCGTCCAGAGCGTGAATGGTAATTTACGCGCCTTTTCGCTTTTCTTACCTACATTTACGCACCGTTATACTGCTCTTTCGCATGTAAAAAACCTCTTTTGTCTACCAGACAAAAGTGATTTTTTTACAATGATATCCGTTCCCTGCGGTCACGGATGATATAGCTGTCGCTATGATTTCTGCTTCACAGATGATATATGCCTTCGGCATATGAAGGAACGGATATTATATCATATTGCATCGCAAATATATCATACGGCATCGCCGTATATCATATCGCGCAAGCGATATATTATTGAAAATCACAACAAATCATGATATAATTGCATTAAAGGAAGGTGCTTTTATGTCCGAAAACAAATTACTTGACTTATCTTTTGAATTTGCGGTCGCGATTGTGAATCTTGTTGATGGTGTAACTGCACCCAAAAGTTCCTATATGACTGATCAGCTTGCAAGAGCCGGTACTTCAGTCGGTGCGAATATTCACGAGGCGCAATACGCACAAAGCAAGAAAGATTTTGTTTCAAAACTGGAGATCGCATTGAAAGAATCCAATGAAACAAGCTACTGGCTAAAGCTGATGTTTGAAACAAAAAGGATAGACGTACAAACATATCAATACACAGAAAAGCTATGTGGTAATATTCGTAGATTGTTGATTGCTTCTTGCAAAACCGCAAAGGAGAATACAAAATGATTGGACCAATCGTTACGGTAATTATTGACAGACCGCTTGGAAGTTATCATCCTGAACATCCAGATATACATTATCCTATAAACTATGGCTATATTAAAGGGACAATGGCAGCAGATGGTGAAGAAGAGGATGCTTATGTTTTAGGTGTGACTGATCCTGTTTCTGAGTTTACAGGAAAAATTATTGCGATTATCAATCGTGAAAATGACATAGAGTATAAATGGGTGGTTGCACCGGAAGGTATGACTTTCACACGGGAAGAGATTGCAGAATTAACGCATTTCCAAGAACAGTATTTCAAGTCGAAAATCTCATTGCTATATAAACAGCTTTAACTTGGTGTACTTTTGGTTACTCTTACCTTAATTCTGCTCCGTTTGGTTACTCTTTTTTCGAACTAAGTGTGCCTTGCGGCACGATAAGCACACCTATGGTGCGTGAAGCGATGCTTCGCATCGTGAAGTGCCTGCGGGCGTGGGTGGATTTATTTCATTTCACATTCGGTGGTACACCGAATATTTCACAATGACCGCAGGTCATTATTTCACATCCGAAGGATATTTTACTTTAAATGTTCTAATCAATATCAGGTATACTTTCGCTTACATTCACATATTGCCGATTCGTTTGACTATTTTAAAAAAACAGCCACCGTCAAAGTGGCTGTTTTTTTAATCTCTCTTTCAAGGCAGAAACACGCTGTTGCCTGCCACGAAGATATAATCCCCCTCGCGGAGCAGACGCACCAGATCGTTGTTGGTGCGGGGCAACTCCTTGAAGCAGGCAAAGATCTGTCCCTCGTGACCACGATGGTGAAAATCCGTGCCGCCGGTGGCTACACCGCCGTGCTCGGCGTAATACGATGCCGCTACGGAGATCCGAGAATTGTGTCCCGGATGGCAGTTGAACACCTCATAGCCGTCCACGTCGGCGGGTTCGATGCGCTGCATTCCGTCTCGGAAGGGATGAGCCTGTATGATCAGTCGATCTTCGCCGTGAAAATCTGCGTAGAAGTCGTGAAGGCTCTTGTCCAGATAGTCGTAGGCGCGGTCCACCAACGCCTCGTCCGCCCCATAGATCAGATAATCGTTGGGGGCCTCGGGAAAACGCATCTCCATACCGAGGAACACCTGAATGCCCAGTTCCTTGCCGGCATCGGCGGCCTCTTGGTAATCGTTCAGGTAGTAGGAGACCCATTCATCGTGGGAGCGCTCCTCTCGTTCCCAAGGGCAGGCGTGGTTGGTGACCACCACACCGTGGGCACCCGCCTCCTTGCATCGCTTCACCATCTCGGCGGGGGGCATCTCCGAGCAACCGCTCACGGGATTGGTGTGGGCGTGGAGCTCGATGCGGTAGGGATAGGTTTTGAGCAAGGCTTCTTTTTGGGTGCGGGCAGGTTCCATAGCGGCATCCTCCTAACGATGTTTGCTTCATTATAGTACGGTTTACTTATTTTTTCAAGTAGGGACTAGGCAAAATCTAATTTATCGTGTATACTGAGATAGATTTTGAATGGAGGTGAGCTTTGATGCGCATCGGATCAGTGGAAATCAAAGGAAAAGCCGCACTGGCCCCTATGGCCGGTGTGACCGACCGCGCCTTCCGCAAGGTGTGTATGGACTTCGGCGCCGCCTGCGTGGTGGGGGAGATGGTCAGCGCTAAGGGGCTTACTTACGGAGACCGCAAGAGCGCGGAATTGCTGGAACTGGACGAGGATATTCGTCCCGCGGCCATTCAGCTCTTTGGGGACGACCCCGCCATTATGGCGGAGGCTGCCCGTCAGACGCTGGAATATCATCCTGACTGGATCGACATTAATTTCGGTTGTCCCGCCCCCAAGATCGCGAGCAATCACTGCGGCAGTGCCTTGATGCGAGAGCCCGATCTGTGCCGGCGACTGGTGCAGGCTGTTAAAGACGCAGTGCCCATTCCCGTCACCGCTAAGATTCGCAAAGGCTACGCCAAGGACGAGGTCAACGCGGTAGAGGTGGCTCTTGCCTGCGAAGCAGGAGGCGCGGACGCGGTGACGGTCCATGGACGCACCCGCGACCAGATGTATGCCCCGCCCGTGGACTGGGACATCATCCGTCAGGTCAAGGAGGCGCTGCGCATTCCCGTCATCGGCAACGGAGACGTGGTGGATGCCCGTTCGGCGGCGGCACTGTATGAGCAGACCGGCTGCGACCTGATTATGGTGGGGCGCGGCGCGCTGGGCGCCCCTTGGATATTCGAAGAGATCGAGGCCTACCTCAGCCACGAGGTGCTGTTGCCGCCGCCCGTGATGGCGAAGCGGATGGCCACCCTGATGCGGCAGGTGGAACTGGCCGCGCAATATAAAGGAGAATATGTGGCCCTGTTGGAGGCGCGTAAGCACGCGGCTTGGTATATGAATGGGATGCGGGGCGCCGCTTCTTTGCGCCGTCAGGCAGGGGAGATCCGCACCTTAGAGGACTTGGCGCGTCTGTGCGCTCAGGTCATTAAAGCCGACGAGGAGGGGGCATTATGACACTCAATAAACCCTTGATTCTTGCCTCTGCCTCCCCGCGGCGGCAGGAGATACTCACTTTGGCAGGCCTTCCCTTCACTGTGTGCCCTGCCGACACCGAGTGGGCACCGGAAGGTTTGGCGCCCTACGATCGAGTGCGGGAATTGGCTCGCAGCAAAGCGGCGCAGGTGGCTGCCGATCACCCCAACTGCTTGGTGCTGGGTTCGGATACGATGGTGGTGCTGGATGACCGCGCTATGGGTAAACCGCATAACGAGCAAGAGGCGGTGGAGATGCTGTTGTCCCTGCAAGGGCGCACCCATCAGGTGATGACCGGCGTGTGGCTGATGGAGACGGATGAGGAAGGCAACACTGTAAAGGAAGATGGCTTTACAGACACGGCAGAGGTGCGATTTTTCCCCTTTGGGGCGGAGGAAGCCGCCGATTATGTCGCCACGAGAGAGCCGATGGACAAGGCGGGCGCCTACGCCGCCCAAGGCAAGGGTATGCGCTTTGTGGCGGGGATCTGCGGTGACTTTTTCACGGTTATGGGACTTCCCGGTGGCTCTTTGCTTCGGTTTTTCTCGGATTTTTTTAAAAACTGAGGAAAAGTTGGAAGTTTTCGGTAATTTTTTTCAAATAGTTGTTGAGATTTTCTCATTGGTGTTATATAATAGTTATATTGTGGGACAAAATGGTTTTGTAAGAGAAGATTTGGTAAAAAGAAAGGGAGTAATCGTATGTTCTTTAACCGTGATATCGGTATTGATCTTGGCACCGCCAACACTCTGGTGTACGTGCAGGGCAAGGGCATTGTGATGCGCGAGCCTTCCGTGGTGGCCGTGGATGTGAAGAAGGAAGAAGTCATGGCGGTGGGTAGCGAGGCTAAGGAGATGATCGGCCGTACCCCCGGTTCCATTTCCGCTGTGCGTCCTTTGAAGGACGGCGTTATCGCGGACTTCGAGGTGACTTCGGCTATGCTGCGCTATTTTATTAAGCGCGCGCTAAAAAACACTCTGTTCAGCCGTCCTCGTCTCATTGTGTGTATTCCCTCCGGCGTGACCGAGGTGGAGCTGCGCGCGGTCAAGGAGGCTTCCCGCAATGCGGGCGCCCGTGACGTGGAGCTGATCGTGGAGCCTATGGCGGCGGCCATCGGCGCCGGTCTGGACGTGTCGGATGCCTCCGGCTGTATGATCGTGGATATCGGCGGCGGCACCTCTGAGGTGGCGGTGATCTCCTTGGGTGACATCGTGACCGCGCAGTCGGTGCGTGTGGCCGGCGACGATTTTGACGAGGCCATCATTTCTTACATCAAGAAGAAGTTTAACCTGCTCATCGGTGAGCGCACCGCGGAGGAATTGAAGATCAAGTTGGGCTCCGCCTTCCCCTATGAGGACGAGACTACGATGGACGTGAAGGGCCGCAACCTGGTGGATGGTCTGCCCAAGAACATCGTCATCAGCGCCGAGGAAGTACGTGAGGCGCTGGCGGACCCCGTAGGCGCCATTGTGGACGCTGTTAAGTCCACCTTGGAGCGTACGCCCCCCGAGCTGTCGGCGGATATCATCGATAATGGCATTATGCTCACCGGCGGCGGCGCCCTGCTGCGCGGTCTGGATATGCTCATCAACCGCGAGACCGGTATGCCTGTTCATGTGGCGGAGAATCCGCTGGACTGCGTGGTTAATGGTACCGGCAAGTGCTTGGATCTGGGTGTGACCAGCAACTTCCGTTCGAATCGCAGATAATAGGTCAGAGGCGGAGGACGGCGTCGTCTTCCGCTTTTCTGCATTTGATAAGTAGGTGACTTGGTTGAAGAGATTTTTGAAGAGCCTGCTGGCGCGGGCTTTGGGTGTGGTGGTGCTCATTCTGCTGGGCATTATGATTTACAGCGCTACCACCGGGGGGCTGGCTACCATCCCCGAGACCTTGGCGGGGGTAATTCTGACCCCCATTCAGTCCCTCACCACCTCGGTGTCTAACGGTGTGTCCGATTTCTTCGGCAACCTGACGGGAGGCGGTGCTATGCGCGCTGAGCTGGAAGCGCTCAAAGAAGAAAATGCCGCCCTGCGTCAGCAGTTGGTGGATTATGACGAACTGAAACAGACCAACGCCTGGTACAGCGAGATACTGGGTCTCCACGAGGAGAACCCCGAGTATACCTTCGCGGCGGGACGGGTCATCGCCCGCGATCCTGCGGACTATTTTGGCAACTTCACCATTTCTGCCGGACAGCATTCGGGGGTGGAGGAGGGCGACCCCGTAGTCGCCACCGACGGCTCGCTGGTAGGTGTGGTGGAGGAGGTAGGCCTTACCTATGCCAAGGTGCGCTCGGTGCTGGATCCCTCCACCAAGGTGGCCTGTCAGATCAGCCGTACCGGTGATACTGCCTATACTGCCGGCAGCACTGTGGATATGGCGCGGCAGAATGCCTTGCGGGTGAATACTTTGGAGCGATCCTCCGGTGCAGGTGTGGGAGACTACGTGGTCACCTCCGGCATCGGCGGTGTGTATCCGGCGGGTCTGCTCATCGGTTCGGTGCGGGAGATCCGCAATGCCACCGACGGAATGACTCTGGATGCGGACGTGGATCTGTTTGCAGAGATCTATGACCTCAAGCAGGTGATGGTCATCACCTCCTTTGCCGGTCAGGGTGGACAGTAAGTGGGGAAGGAGCCGGTGTTATAATGAAAACAAAACGATCCACCGGTTTGTTCTGGGTGCAGAATTATCTGGCGTGGATCCTTTACGGTATAGGGGCTTTACTATTCGCTTTGATTCAGGCGGCGCCTCGCTTTTTGCCTACGATAGCCAATGCCCGCCCCGCGCCGCTGATTCTCTTGGCGGTGTGCGTGGCAATGCTGGAAGGTCCCCGTGTGGGTGCCGCCGTGGCGGTGCTGGCGGGTCTTCTGTGGGATATGTACAGCTTTCATATTTTCGGACTCAATGCCATCCTTTTGCTCTGCGTCGCGGTGACGGTGGGTCTGTTGGTGGAGTGGTTGCTCCGTTCCAATTTTCTGTCCGCTATGGTGTTGTGCGCCGGCGGCATTTTGACCCATACGTTGCTGGAATGGCTGCTGTGCTACGCCTTGTTCCTTCACGAAGAAGCCGGGATGGTACTGCTGAAAGTATACCTGCCCAATGCACTGTATACGATGTTGCTGGCCCCCTTTATGTACGGACTGGTGTTGATGACGGCGCGGTTTTTGCGTCGCCGCAAGAACGGATAACAATACAGTGAAATCTGAAAGGAGGTGGCGAATGTGCTTAAAGAACCCAATTCTCAAAAGATCAATCCCCGTCGCATTACGGCGCTGTTGCTGATTATTGCCGTGGTGCTGGGCATCTTCTCGGTGCGACTGTTTCAGATACAGATCGTGCAAGGCGAGGAATACGCTAAGCTGGCGGACGAGAGCTACAAGACCTCGGTGTCTATCGCCGCCTCCCGCGGTGAGATCGTGGACTGCAATCAGGTGCCTTTGGTATCCAATCGCACCAGTTATGCGGTGACGCTGGACTATAACTATTTTCCCCACGGGCGCAGTTCCGAGAAGCTTAAAGAGCAGAATGACTGCCTGCTGGAACTGGTGGATCTGTTACAGCAGCAGGGGGAAGAGTGGATCGATACCCTGCCCATCACCCGTGAGCAGCCCTATGCTTTTGAAGAGGAGCGAGAGAGCGGTATTCGCCGCCTGAAAGAGATGCTCCGTATGGCCGGCTATGCCACGGCACAGCAGTGTCTGGACCAACTCGTTAAGACCTTTGAATTGGAAGCCTACACGGTGGAAGAGCAGCGCATTCTGGCCGGTATTCACTATGAGATGGAGTCTGCCGGTTTTTCCGCCAGGGTGGCGTATACCTTTGCCAGCGACGTGTCGGATACCACCATGTACCGCATTATGGAGCACAGCACCCGATTCCCGGGTGTGGATGTCATCACAGTGCCGGTGCGTGAGTATGTGGTGGGCAATGTGGCCTGCCACATCATCGGTACGGTGGGTCCCATCTATGCAGAGGAATATGCTGACTTAAAGGACAAGGGTTATTCCTACAACGACATCCTCGGTAAGAGCGGCATCGAATCGGCGGCGGAAGATTACCTGCGGGGTGTCCCCGGTAAGCGGGTGTTGTCCAAGAACTCCCAGGGCGTGGTCACCTCGGAGGAGGAGGTGCTGGCACCGGTGCCCGGTCGTACGGTGGTGTTGTGCGTGGATTCACAGGTGCAGGCTGCTGCGCAGGATGCGCTGAAAGAGAAGATCACCGACCTGCGTGAAAACGGTACAGAAGGAAAAGGCAAGGATGTTAAGAGCGGCGCCGTAGTGATGCTGGATGTGAAGACCGGCGGCGTTATCGTCAGTGCCTCCTGGCCGGATTACGATCTGTCCACTTATGGTGAGCAGTATAACACACTTTTGGCGGACGAGGATAACCCGCTGTTTAACCGTGCCCTCAACGGCGCTTTTCCCTGCGGTTCTACCTTCAAGCCGGGGGTGGCATTAGCCGCCATCACCGAGGGGATCGTCACCGGCAGTCAACACATTAACTGTGTGTATGCGTATGATTATTACGCTCCCAGTTACGTGCCTAAGTGTATGTCCCGACACGGCAATCTGGATGTGTTGCACGCCATTGAGAAGTCCTGTAACTACTATTTTTACGATGTGGGTCGTCTGATGGGCAGCAGTCTGTTCAGTTATCTGACCCTTTACGGCTTCGGCAGTAAGACGGGCGTAGAGATCGGGGAATCCTCGGGTATCCAGCAGACACCCGAATATATGCGTTCCATCGGTGGCACTTGGGTGGGCGGTGACTATCTCCAGTTGGCCATCGGTCAGCGGGGTTCCTATACCCCCATTCAATTGGCGGCCTATGCCATGATGATCGCCAACAACGGTGTCCGCTACAAGACCCATTTCATTAAATCGGTGCGTAGTTACGACGGCTCGGAGGAGACGGTGATCCCCACCGAGATCGCCGCTAAGGTGGAATGGAATGAAGAGGCGATCAATGCTGTGCAACAGGGAATGATCGCCGTAGGTAAGACAGGTACCGCCCGTGCCTCCTTTGCGAATGCTCCTTATACGGTGGCCTGTAAGACGGGTACCGCCCAGACAGGTATCAAGGATACGTCCGATCACGGTACCTTTATTGCCTATGCTCCTGCGGAGAATCCCGAGGTGGCGCTGGCAGTGGTGGTGGAGAACGGTACCTCTGCCGCGTCGGCGGCGGTGGCGCGCAAGGTGCTGGATGCCTATTTCAACGGAAAAACGGCTGGGGAGGTACCCACTCCCGAGGGGGTACTGATTCCCTAAAAGTTTGTAGAAAAATTGCAGATATTGTTCCTGTCAGGGGTTTACTTTTTCACTTTAATGTGCTATAATTTTACGCGATATATCAAAAGATGGTTAATTTGCAGGAGGTGAGCATCAGAAATGGGTCAGATTTGTGTCGTTACGTCGGGTAAGGGCGGCGCCGGCAAATCCACGGTGACGGCGGGTCTCGGCTATGCGTTGTCCCGCCACAGCGGACGGATTCTGCTCATTGATGCGGACGCGGGCCTGCGGAGTCTGGACCTGATGCTGGGTGTCAGCGGCAATACAGTGTACGATCTGGCGGATGTGTTCGCCGGCAACTGTGAGCCGGTACGGGCTATCTATCCGTCCCCGATCTTTCAGAATGTATTTGTGTTGCCGGCGCCCATTCGCTTAGAGGATATGTGCTCTCCCGAGGAGATGCGCGCCTTGTGCCGCGGTCTGGCCACCTATTACGATCAGGTCATCATCGACTGCCCCGCGGGCATCGGTCCCGGGTTTGAGACGGCGGTGGCGGCGGCGGATCGAGCACTGGTGGTATCCACCCCCGATATGGTGTGTGCCCGTGGTGCTCAGATTTTATCTCACTTATTGGAGGAGCGCCGTGTACCGGCCCACCTCATCATCAACCGTCTGCGTCCCAACAAGGTGATGGACGGTTCTATGCCGGATGTGGACGAGATCATTGACACGGCCGGTATACAATTATTAGGCATTTTGCCGGAGGACGAAGAGGTGGCGGTGGCCAACGCCAATGCCCGCCCCTTGCCCTCGGCTTGCAATGCGGCGGTGTGTTTTAACAATATTGCTCGCCGCTATTTGGGGCAGTTGGTGCCTCTGGCCAAATTGGAGAAAATGTAACGCAAATAATCAGGGAGGTTTCGCTATGAACATTGCGCTGATCGCACACGATGCGAAGAAAGAGTTGATGGTTCAGTTCTGTATTGCCTATTGCGGCATTCTGAGCCGACATAATCTGTGCGCTACCGGCACCACCGGTCGCTTGGTATCCGAGGCCACCGGTCTGGAGATCGTCCGCTATATGAGCGGCTCTCAGGGCGGTGATCAGCAGATCACCGCGCGCATTGCCTGTGACGAGATCGACCTGCTTCTGTTTTTCCGTGACCCTATGACCGCCAAGTCCAATGAGCCCAACGATTTGGATATGCTCCGTTTGTGCGATATTCGCGGCATCCCCGTGGCGACTAACATCGCCACCGCCGAGGTACTCATCCACGGCTTGGAGCGCGGCGATCTGGATTGGCGTAACATTGTCAATCCCCGCAACCGATAATCCGGTATGAGGGTGCACGTAAGTGTGCCCTTTTGCCTTGTATTGTAGAGAGGAATCATCACTATGGCATTGATTACACAGGCTCCCCGCGGCACCCAAGACGTGTTGCCGCAGAGCAGTTATAAGTGGCAGTATATCGAACAGACGGCGCTGGCCATCGCGCGGGATTTCGGCTTCCACGAGATCCGTACCCCCGTGTTTGAGCACACCAATCTGTTCCAGCGCTCGGTGGGTGAGACCACCGACGTGGTACAAAAAGAAATGTATACCTTTGAGGATAAGGGAGGTCGTTCCATCACTCTGCGTCCCGAAGGCACTGCCGGCGCAGCCCGCGCGGTGTTGGAGCACGGTCTGCTGGCGGGCGCTCTGCCGGTCAAGGTGTCCTATGTGACTTCCTGCTACCGCTATGAGAAGAGTCAGAAGGGGCGCTATCGGGAGTTCCACCAGTTCGGTGTGGAGTGCTTCGGCGCCTCGGCCCCTCAGGCAGATGCAGAGACCATTTCGCTGGCGATGATGATTCTGGGCTCCTTGGGCCTTTCCAACGTGGCTCTGCACATCAACTCCATCGGTTGTCCTTCCTGCCGCGCCCGCTATCACGAGGCACTGCACAGTTATTTTGCCGCCCGTCAAGAAGAACTTTGCGGCACTTGCCTGAGTCGCTTAGAGCGCAATCCGATGCGTATTTTGGACTGCAAGTCTCCCGTGTGCCACGGCATTGCCGCCGAAGCGCCGGTGATGCTGGACTACCTGTGTGAGGATTGTACCGCTCATTTTGAAACGGTCAAGGAATGTCTGGATGCTGCCAATATCGCTTACGTGATCGATCCTCACATCGTGCGCGGCTTGGATTATTACACCCGCACCGTGTTCGAGCTGGTGTCCGATCAGGGTCTGGTGGTGGCCGGCGGCGGTCGCTACGACGGCTTGGTGTCGGAATTGGGCGGAGCCCCTCAGCCGGGTTTGGGATTTGGTATGGGCATTGAGCGACTGCTGATGGTGATGGAGGAGCAAGGGACCAAGTTCCCTGCGGCTCCCGCTTGTGACCTGTATCTGGTTTCCATGGGTCAGGCGGCGGCAAAGAAGTGCTTTGCCTTAGCCACCTCCCTGCGAGAGGGCGGCGCTTCGGTAGAGTGTGACATTGTGGGCCGTTCCCTGAAAGCCCAGATGAAATATGCAGATAAGTTGGGTGCCCGTTTCACCGTAGTGGTGGGCGACAATGAGTTGGAGACCGGTCACGCTCAGCTCAAGGATATGGTCAGCGGCGCCACCGAAGAGGTGTCGCTGGATGAGGACCTGTATACTGTGCTGCGGCAGAAACTGCTGGATCGTGAGCTGGCCGGTATGGCGGACCTGTTCGGCAGTGTGGCCGAGCTTGCTTGATATTGGATAGGAAAAGAGGAGAGTATAATGGCAGAATCGATTAAGGGCTTGCGCCGTACCGCCAACTGTGGTGAGTTCCGTGAGGAGCACGCGGGGCAGGAGGCCGTGGTGTTTGGTTGGGTACAGCGTCAGCGTGACTTGGGTCAGTTGATCTTTGTAGATCTGCGTGACCGCACGGGTATCGTGCAGTTGGCCTTTGATCAGGACACCGCCAAAGAGGTGTTCGATAAGGCGTTTACCTTGCGCAGTGAGTTTGTGGTGGCGGCACGGGGTATTGTCCGTGTGCGTTCCTCCCGCAACAGCGAGATCCCCACGGGTGATGTGGAGATCGCGGTGGAGGAATTGCGTATTCTCAACAAGGCGGAGACGCCTCCCTTTGAGATCGTGGAGAATTGCGTCACTGCCGAGGCGACCCGTCTCAAATACCGCTATCTGGACCTGCGCCGTCCTGATCTGATGCGGAATATTTTGATGCGCCATCGCATCACGAAGGTGATTCGCGATTTCTTTGATAAGAGCGGATCCATCGAGTTGGAGACGCCTATGCTCATCAAGTCCACGCCGGAGGGCGCCCGCGACTTCCTGGTGCCCAGCCGTCTGCATCCCGGTGAGTTCTATGCGCTGCCCCAGTCCCCTCAGCTGTATAAGCAGCTGAGTATGGTGGCGGGCTTTGACCGTTATGTCCAGTTGGCCCGTTGCTTCCGCGACGAGGATCTGCGCGCGGACCGTCAGCCCGAGTTCACTCAGATCGATCTGGAGATGTCCTTCGTGGATGTGGAGGACGTGCTGGCTATGGGCGAGGACTTTATGCGCTCCTTGTTTAAAGAGGTGCTGGATGTGGACCTGCCTGCCGCTCTGCCTCGCCTCAAATACAACGACGCTATGGAGCGCTACGGCTCGGATAAGCCGGATACCCGCTTCGGTATGGAGATTATCGACCTGACCGACGCGGTGAAGGATTGCGGCTTCGGCGTGTTCTCCTCCGCTGCTCAGGGCGGCGGCACCGTACGGTGCCTGACCGCCAAGGGCGCGGCGTCCACCTTGTCCCGTAAGGAGATCGACAAGCTTACCGAGTTTGTCCGCGGCATCGGTGCCAAAGGTCTGGCATGGGTGCGCTGGGTGGAGGAGGCGCCGGCTTCCTCCTTCGGTAAGTTCCTCACCGAGGAGGAGATGGCGGCGCTGTTGACCGCCGCCGGTGCTCAGCAGGGCGATGTGGTGCTGATCGTGGCGGACACTGTGAAGAAGCACGTGCTCACCACCTTGGGTGCCCTGCGTCTGGAACTGGCAAACAAGCTGAATATTCCCCGCGAGGGCTTCAATCTCTTGTGGATCACCGAGTTCCCCTTCTTCGAGTGGGACGAGGAGAGCGGCACCTGGGTGGCGATGCACCATCCCTTCACCTCGCCGTTGGACGAGTGTGTTCAGTATTTGGACACCGCCCCCGAGAAGGTGTATGCCAAGGCCTATGACTTGGTGCTCAACGGTATCGAGCTGGCTTCCGGCTCCATCCGTATCACCGATCCCGATTTGCAGAACCATATGTTCCGCGCGTTGGGTCTGTCTCAGGAGGAGGCACAGCAGAAGTTCGGCTTCCTGCTGGATGCCTTCCGTTACGGTGCCCCGCCTCACGGCGGTATGGGCATCGGTCTGGACCGTCTGGTGATGCAGATGGTGGAGGCTCCCACTTTGCGTGACGTCATCGCCTATCCCAAGGTGCAGAATATGACCGAGCCCATGACCGAGTGCCCCTCGATGGTCGATGAGCAGCAGCTCTTGGATCTGGGCATCGGTATCCTGCCTAAAAGCGAAGAATAATGAAATCCCGTACCCTCTGCGGAGTGGTACGGGATTTTTTTGCGTAAAAATCGACATGTTTTGCAATTCTTTATTGAAAAACCGTTCATAAAATGATATGATATAAGGTAATTATAAAGGGAAGGAGGCTTTCTGTATGCATATTCGTCGCTGGAACGAAGCAAAACTGAATACGGCACTGGCGGCGGAACTGGCAGAAGCCTGCGAGATCCATCCTTTCCTGTCCTTGATGCTTACCGCCCAAGGGATTGAGACCCCCGAGCAAGTGTTTGCCTACATTATGGGCACGGAGGAAGAGATCGACCCCTATGCTTTCCCCGATATGGAGGCCGCGGTGGCGCGGATTCGCCGCGCCGTGACCGAAAAGGAGCGGGTGCTCATTTACGGTGACTACGACGTGGATGGCATCACCGCCACGGTGCTGCTGGTTACGTATTTGCAAAAGCAAGGGGTGGACGTGTGTTATCGCATTCCTTCCCGTGAAGATGGTTATGGTCTGCATCCCGAAACGGTCCATTGGGCGGCATCGCAGGGGATTTCCCTGATCGTGACGGTGGATACGGGTATTGCTGCGCCGGAAGAGGCGGAATTGGCCGCCTCTCTCGGTGTAGATCTGGTGGTGACCGACCATCATCAGCCTACGGAACAATTGCCGAAGGCAGTGGCGGTGGTGGATCCCCATCGGGAGGACTGGGACATCCCTTGGCGGGAGTTTGCCGGCGTGGGCGTTGCCTTTATGCTGGTCTGCGCCCTGTGTGAGGACGGCGAACAAGCCTTCAATGAGTATGGTGATCTGTTGGCACTGGGCACGTTGGCGGATATGATGCCCTTGCAGGGGTTCAACCGTGACCTGATGCGCCGCTGTCTGCTGCTGTTGGAGAACAGCCGCCGTGAGGGCATTGTGGCGTTGCGGAACATCGCCGGTATGGCAGAGAAAGGACTCACCGCCACGGCAGTGACCTTCTCCTTGGTGCCGCGACTGAATGCGGCGGGTCGTATGGCGGATCCTGACGTGGCGGTACAGCTGCTGCTCAGCACCACTGAGGAAGAGGCGATGGGCTATGCCGCTCAGTTGCAAACGCTCAACTCCCAGCGTCAGCAGGCCAGCGCCGCTATCGTGGCGCAGGTGGAGGAACAACTGACGCAGCACGCTGAATGGTTGACCCAGCGGGTGCTGGTGGTGTGCGGCGAGGGCTGGCACGGCGGCCTGCTCGGCTTAGTGGCGGCGCGACTTGTGGACCGTTTCGGTAAGCCGGCTATTGCCCTGACCTTGGGCGAGGATGGCGTGGCCCACGGCTCCTGCCGCAGTCTGGAAGGGTTTTCTATTTTTAACGCTTTGCAATCCTGCGCCGATTGCTTGACCGTGTACGGCGGCCACGAGTTGGCGGCGGGCGTGACCCTTCCAAATGATGAAGTGGACCGTTTCCGTATCGCTATCAATGAGTATGCACGTGATCAAGTGGAGGAAATGCCTGTTTCCGCTTTGGATGTGTCGGTGCGCCTGCGCCCCGATCAGATCCATACGGATAAACTGGAACTGTTGCAGGTGCTGGAACCTTTCGGCAACGGCAATCCTGCGCCTTTGTTTGGTCTCAATCGGATGCATTTGGATAATATCACCGCCGTGGGTGGCGGTAAGCACCTGCGCCTGTCCCTAAGTCGGGACGGGGTGCGTGTCACGGCGATGAAGTTTCAGACCACACCGGAGGAGTTTCCGATCCCTTGCGGTTCGGTGGTGAATTGTGTGGTCAGTTTGGATAAGAATGAATATAAAGGCAATACCTCGCTGAGTGTTCGTTTGCGGGATATCTCCTATGCGGATACGGATCGGGAGGCGTTACTTTCCCAGTTGCGCACTTTTGAGGGCATACTACGAGGTGAGGTGTGTCCTCCCGTACAAGAGACTTTGGCATCCCGCGACCGTTTGGCGGGTTTGTATACTCTTCTGCGGGGCTGTCAGCAGTGGTGCGGCACACCGGAGCAACTGCTTCATTCGGTGAGCGGACTCACTTGTTTACAGCTGTTGGTGGCGCTGGAGATCTGGCAACAGTGCGGACTGGTGAATTGGCACGATCTGGGTGAACGGATGGAGATCCGTGTCCTGCCCGCGGCGGGAAAAGCCGATATGACCGCCACGCCCTTGTGGCAATACTTGACGAAAGGGGATGAGGAGAATGTCCTGTGAGAATCACAGTGTCGAGCGTAAGGAAGCCATCGTAGAGCAGTTAATGAATCTGCTGGAAAACAGCGACAAAGCCTATGACGTTGTCCGCATCCGCGACGCGATGGAATTGGCGATCAACGCCCACAATGGTCAGCGCCGTCAATCCGGTGAAGAATATGTGTGCCATCCTTTACACGTTGCCTGTATACTGGTGGAGATCGGTATGGACAGCGACGCGGTGGCGGCGGCGCTCCTGCACGACGTGGTAGAGGATACGGACATTGAGTTGTCCCAGATCGCCGCCCGCTTCGGTCAAGAGGTGGCGGATCTGGTGGACGGTGTTACCAAGATCACCAAGATGAACTTCTCCACCCGTGAGGAACAGCAGGCGGAGAACGTCCGCAAGATGTTGCTTGCTATGTCCAAGGATGTGCGGGTGATGATCATCAAGCTGGCGGACCGCCTGCACAATATGCGCACCAGCGACGGCTGGAAACCCCAGAAACAGCGGGATAAGGCCCGCGAGACCTTGGATATTTACGCGCCGCTGGCCCACCGCCTCGGTATCCGCACCATCAAAGAAGAGCTGGAGGATCTGTCCCTGCGGGTGTTGGATCCCGTGGCCTGCAAGGAGATCGAGGAGAATCTGGCGCTGCACGCCGATGAGCGTACCGCCTTCTTGCAGAGTATTCAGCAGCGGATTCATGAGCATCTGGCCGAGTATGGCATTGAGACCTTTATTGCCGGTCGTATCAAGAGCTATGCGGGTATCTATCGCAAGATGTATATGCGTGGTCGCGCCTTTGAAGAGATCTTTGATATTTATGCAGTGCGTGTCATCGTGGATAATGTGAACGACTGCTATAACGCCTTGGGTATCGTCCACGAGATGTTCCGTCCCTTGCCTAATCGGTTTAAGGACTATATCTCCACACCCAAGCCCAATATGTACCAGTCCCTGCACACCACCGTGGTGAGCAAGGAGAAGATCCCCTTTGAGGTGCAGATCCGCACCTGGGATATGCACTACACGGCGGAATACGGCATCGCCGCCCACTGGAAATACAAGGCGGGCATCCAGAAGAAGGATAAGCTGGAGGAACGACTGGCGTGGGTGCGCCAGTTCATCGAGAACCAGCAGGATGTGGACGATGCCGAGGACATTGTGCAGAGCATCAAGACGGATCTGGACATCGAGGATGTGTTTGTATTCACCCCCAAGGGGGACGTGATCACGCTGCCCGAGGGCAGTACCGTCATCGACTTTGCCTATGCCATTCACACGGCGGTGGGCAATCGTATGGTAGGCGCCAAGGTGAACAGTCGCATCGTGCCGCTGGATTATAAGGTCAAGACCGGCGAGATCGTGGAGGTGCTCACCACCTCCTCCGCCAACCACGGCCCCAGCCGCGACTGGCTGAATATTGTCCACACCGGCGAGGCACGCAATAAGATCCGCAGTTGGTTCAAGAAGGAGCGCCGCGAGGAGAATATCCAGCAGGGGCGCGCCGAATTGGAGCGGGAACTGTCCCGTAACCTGATCCGTCTGCCTGAGGATCGGATGGAGCAGTTCCTGATGAATCAGGCTAAGAAACAGCACTGTGCCACCTTGGATGATTTCTATGCGGCCATCGGCTACGGCGGCGTGATGCTGTCCCGCCTGATCCCGCGCATCAAGGAAGAATACAACCGTATGCAACGGGAGGATCAGGCCGCGGCGCAGCCTCTCGCGCCCGTCACAGCGCCCCCTCGTCGCCGTTCTCATCAGGGCGGTGTCATCATTGACGATCTGGACGATTGTCTGGTGAAGTTTGCCCAGTGTTGTAATCCGGTGCCGGGTGACCCGATTATCGGTTTTGTCACCCGCGGTTACGGCGTGTCTATCCACCGTCGGGACTGCACCAACGTGCCGGAGAATATTACCCTGTCTCCTAATCGGGAGCGGTGGGTCAACGTTCACTGGGAGCAGTCGGTGAATACCGAGTTCAATGCCAATCTGCGTATTGTAGCCCACGATCAAGTGAATCTGCTGCTGAAAGTAGCCACCACCTTGTCTAACCTGCACATCCCCGTTCATTCCATTAACGCGCGGGATCAGGAGAACGGCGCAGTTATTACCATGACCGTGGCGGTCAACAGCGTGGAGCATTTGCAATATGTGATGCAGAAACTCCGCGCCGTGCCCGGCGTGGATGACGTGCAACGTACCGGAATCTAAAAAGGAGAGTCCGCTATGAAGGCTGTATTTCAGCGAGTGACCGAGGCGTCGGTCACGGTAGACGGTGTCACCATTGCTTCTATCGACGAGGGCGTTCTTCTCTTGGTGGGTGTATGCGACGGAGACACGGAGCAGGAGGCGGCTTTGCTGGCGAAAAAGGTGGCAGAGCTTCGCGTATTCTGCGATGAGAACGATAAAATGAATCTGTCGGTGCTGGATAGGGGCGGCAGCGTGCTGGCGGTCTCCCAGTTCACCCTGTGCGCCAATACCGCCCGTGGTCGCCGTCCTGATTTTATGGCGGCGGCTCGCCCTGAGGTGGCTCAGCCCCTCTTTGATCGTTTTACGGAGGAGCTTCATCGGATGGGTGTCACGGACGTGCAGACGGGACAGTTCGGTGCGGATATGAAGGTGCGCCTGCTCAATGACGGCCCCGTCACCATCCTGCTGGACACCGACACCTGGAAAAAGGGAGATAAACGATGAACTACCGCTGTTTACCCATCAACGGAACGAACTGTTACGTGTTGTGGGACGATGACAAAGACGCGGTGATTCTGGATCCCGCCGATGAAGCAGAGACCATCCTCGCTTTTATTAAGGAGCAGCAACTCCGTGTGCACAGCGTGGTGCTGACCCACGCCCATTTCGACCATATGATGGCGGCCAAGGCGGTTTGCGCTGCCTTTGACGCGCCCTTATTGGTGGGGGCGGGGGATAAGGAGACGCTTTCTGACCCGCGGCTTAATCTTTCCGCCTTGTTTTTGTCGGGTGTCTCACTGTCCTTATCCTGCAACGGCGTCCTCCGCGAAGGGGACACCCTTGCCGTTGGTAAGGAATCCCTGACCATATGGGAGACTCCCGGTCACACCGACGGATGTGTCTGTTTGGTGGGGGATGGGGTGGTCTTTACGGGCGATACCTTGTTTTACGGCAGTATCGGGCGACTGGATTTCCCCACAGGGAACGAGGAGGCGATGAGCCGTTCTTTGGCGCGGCTGATGACCTTGCCCTCCCACACGGTGGTATACAGCGGCCACGGACCCGCCACCACCATCGGGCGGGAGCGGTTGCAGAATCCCTATCTAAGATAAAGGAAGATCTTTATGCACTTATATTTACGGGGCAACGATTTCCATTTTGAGTTGGAGAATGTGTGCCGTTTGTTTTTACCGTTAGAGAAGGTTGTCACCCATCACGAAGAATCCGTGGCGGTGGATGGCCTGACGGTGGAGTGTACTATGGAAAAAGAAGGAGCACAGATGGCGCTTCGGTGCCGTGTGCGCTTGGACGGCTTTGACGAAGAGCTTGCTTCCGCCGTTTCCTCTGATTCCGCCACCTTGCTGGACGATTGTGAGCTGGAATTGTGCACGTTACTGTACCATTTGCTTGTAAAGTTACTTGGCTTTACACACGGATGGGGCCTGATAACAGGGGTGCGTCCCGTGAAATTGCTCCGCCGTTTGACCCGTGAGATGGGAGCCGAGGCGGCGATGGCTTATTTGCGAGATAAGCTGTTGGTGGGAGAGGAAAAGCGCGCACTGTGCGCCACCACACTCCTCAACGAGGACAAGGTGTTGCAGTTGTCCCGCCCCGATTCTTTCAGCTTGTACGTTTCCGTTCCTTTTTGTCCCACCCGTTGTGACTATTGCTCGTTTGTGTCCCAAACGGTGGAGCGCGCCAAAAAATTGATCCCCGATTATGTGGAGCAGTTGTGCCGCGAGATCGCTTATACGGGTCAGATCGCCCGCGATTTGGGACTACGCTTGGAGTCGGTGTATTTCGGCGGCGGCACTCCCACCACTTTATCGGCGGAGCAGCTCACCGCCTTATTCCGCGCGGTGGAATCCTCCTTTGATCTGTCCACCCTGCGGGAATACACCGTGGAGGCGGGTCGCCCCGATACGGTGACTCCTGAGAAGATGGTGGCCATTCGCGCCGCCGGTGTGGGGCGGGTGAGCATCAATCCCCAGACCCTGCAACCCGCTGTGCTGGCCGGTATCGGTCGTAAGCACACGGTGGAGCAGTTCTACGACGCCTTCGCTATGGCGCGGGCGGCAGGCTTTGACAATATCAATCCCGACTTGATCGCTGGCTTGCCCGGGGACGATTTTGCCGGTTTCTCCGATACCTTGGACAAGATCATCCGTCTGTCACCGGAGAGCGTCACCGTGCATACCTTGTCAATGAAGCGCGCCTCCAATATTATGTTGCAGCACCGTCCCGACTTCGGCGTGGAGGACGATGCGGTGCGGATGGTGCGCCATACCGCCGCCGCTTTGCCGATGGCAGGGTATGCGCCCTACTATCTTTATCGCCAGAGTCGCACGGTGGGCAATCAGGAGAACGTGGGTTGGGCCAAGGCGGGGCACGAGTGCCTGTATAATGTGTACATTATGGATGAGACCCACACCATTCTCGGTTGCGGCGCGGGTGCGGTGAGTAAGCTCAAACAACCCGGCACCGATTATTTGGAGCGTATTTTTAATTACAAGTTCCCGTATGAGTACAACAGCGGTGTGGAGGAGATGCTCCGCCGTAAGGATGCCATCGTGGGATTCTACGAGAAATACGGGCGGCAGTAATTGGGGATTGCAATTCCGTTTACACAGCGGTATAATGGACATAATGAACGAGAAAAGGAGCGTGTGTTTCGTGGCAACGTGGGAAGATGTGGTATGTAAAGCAAAAGAGTTGGCGGATGCCGCCGGTCGTAAAGTATCGGACGTGGCAGACCTGACCAAGCAGAAGCTCAAACTGGCGGAGAATGACCGTGCCATTCGTGAGGCGATGGAGGCCTTGGGTCATCTGTGCTACGATCATCGCAAGGGTGAGGAACTTAATGAGGAGCTGGCGGCGGCGCTTGTCTGTCAGATCGATGAATTAAAGGCCGTCAACGAGGAGTTGCAGGCCGCCATTGACAACCGTCAGGGGCAGAAGACCTGCGTCTGCGGTGCTAAGAATCCGTCGGATGCGGCCTTTTGCAACACCTGCGGCAATGAACTGAAATAATGTATAAGTTAGGGTAAGTTACTATGAAGAAGAGTCATATTGTTTTGATCGTTGTTGCTTGCGTCGTGGTTGCTTGTTCGGTGCTTTCCTTTGTTTTTGCTCCTCTTACACTGCTTTTCGGCGGTATCTTTTTGGATGTTACCAGCGGAAACGAAGCGCAGATCGAAATCGACAGTTACCGCTTGTGCAAGGACGAAGACGGAGACGATGTTATTATCATCAAATATCTGTTGAAGAATGAGGGAGAGGAACCCACCTGTCTCATTTACGAAGGCGATTTCTATGCCTACCAGAACGGTGTCGGTCTTACCGAGTATATGGAGGAGCTTCCCAAGGAATGCGATTACGATTTGGAAGACCAGTTTAAAAACGTTAAGGGCGGAGTGGAATATTATGCCGAGATCGCCTATTTACTGGAACATCCGGATGAGGACGTAGAGGTTGAGGTCAATGACTATGGTCTGCGCCATGGGAAAAAGGAAAAAGTATTTGAAATTAAATAACCCGTACATAAGAAAAAGATGTGTAGATTTTTCTACACATCTTTTTCTATTGCTCATAGTCATCCAAAAACGAGGTGATCCGATCTCCTTTTCGATAGCTGATGATGGTTTCCAGATTCACGTTTTCCGCGCTGCGGAAGATGTTGATATCCGATTGGGGGTTCACACGGCGCAACTCTTCCAGCAGTGCCTTGATCTCGGCTCGTTTGGAACTGTTTTCCCGTCGGTCGGTGACCGAACAGGCGCACCGCAGGAAGGTCAGGTCGTTATACCGCGCCCAGGCGGCAATATCCCGCTCCCGTACCAGATACAGCGGGCGGATGAGCTCCATGCCGGGGAAATTGAGGCTGTGGAGCTTGGGCATCATGGTACGCATCTCAGCCCCGTACAGCATACTCATCATAATGGTCTCGATCACATCGTCAAAGTGATGCCCCAAGGCGATCTTGTTGCATCCCAATTCCTTGGCGAACTTGTAGAGATATCCCCGTCGCATACGGGCGCAAAGATAGCAGGGAGTGCCCTCTTGCTTGTCCACCACCGAGAAGATGGGGCTGTCAAAAATGTGCGCCTCGATACCCGTGATGCGGAGTAGCTCTTCGATCTGTCGGCGGTTCTCCGGTTGATACCCGGGATCCATCACGATGTATTCTAATGCAAAGGGGACCTCACTGCCGTGGCGGTGCAGTTCCTGTAAACATTTGGCCAGCAGAAAGGAATCCTTGCCGCCGGAAAGGCACACGGCGATGCGGTCGCCCGCCTGAATCATTTCATAGTCTTTCAGCGCACCGATGAAGTTGTTCCAGATAGGTTTGCGGTATTTCTTGATGATACTGCGCTCGATCTGCTGAATGCGGTCCATAGGTCAACCCCCTTTGCGGTTGCCGATGACCTGCTTAATGCTGCCCAGCAGCAGGCGGAAGTTCACCGCCAGCACCACCAGCAGCAGACCCACACAGAGGTACTGCCAGTAAGGCAATTCGAAGATCATAATCACGCTCTGGGCCACGATAAGGGTCATATTCACGGTGAAGCGGGGGAGATTCCACCCGATGGGGATGAACTTGCGAGTGTGGAATCCACGCAACAGCACCACCAGTCCGTAACTGAAAGCGGTGGCAAGAGCGGCACCATGGGCGCCCATACGGGGAATGAGAATGAGATTGGCGGCAATATTAACCACGGTACCGATCACCGTGGTGACCAAGGAACTGCGGCTCTTTTTCTCCACCACGTAGATGGTGCCCAGGAAGGTGACGAAGCAGGACATAGCAGTGGCGATCACCAAGGTGGGAATGTATTGCCAGGATTCATAGTAAGCCGCGTCCGCCATAATGCAGGTAATCAGCTTGGCACCCACGATCAGCGCCGAAGCCCCTACGAAGATTACCGACTGGTACATTGCGAACACGTGAGTGAAGAAGGTCTGCCGTTCCAAGCGGCTCTTTTCCGAGAGCACGGACATCTGCCACGCATCCATAAAGATGCCGCACACCATGATCAGCATATTGGGCAGGCGATAGGCCAGTGAGTACAGTCCGTTGGCCGATTCGCTGATGAATACCGTCACCATATAGCGGTCGGAATAGTCGGTGATCCACCACAGCGCCGAGTTGGGAATGAGGGGGATGGAATAGCGGAGCATCGCCTTGGTGATCGTCTTTTTCAGTTTATCCAATCGAATGAGCTTATACAGCTTCGCGGTGATGATGAGAATCACCGAGCAGGTGAGGTCGCTCAGGGCAATGGCGAGAATATAGCCTACAATGCCCATGTCCAGCACTGCCAGGAACAGAATGTCCAGCACCACTGTGATGGCGGTGCCGATGATCACGCAAATGGTGAACAGTTTGGCCTTGTGCATACTCTTGACGCAATAAGCGAAGAGATAGTGGGTGATGGAGCAGAAAATAAACAGGTAGATCAGCAGGGCGTGCTCGCCGAAGGCGGGGATGAGCCGTACTAAGGGGTAGAACAGCAGGAACACAAGGAAGCCCAGCAGATTTACCGCCAGTCCGGCGGTAAGCACCGACCCGCGGTCGGTCTCTCCGTCCATACCGAAGCGCAGTACCGCTTGATTAATGCCCAAGGACACAAGAGGCATCAACAGGTTGGCGGTCTGCACCACCAGCTCCACAATACCGAACTCATCGGGGGTCAGATACTTCGTATACAGAGGGGTGAGCACCACGTAGGTCATCAGTTTGGAGATGATGGTGCCGATGCCCAGAATCAAGGTGAAAGAAAATAATCGTTTGTATCGATCTGCTTTGGCCATACTGCGCCTCCTTTCTTTTTACTTTCAAATCATTATTATATCACTTGTTTGTCACAAATACAAGAGCGGCTTGACAATTATCTGCCCATTCGGTAAAATGGACGGGAGGTGACGCGGATGTTTTGGAAAAAGAAACGAGAATCGGCGGTCAGTTCCACCGCCCTGAAACTGGATGGTCGTGAGTTAACGCTGTTGGCGCGCCGCTATTTGGACGAAAACGGAAGTCCTCAGGAGGAGGGCTTGGGACGCGGCGGACGCATCAACACCGCCAACGGACACGTGATCCTCACTAATGACAAAGGGGAGGTCTTTGTCAATCACGATATCACCACCGTGCAATGCGGAGAGCTGATGTCGCTGGGCGGTGCGCTGTTCAGCGGCTACAATGAACTGACGGGACGGGAAGATACCATCGTGGTGTACTATTCCAAGCGTCAATAATCTTTGGTCGTAACAATGCCCCGACAGAGGTTCTGTCGGGGCATTCCTCATAGTGTGATGACTTGGATAGCATCGCATTGCGGTTCTTCTCCGCAGACGGTCACCGTAATGCCGCCGTCAAAGGCGGGGAAGTGCCAGTATACCTTGTTATGTTCATCCCAATGGAGAACGGGTGGCACGGCAATTTTCACAGTGCGGAGCGGTACACTCAACCCCGTACCGGTGTATTTGAGATAGGTCTCTTTCATAGTCCACAGACGAATGAAGCGCGGTACAGTCTCCTGGCTGACCCAGTTGGCTTCCTGTGCCGACAGGGTGCGGCTCATCAGACGAGGGGACACGGCCCGCTCCACTTGTGCATCCAGTCCCACCGAGTGGGTCGACACAGCGCAGAATACCCATCGGTCCGTATGGGAAAGGCTGAAACGGAGCGCATTATCCTCTGCCAAAGAGGGTTTTCCGTGTTCACTGTATGCAAGGTGCGGCGGCACACCATCCTTGCCGAATAAGTGAGTAAGAAGCAGACCTGCGGCTACACATTGGGCTCGTTTGAGAGGTAGGCGCAGTCGGGCGACCCGCTTGCGGCGCACATCATCTAAAAGGGGCAGTGCACGGATGACAGCATCATCCCGCAAATAGGGGGTGCAGTCCACGGCGTAGACACGAATCACAAGCATTCTCCTCTCTGACAAGTTCCTTTCCATTATAGCCGCAAAAATCCGCTCTGTCAACGCGGTATCGGTTGACAGAGGGTGGACGGATTTGGTATAATACCCACATTACCGAGTAAGGAGTTCTCTATGGATATTTTACAGACTTTAACCAATGAGTTTCATCTGAAATCTCAGCACGTGGAAAATGTGATCGGGTTGCTGGATGACGGCAACACCATCCCCTTTATTGCCCGTTATCGTAAAGAGCAGACGGGTTCTTTGGACGATCAGGTGCTCCGTGAGTTGGCGGATCGGCTGACCTACCTGCGCAATCTAAATGAGACCCGTGAGAAATATCGTGCCACCATCGAGGAGCAGGGCGCCCTCACCGAGGAACTGGCGGCGGCGCTGGATGCGGCGGTAACCATGACCGAGTTAGACGACCTGTATCGCCCCTACCGCCCCAAACGTCGCACCCGCGCCACGGTGGCCAAGGAGCGGGGGCTGCAACCCTTGGCGGACGCCTTGTATGCTCAGGAGCCGAAGGGTGAGGACCCCTATGCGTTGGCCGAGGCTTATCTCTCCGAGGAGGTGCCCACGGTGGAGGACGCGCTGGCGGGGGCGCGCGACATTATTGCCGAGCTGATCGCCGATGACGCTAATGTGCGCAAGCGCCTGCGGGTGGTGTGCTTTGCCAACGGGCACCTGACCTCCAAAGCGGCGAAGGAAGAGGACAGCGTCTACGCCAACTACTATGATTTCCGCGAACCTCTCAATAAGGTGCCAGGTCACCGCGTGTTGGCGATCAATCGAGGTGAGCGGGAGGAGTTCCTCAAGGTGCACGTGGAGTTTGACCCTGCTCACGCTATGCGCATCGTCTACTCCGAGCACTTAAAGGCAGATTGCCCCGCTACGGCGCAGGTACAGGCGGCGGCAGAGGATTCCTATGACCGTTTGATTTTCCCTTCGTTGGAGCGGGAGATGCGCAATATGCTGTCCGAGGCCGCCTCCGAGTCGGCCATTAAAGTGTTCGGTGTCAACCTGCGCCAGCTTTTGATGCAGCCGCCGGTGAAGGGACGGGTCACTTTGGGTCTGGACCCGGGTTATCAGCACGGCTGTAAGTGCGCGGTCATCGATCCCACGGGCAAGGTGCTGGATACGGGTATCATTTACCCCGTGCCTCAGTTCAAGCGGATGGAGCAGGCGCAGAAGACGGTGCTGGGCTTCATCAAGAAGCATAAGGTGGAGGTCATCGCCATCGGCAACGGCACCGCCTCCCACGAGACCGAGGTGTTCACCGCCGATCTGATCCGCGAGAACAACCTGTCGGGTGTGTCCTATATGGTGGTCAGCGAGGCGGGCGCGTCGGTGTATTCCGCGTCTAAGTTGGCGGCTCAGGAGTTCCCCGATTACGACGTGAATCTCCGTTCTGCCGTGTCCATCGCCCGACGGATGCAGGATCCCTTGGCAGAACTAGTCAAGATCGACCCCAAGGCCATCGGCGTGGGACAGTATCAGCACGATCTGCCCCAGTCGCAACTGTCCGACACCCTCAACGGCGTGGTGGAATCCTGCGTGAACGCGGTGGGTGTGGATCTCAATACTGCCTCCGCCCCCCTCTTGTCGCAGGTAGCGGGGATTAATGCCACCGTGGCGAAAAACATTGTGGCCTATCGGGAGGAGAACGGTATGTTCACCTCCCGTGCGGCACTGAAAAAGGTGCCCAAACTGGGCCCCAAGGCCTTTGAGCAGTGTGCCGGCTTCCTTCGCGTGCCGGAGAGCAAGAATATGCTGGATCACACCGCAGTCCATCCCGAGAGTTATCCCGTGGCAAAGGACCTTTTGGATGTGTGTCAGGTGACGGTGAAGGATCTGTCCCCTTTGCAGGAGAAGGTGGATGCCTTCGGTATCGCTAATTTGGCAGAGAAGCTGGGAGTAGGTGTGCCCACCTTGACCGACATTATCGCGGAATTGCAACATCCCGGTCGGGATCCTCGTGACGAGTTGCCGCCTCCGCTGCTGCGCACGGATATTCTCGGCATTGAGTCCCTGAAAGAGGGGATGGAGCTGACAGGCACGGTGCGCAATGTCATTGACTTCGGTGCCTTTGTGGATATCGGTGTCCATCAGGACGGATTGGTGCACATTTCACAGATCACCAACCGCTTCATCAAGCATCCGGGCGAGGTGCTGAAAGTGGGCGATGTGGTGAAAGTATGGGTGCTGTCGGTGGATATAGCCAAAAAGCGCATCGGCTTAACAATGAAACCGCCCAAGAACTCTTGACAAACGTCACTAAAAAGGCTATGATATGGGGCGTGGCTTACACGCTCCATATATTTGCCGCTGTGGTGGAATAGGCAGACACAAGGGACTTAAAATCCCTCGGTAGAAATACCGTCCCGGTTCGCCCCCGGTCAGCGGCACCAAACACCCCCGACACACAAGTGTGTGTCGGGGGTGTTTTTTGATGGCGGCGACTGATGTGAAGGGCCGGTTAAATTCGCCCTCGACGAATTTGAGGAGGTGGCGAAGCCTACTCCACGGTTCAGACCCCGGTCAGGGGTGTTACTTTTACATTATTTACTTGCAATTCGAGTCATATATGTTATAATGTATTTGACGAAATTTACTTTTGCGAGGTGCCTATTATGAAATTAACGGAAAAAGCAATATCTCTGGGTATTCGTCAGGATATGTTGGATACGGCGCTGGTATCTGCCGGCAACCGTGCCAAGATCGCCGCGGTGATGAAAAAGGCGCTATCGGGTCATCGTATCACCATCGGTGTCATCGGCGGCAGTGTGACCCACGGCGCTTCCGCTACCGTGAAGGAAAACAGTTATGCGGGTATCCTGCGTAAGTGGTGGGAGGACACGTTCCCCATGTCCACCATCTCTTACATCAATGCGGGTTACAGCGGTACCTCCAGCCTGTTGGGTGTGCATCGTGTGGACGAGATGATGCTGTCCCATAACCCCGATTTCCTGCTGGTGGAGTTCGGTGTGAATGACATCATTCAGGATTTTCAGGCAGAGTGCTATGCCGGCCTGATCCATAAGGTGCTGACAGCTCCTTGTGCCCCTGCGGTAATGGCGCTGTTTGTGATGAACGAGGGCGGCACCAACGCTCAGGCGGATCAGCAGCCTATCTGCGCTCACTATGATCTGCCTATGATCAGCTATCGCGACGCGGTGTGGCCGGAGGTCAAGACCGAGCAGAATCCCGACGGCCAGTACATTTGGCGGGATATCTGCGCCGACTGGGTGCATCCCACCGATAAGGGTCACGCCATTGTGGGTGAGCTCCTGACGGCTTATCTTAACGATGTGTATGAGGCATTGGACACTATGGAGGATGCAATCCTGCCTGTGCCCGCTCCGTATCGCCCCTATGTATATGAGAACGCCAAGTGGTATCACTGTGAGAATACGGTTCCCGTTTCGATGGGCAGCTTCAAACTGTTTAACGAGGACTGCTGTTCTTGGAAGAACGAGGGTGACGAGCCTTTGGTATTGAAGGTGGCGGGTAAGCGCATCGTCCTGCCCATCCGCACTCCGTACTCCGATGACCTGAAGATGACGGTCCGCGTCGACGGTGTAGAGAAGGCATTGCCCGAGTATATCATTCGCGGCGGCATCTTCACCAACTTCGTGATATTGGACGAGACAGAGGTAGGGGAGCACACGGTGGAGATCCTGCCCAACGGCGATACGGTTTGGTGCGGCGGTCTGTTGGTGTCTTGATAATCCTTCTTGACACGGAGATAAAATCTTGATATAATTTTCCTGCTAATCATTGTTTTTTTACAAAAAAGGAGAATCAATTATGAACAAAAAGACAAACCGTTTCTTGTCCATTTTGCTGGCGGTGCTGATGCTTGCCACCATGCTGCTCTCTGCATCTTGCGGCAATAAGCCTCCCGTTCCGGACGAGAGCATCCCCAGTGACCCCGTGTCCGGTGACAACACCACCGACGAGCAGGGCGGGGACAACACCACCGAAGACATCGGTGACGACACCACGGAGGGTATCGGTGACGATACCACTGACGAGCAGGGGGACGACACCACTGGTTCCGAGAATCCCGATGTGACCGACAACGGTCAGGGGGATAAGACGGAGGGTACCGGTAACAAGACCGATTCCTCTGTGACCAATAACACCGGAAGCAATAAGACCACGACGGGTTCCGATTCCAAGAGCACGTCTTCCTCTGGTAAGACCAATAAGACTAATAAGACCGACAAGACCGACAAGACCGACAAGACCTCGAAGTCTTCCTCCACGAGATCCAGTGTGAAGACCACCACCAAGTCGTCTACGGTGAAAACCAACAGCAGCACCTCTTCTACTAAGACTAATACAACCACGTCCAGTAGCACTCGTTTCATACCTGGCTTCACCTCCGCCTCTCAGAGTGGCGGACCTTTGACTCTTGATACGTTTATATCTACTTTCAAGGGTTGGTTTGTAGGCGTCAATGATTACAGCGTGAAGGACAATGGCTCCGCCACCGCCGGTAACCAGAAGGCGTATCGCTATGTGATCGACGGTAAGGACTGCGATTATTGCCTGCACGTGTATTGCAACAGCAAGAACGAGGTAGTCACCGCTACTCTGACCGCTCCCCGCAAGAACTATGAGTATATGTTTGCGGTGTTCAGCTACTATGTCTATCAGACCTTTGGCCTGAACGAGAGCGAGCTGTCTGATTTCCTGAATTTCTTTGAGTCTATGCCTGCAAAAAATATTTTCGAAAAGCAGACCGTCGGTAAGTATCAGGTTCACGCCTATACCCCTGATGAGTTCTACACTTTTACAGTGACTCATACCGATTATAAGTTTGCCAACCTCAAAGCCGTGTCCGACAAGCTGACGGCGGCACAGTGCGATCACTGTATGAACAAGCCCAACCGTATTTTTGATACGATGAAGCTCACCAACGATTGCGCCTCCTTGGGTATCCGCGCGGATATGCTGGAAAAGGCGTTGGTAAATAAGGGTAATCAGGCTCGCTTGGCCAAGGTGCTGAACCGTGCCAAGAACGGCGAAGACATTACCTTCGGCGTCATTGGAGGCAGTGTTACCGAGGGTGCCTACGCTTCCGACTATGCCAAGACCAGCTATGCCGGTCTGACCAACACTTGGCTCAAAAAGACGTTCCCCAACTCGGATGTTACCTTCGTCAATGCCGGTATTGGCGGCAGCTCCAGCTTGTACGGTGTCCACCGTGTGGAGGAGGATCTGCTGAGTAAGGATCCCGATCTGGTCATCATTGAATATGGTGTCAACGATAACACCAGCGATGAGCAGTTAGAGTGCTATGCCAGCTTGATTCGCCGTGTGCTGACTCATGAGTCTCAGCCTGCGGTCATTCTGCTGTACGTGATGAATGAGGGCGGCACGAATTCTCAGGCTGTGCAGGCGCCTATTGGAAAGCACTACGACCTGCCGATGATCAGCTACCGCGATGCGGTGTGGCCGGAGGTCAGCACTAAGAGCAATCTCTACGGACAGTATGAGTGGACCGACATCGCCGCTGACTGGGTGCATCCCACCAATAAGGGTCATGCCATTATTGCGGAGCTGTTGATCAGTTATCTGTCCAAGACCTATGACAACCTGTCTTCTATCTCCACTTCGGTGCCCTCTTTGCCCGCTCCTCCGCTTCCTTATTCTTATGAGAATGCCATCTGGCTGAACAACACCAACGCCACCGTGAAGTCTTTGGGCAGTTTCAGTGTCTATACCAGCGGCGGTTGCGCGTGGAAGAGCAGTGGTAACAAGCCCATCGTGATCGAGTTTACCGGTAAGCGCGTATTTATCCCCCTGACCAGCGCTAACTCCGAGAATCCCGACGTGACCATCCGCATTGATGGCGGTACTCCCTTCAAGATGGGTTCCGCGCTGTTTGGCGGCGGTCGTTACACCAACTATCTGGTGTTTGATGAGGACACGGTTGGTAAGCACACCATCGAGATCACCTGCAACAGCGGCACGCTGTATCTGGGCGGTCTGTTCGTATCCTAATTTTGTTAAAAAAGTGGTATGCCGTTTGGCATACCACTTTTTTGTTTGTCGCAATTATTGGCAAAGGTCTTGACATTCTATTTGTATTGGAATAGAATTATATTACTTTTTTAAGGAGAGTGCGGCTTTGTTCTGTCCTGTTTGTTTATGATGTGTTACCCAAGGACTGTCCGCGCTCTGCTGTCTGCATTCTTTGCAGGAGGATAGAACAAGGATGGTCCGCACCTTACTATGTGTTTTAGCATAGAGGGAGCGGCCTTTTTATTAGTAGGAGTGATCATATGGTATCAAAAGAAATGTTGGCTCTTGGCAAGAAAAGCTCGGTAATTCGTGAGATCTTTGAGTATGCCAAACGACGCCGCGCAGAGATTGGCGAAGAGAACGTGTATGATTTCAGTCTGGGCAATCCCAGCATACCCGCCCCCGCGGTGGTAGGAGAGACCATGCAGCGTCTGTTGTCGGAAACGGACCCGATCCTGCTCCACGGTTATACCTCTGCTCCCGGTGATCTCGGGGTGCGCGGGACCATCGCCGAACATATCCAAGCGCGCTTCGGATTCGAAGCCTCCGCAGCGAATATTTATATGACCTGCGGTGCGGCGGCCTCGCTGACCATTTCCCTGCGCGCTCTGTGCAGTGAGGGGGACGAGGTGCTGTTGTTGGCCCCCTATTTCCCCGAATATCAAGTGTTTGTGCGCAATGCGGGCGCGGTGCCCGTGGTAGTGCCGCCCTGCGCCGCCACGCTGACGGTGGACTTTGACGCGTTGTCTGCCGCCATTACGCCGAAAACCAGAGCCATCATAATCAATTCACCCAATAACCCCTCGGGTGTGGTGCTGGATGAAGCATGCATCACTCGTTTGGCGGCGCTGCTCACAGAGCGTTCGGCAGCGATCGGTCGTCCCATCGCAATTCTGGCCGACGAGCCCTACCGCGAGCTGGTGTACGGCGATCTTCAGGTGCCGTATATACCCAATTACTACGATCACACCTTGGTGTGTTATTCTTACAGCAAATCCCTCTCTCTGCCCGGTGAGCGCATTGGTTACATTATGGTGTCTCCTCGGATGGAGGGGGCAGGAGACGTGTTTGCTGCCGTGTGCGGTGCAGGCCGCAGTCTTGGCTACGTATGTGCCCCCAGTCTGTTGCAGTTAACGGTGGGAGCCTGCGACGGTACGCCGCCCGATCTCACCGCCTACGACAAGAATCGCACCTTGCTGTATGATTCCTTGACCGAGATGGGCTATGAGGCGGTGCGCCCCGACGGTGCTTTCTATCTGTTTGTTAAGTCCTTGGAAGAGGATGCTTATGCCTTCTGTGAGCGCGCCAAACAGTTTGAGTTGTTATTGGTGCCCAGCGACGATTTTGGCGTGGGTGGCTATGTGCGTATCGCTTATTGCGTCAGCTATGATCAGATTGAGCGGTCACTGCCCGCTTTCCGTTCCTTGATGGAGAGTTATCGTAAGGAGTAATGGATTATGACGGATCTGGAATCGGCCCGTTTGCTCATCAACGAAGCTGACATCGAGATGGCTCATTGGTTTGAGAAGAGAATGGATGCCGTCCGTTTGGTGGCGGAGTACAAGAGACAGCACGGTTTGCCCGTTGAGGATGCGGAACGGGAGGCACAGATGTGTGCCGATGCTGTTCTCCGTATAGAGAATAAGGAGTATCGTCCCTATTACACGGATTTTCTGCGTCTTTCAATGGCTGTGTCCAAGTCGTATCAGCGTCACCTTATGGAAATGGATTCCTCTCGTATAGAGGTTCCTTCTGTCTGGGGCAATTATGATATTCTATTCTCTCGCGGTGCACTGACTCATATTGAGGATCTATTGCCGCTGGATCGTAAGGTGCTGATCGTCACCGATAGCGGTGTTCCTTGTGAGTACAGCGAAGCGGTGGCGAAAAAATGTACCCAAGCCGTGATGCACACCATTCCGCAGGGCGAGGACTCAAAGTCTTTATCTGTTTATCAGGAAATACTGTTCGCTATGGTGGAGCATCAATTTACCCGCAGTGACTGTGTGGTAGCGGTAGGCGGAGGCGTGGTAGGGGATCTGGCAGGCTTTGCCGCCGCTACCTATATGCGCGGTGTCGACTTTTACAATATTCCTACCACCATACTTTCTCAGGTGGATGCCTCCATCGGTGGAAAAACGGCGGTGGATCATA
Source organism: Acutalibacteraceae bacterium (assembly GCA_045659145.1). Classification (GTDB taxonomy): domain Bacteria; phylum Bacillota; class Clostridia; order Oscillospirales; family Acutalibacteraceae; genus UBA5905. The sequence continues at coordinate 7,212 of JAZOWI010000048.1, read as the reverse complement.
TGGGATACAAAAATCTCATCGGCGCTTTTTATCCTCCTCGTCGCGTTGTCATTGATCCGGACACACTTCATACTTTGGAGCCGCGGCAGATCGCCAACGGCTTGGCGGAATCGGTAAAAATGGCGCTGACACACGATGGGGGGTTATTCTCCCTCTTAGAAAATACCGATCTGTCCGACCAAGAAATGGAGGAGATTATTCTTCGTTCCTTGCGTATCAAGAGGCAGATCGTGGCGGCAGACGAGCGGGAGAGCGGTCTGCGCCGAGTGCTGAACTTCGGACACACATTGGGCCACGCCATCGAGTGTCTAGGGGAATACCTTCACGGGGAGTGTGTGGCATTAGGGATGATTCCTCTATGTTCAAATGCGGTTCGTGAGCGATTATTATCGGTGCTGAAACGGTTAGGTCTGCCTACGGAATGTACCATTGACTTTGACAGAGCAACAGAAGCACTGCGGCACGACAAAAAAGCGGATTCCCAAGCGGTAACCGTTGTAACGGTACCGGAAATCGGGAGTTTTGAGTGCAAAACAATGACTTATGAAGAGTTGGAACTCAAATTGCGGGAGGTGACGACGGAATGAAGAACACATTTGGTCAATCGGTTTGCGTGACTTTGTTCGGTGAGAGCCATGGTCCCTCTGTGGGGGTGGTACTGGATGGATTGCCGGCGGGTATCCCCGTGGATGAAGCCGAGATGCATTCCTTATTATCTCGCCGCCGTCCTATGGGAGCGATCTCCACGGCCCGCAGTGAGGCGGACGAGTTTGTGATCGAGAGCGGCGTGTATCGCGGCTTTACCAACGGCGCGCCTATGTGCATTCGCATTCCCAATCGGGATGTCCGTTCTCAGGATTATGACCTGAATGAATATAAGGCCAGACCGGGACACGCGGATTTCACCGCCCGTTGTAAATATCACGGATTTGAGGACCCCCGCGGCGGCGGTCATTTCAGCGGTCGTCTGACGGCGGCGCTGGTGGCAGCGGGGGGCATCCTGATCCCCGCGCTGGAAAGAAAAGGAATCCGCATCAGCACGCACATCTGTCGTTTAAACGGGGTGGAGGATCGCCCTTTTAATGACACTGTTTCTGATCTTGAAGCGTTGAAACGGGCTGATTTTCCTGTGTTGGATACCGCTGTGGCCAATGCTATGAAAGAGCGCATTGTCGCCGCCAAAACAGCATCCGACAGCGTAGGCGGGGTGTTGGAGACGGCGGTAACGGGGATGCCCGTTGGGGTAGGTGAGCCGTGGTTTGACACGGTGGAAGGCGTGCTGTCTCACGCGCTCTTTTCCATTCCGGCAGTAAAAGGTGTAGAGTTTGGTGAGGGTTTTGCTGTGGCCGACCTTATGGGTTCGACTGCCAATGATCCTTTTCGCGTGGACGAGAACGGTCGTGTGGTGACACTTACTAATCACAACGGCGGTGTACTGGGTGGTCTCACCACCGGTATGCCGATTACCTTCCGTTGTGCCGTCAAGCCGACTCCCACGATCTCGAAAGAACAGCAGACGGTCAGTCTCACCTCCGGCGTGAACACCACCATAACCGCGACCGGTCGCCACGACCCTTGCATCGTGCAGCGCGTGGCGGTGGTGGTGGATAGTGTTACCGCACTGGTGCTGTGCGATCTGTTGTGCGGTCGCTTCGGAACAGATTGGTTGGTTGACGTATGATATACGGTTGCATAGGAGAAAAACTGACTCATAGTTTTTCGTCTGAGATTCATCGTCGACTCTTTGATTATCCTTACGAACTGAGAGAGATCTCTCCTGATGAATTGGCGGATTTTATGTTCCGCCGCGACTTTAAGGGAATCAATGTAACGATGCCGTATAAGCAGTCCGTACTCCCATTTTTGGACGAGATCGATGAGACGGCCCGTGCGATTGGTGCCGTTAACACGGTGGTGAATCGTAATGGACGTTTGTTTGGGTACAATACCGACTATATGGGCCTTGCAGCGCTGATTCGTCGCTCGGGAATAGACTTGCGTGACCGGACGGTGTTGATTGCCGGCAGCGGCGGCACATCCAGGACCGCCTATGCCGTAGCAATGCAGCTGGGATGCCGCGAAGCGGTGCGCCTGTCTCGCAGCGGTGGCGAGGATTGCCTTACCTACGACGAGGCAAAAATCCATTACCGCCATGCGCAAGTTCTTATCAATACCACTCCCGTGGGTATGTATCCGCAGCAAGGCGAGATGCCTCTTTCTTTGGAGGATTTTCCTGACTTGGAGGGGGTAGTGGACGTGGTGTATAATCCGCTTTCCACTGCTTTGGCTTGTGCCGCACGACAGAAGAATATCATGGCGGTAGGCGGATTGTATATGCTGGTGGCGCAAGCGGCCTATGCGGCACAGTTGTTTACTGACGTTACGGTGGCAGAGGATACCGTTGATTCTATCTATTTCAATTTGATGAAAGAAAAACAAAACGTGGTACTGATCGGTATGCCTACCTGCGGAAAAACCACAGTGGGGAAGCAACTGGCAGAGCGACTGGGGTTTGATTTCGTCGATTCGGATGAGTATATTGAGGAACAAGCCGATTGTTGTGTTGCGGATATTTTTGCTCGTGAGGGCGAGGTGTCTTTTCGCGAGCGGGAATCCCGTGCGATACGAGAGCTGTCCTGTCGACAGAGCACGGTGATTGCTACCGGTGGCGGTGCTGTATTGCGGGAGGAGAATGTCCTTGCGTTGAAGGAAAACGGGCGGATCTATTTTCTAGATCGCTCGCTGACATTATTAACTCCTGCGCAAAACCGTCCTTTATCGACAGATCGCGAGTCCTTGAAGCGGCTTTATGAGGAGCGCTACAATATCTATTGCACCTGCGCCGATATGCGAATCAATGCGGACGGGTCTGTGGAAGAGATCGTCTCACAGATACTGATGGAGGATGCTTATGATACCTGATAAGCGGTTTATGGTCATTAACGGCCCCAACATCAATATGTTGGGTGTTCGAGAAACGAATATTTACGGCAAACAGACCTATGCGGATCTGTGTGAGAGGATTCTTAACCACGCCGAAGCGAATGGCGCTGTGGTGGAGATCTATCAGTCCAATCACGAGGGGGATCTGGTAGATAAGATCCAGCAAGCGGTGGGAATGGACGGCATCATCATTAATCCTGCCGCCTATACCCACACCAGCATCGCTATTTTAGATGCGCTCAAAGCAGTTGCTTTGCCCACGGTAGAGGTGCACATCTCTGATGTGCACAATCGTGAACCCTTTCGAAAGATCAGCTATATCCGCGATTATTGCGTGACCAGTATCGTTGGTCACGGTTTCGATGGCTATCTGGAAGCCTTGGATTATTTGATTGATTTGGTGGAGGCGCGGCGATGAAAGTAGGGTTTCAGCCTTCCTTTGCGCGGGGCTGTCTGTCGGCACCGCCGTCCAAGAGCGTTACTCACCGTGCATTGCTGTGCGCAGCACTCTCCGAAGGGGCAGAGGTGGATGGTCTTGCCTACTCCGAGGATGTGGCGGCAACCCTACGCTGCCTGAAAGCCATGGGCGCTTGGGTGGAAGAAACACCGAAGGGATGTCGATTGGGTGGATTGGACCCGTATTGTTTACCTGCTAATTTGTCTTTGGATTGCGGAGAGAGCGGCAGCACCTTGCGATTCTTGCTGCCCCTTAGCCTTCTGTGCGGTCACCCCGTCACCTTCACGGGGCGGGGTAGGCTGATGCAGCGCCCGATGGATGTATATGAAACCCTGTGCAAAGAACAAGGCTTTTTGTTTGAACGCATCGGCAATCAATTGACGGTTTGCGGTCGGCTGAAAGGTGGATGCTACCGCGTATCCGGTATGGTTTCCAGTCAATTTATTACCGGTTTGCTGTTTGCTCTTACTTTGGTTGACGGGCAAAGCATCGTGGAGATCACCGATGCTTTGGAAAGCGCTTCTTACATTGATGTCACCTTGTCCGTGATGCGGCACTACGGAGTGACGGTTACAAGACAGGGGAGGGCGTTCCTTATAGTCGGTGCACAACGCTATAATGGTTTGTCTTATAGCATAAAAGCGGACTGTTCTAATGCAGCGAATCTGGAAGTCTTTAATCTTTTCGGAGGCAGTGTAAAGGTGAACAACTTTACAAGAGATACTGCCCAAGGAGACAGGATCTATCGCCAATTGTTTGCCGATTTGTTACGTGGCAGGTCGGATTTTGATTTATCCGATTGCCCTGATCTGGCGCCTGTGTTGTTCGCGGCATCCGCCGCAATGGACGGCGCTCGCTTTACGGGCGTTTCTCGCTTGCGTTATAAGGAAAGTGACCGCATTGCGGCGATGGCGGAGGAACTGAATAAGTTCGGGATCCAATTGACGGCAGAAGAAAATGCCGTTACGGTGCATAAGGGCGTGTTAAGAACACCAAAGGAATGTCTTTGGTGTCATAACGACCATCGTATTGGGATGGCTTTGAGCGTTCTGTGCACCATAACGGGAGGCATCGTAGACGGTGCAGAATCGGTGGCGAAGAGTTATCCCGAGTTCTTTCGTGATCTGTCGGCCCTTGGTATCCAATTGACAATTAGTGAATGATCCGTCAGAAAGGAGAAAGTAGATAATGAATATGACCTTTGTCCGCAAGCTCCCTATCCCGAAGGATGTGAAGGAGTTGTATCCGCTTTCTCCTGCCATGGAGGCTGTGAAGAAGAAAAGAGATGCGGAAATAGAGGCGGTATTTCGCGGTGAGTCGGATCGTTTCTTACTGGTGATCGGTCCTTGTTCCGCCGATCATCGGGATTCGGTGCGGGATTACATCGGTCGGTTGCGCCGTGTGCAGGAGCAGGTAGAGGATAAGCTCCTGATTGTGCCCCGCATTTACACCAACAAGCCGCGCACCACCGGCGAAGGATATAAAGGAATGCTGCATCAACCCGATCCTGACGGAGCGCCGGATGTGTTTAAGGGGATTGTGGCAACGCGAGAACTGCATATCAGTGTTTTACGGGATTTCGGATTCACCTGCGCGGATGAGATGTTGTATCCAGAGAATCATCGATATTTGTCGGATCTTCTGTCCTACGTGGCTGTGGGAGCACGCTCTGTGGAGGATCAGCAGCATCGTTTGACTGCCAGCGGATTGACTATTCCCGTGGGTATGAAAAACCCTACCGGCGGGGATCTTTCCGCGATGATCAATGCCATCAAAGCGGCACAACAAGGGCATAATTTTATCTATCGCGGGTGGGAGGTTGTCAGCGAGGGAAACCCCTTAGCTCACGCGATCCTTCGTGGTTATACGGATTTTGCGGGAAGGAACGTGCCCAATTATCATTATGAGGATCTGGTCAAACTGAATGAACAGTTTGCATTGACCGATCTTTCCAACCCCTCGGTGATCGTGGACACCAACCATGCCAACTCTGCCAAGGATCCGATGGAGCAAATCCCCATTGCCTATGATGTGATAAAAAGCTGTCGGCGCAACGGTGAGTTGAGAAATATGGTGAAAGGTCTGATGATCGAGAGTTATATTGAGGACGGTGCCCGGGGAGCCGGAGAGCATATCTACGGTAAATCCATCACCGATCCCTGTCTCGGTTGGGAGAAGACCGAGAACCTGATTCTGTCCTTGGCCGACAAACTTTGATAAGGACAGCACACCCAAACGAAGAAAAATCTTCGTTTGGGTGTTTTTCTTTGCTTGGTGTATTGACTTTTTTGGCAAAATGGGTTAAAATACCGCAGACGCGATAAATATTGGGCTGTAGTCTAGCGGTAGGACACGTGACTTTGACTCACGCCGTGATGGTTCAACTCCATCCAGCCCAGCCAGGAAAAATCCCACACAAGAGTGTGGGATTTTTCTTTTTGACTGGACTTTTTTTGTTGGTTGTGTTATCATAGTGTCGAAAATTAGCAATTCTGTATGTGGTGATAAAATGAAAGCAATGAAGTCAATGACGGAGCTCTATAAGATCGGTCGAGGCCCTTCCAGTTCTCATACGATGGGACCTGAGAAGGCCTGTCTGTTGTTCCGTAAGAAAAATCATACTGCCGACCGTTTTCGTGTCGATTTATACGGCTCTTTGGCCAAGACCGGCGTGGGGCACGGCACGGATCGCATCATTCGGGAGACCATGGAGCCTTTTGCGTGTGAGGTCGTATTCAATTACGAGGATATACCCTTGCCGCACCCGAATACCATGGATATGTTTGCTTATCGGGATGGGGAAGAGGTAGACCGACTTCGGGTGATGAGTGTAGGCGGCGGCGAGATCTGCTTTGAAGGAACGCCCCTTGTGGTGCCGCCGGATGTATATTCCAAGGCCTCGTTTGCTCATATTGCTGACTATTGCCGTGAGAATGGTATGCGGTTATGGGAGTATGCCAAAGTGGTAGAAGGGGAGGCTCTGTGGGAACATCTTTACACCATTTGGGACGCCATGAAAGCCAGTATCCGCATCGGACTGAATACGGTGGGCACTTTGCCCGGTGGCTTGGAAGTACAGCGCAAAGCCAAGCAGCTTATGGATCGCCAGCATATTGACGAGAGTGCTGAAACGCGGGAAAATCGTATGGTCTGCGCCTTTGCCTTTGCGGTGAGTGAACAGAATGCTGCCGGTGAACGGATCGTGACTGCTCCCACCTGCGGATCGGCAGGTGTAATGCCGGCTGTGCTGTATTATCAACAGAAAAAGCGGGGATTTTCGGACGAAGAGATCGTGCGTGCCTTGGCTACGGGCGGCATCATTGGTAATTTGATTAAGACCAATGCCTCTATTTCCGGCAGTGAATGTGGCTGTCAGGCGGAGGTGGGCAGTGCCTGCGCTATGGCGGCGGCGGCGCTGGGTGAGTTGTTCAGTTTGGATCTGGACAAGATCGAGTATGCCGCCGAAATTGCCATCGAGCATCACTTGGGCCTGACCTGCGACCCTATCTGCGGTTTGGTGCAGATCCCTTGTATTGAGCGCAACGCCGTGGCGGCTATGCGTGCCATCAACGCCATCAGCTTGGCCAGTTTTCTCAGCGATTCCCGTAAGATCTCACTGGATGATTGCATCGCTGTGATGAAGCAGACGGGACTGGATATTTCCCACCGCTATAAAGAAACCGCCGAGGGCGGATTAGCCACTCTTCGGGTGTAATTTAAAAAAGGGAGGATCGCTGTTGCGGTACGGGCTTTTTTGCGGCGGGACATTGCACCGGGTTTGGGGACAAAGGGGGTAGGGGGGGTAGGTTACT
>JAZOWI010000047.1:0-4945 GCA_045659145.1 Acutalibacteraceae bacterium | reverse complement strand
CATCGGTGTGCCGCTGGCGGGGGCGGCCAGACGGTCCTTCATTGTGCCGTCGGCCACCATGGCCATCCACCCGGTACGCATCAACGGCTTGGTGCTGGGGGTGCCGCAGGCCTTTGTTCATTTTCAGCGGATGCAGGAGCGGATCGTGGATTTCGTGTGCCGCCACTCCCGTATGACATCGGAGCGCTTCACGGAACTGTGTATGAACACCGGTGAAATGGCCACCGACGTGGGCAGTGTGCTGGACGGTGCCGAGGCGGTGGAGGAAGGGCTCATCGATCAACTGGGGTCTCTGAGCGATGCCTTGGACGCCCTGTATACCGCCATTGAAAACAAACCCAATCGCCCGTAACGGGCCGTACATAAATAACGGATGCAACGGAGGATACATAATGGCTACGAAGAAAAAAAGCACGCATAAGAAGGGCGGTCGCTCCGCGGCGGCGCAGACCGGCGCCCGCAAGCAGGTGCACGCAGTGATCCTGCTGGCGGTGGCGGTGTTGGCATTTTGCTTTGCCGTGATCCCCGGCGAGGCGGTGTGGACCTGGATCCACAACCTGCTGTTGGGTCTGTTTAGTTTCAGCGCTTACGTGTTGCCGGCCCTGCTGACCTTTGTGTCCATCATGCTGGCGCTGGAAAAGGATACGGCCGGTGTGACGGTGCGGGTATGGCAGAGCGGTGTGTTCACGGTGCTGCTCAACAGCACGGTGTATGCCTTTTTCGTTAATTCCGCCGATGTGGGCTATTGGCGTGCCATCGGTCAGTGCTTCACCGATGGCAAGAACTATAACGGCGGCGGTGCCTTGGGAGCCATTCTTGGCTGGCCTTTCGAGCGGATGTTCGGTGACACGGGTGCCAAGATCATTCTGATCCTGCTGACACTGGTGTTCCTGATGCTGGTGACCGGCACCACCATCCTGTCGGTGATGCGAGCAGTGAAAAAGCCGGTGGAGAAGACCCGCGAAACCATTGAGACCGCCATTAATCATACGGCGGAGCGGATCCAGGCGGAGCGGCAGCGCAATAATTCCATCGACATTGATATGGGAGATGGTTATGCCGGCAAGCGCCGTACCCGCAAAGAGAAGCCCGCGGAGGAGGCACCTGTGTTGCCGCCCGTGGAAGAGGTGGAAGCACCTGCCGTCTCCAACGAGAAGCTGGAAGAACTGAAAGAGAAAATCGCCGCCATGAACGGCGAACCCGAGAACAAAAAAGAAGAAGACACGCCTATGATGACCGAGGAAGAGGCGGAAAAAGAGTTGCAGGCCGATCTGAAAGCGGGGGAGGAGACCACCGAGGAAACGGTGTACCGTTATCCGCCCCTGTCCCTGCTGGATCGGGGCGCCGCCGGTGAGGATGCCCGCCTGCAAGACGGGGACCGTCTGGCTACCGGTCGGCTGTTGGTGAGCACCCTCAAGGATTTCGGCATCAGCACCGAGTTGGGCGACGTGACCTGCGGTCCTTCGGTCACCCGCTATGAGCTGGTACCCAGCGCGGGTGTGAAGATCAGTCGTATCACCGGCCTGTCGGACGATATTGCGCTGCGACTGGCCACCACCGGTGTGCGCATTGAGGCCCCCATTCCCAACAAGGCGGCGGTGGGCATCGAGGTGCCCAATAAGGCACGGCGTACCGTGCGGCTCCGCTCCTTGTTGGATACGGCGGAATACCGCGGTGCCAAAGGTCGTCTGACGGTGGCGTTGGGTCAGGATATTGAAGGCCGCACGGTGCTGACCGATCTGGCGAAGATGCCCCACCTGCTGATCGCGGGTACCACCGGTTCCGGTAAGTCGGTATGCACCAACTCCATGATCCAGTCGGTGCTGTTCCGCGCTCGTCCTGATGAGGTGAAGATGATTCTCATCGACCCTAAGAAGGTGGAGTTCGGTGTCTATAACGGCGTTCCGCATCTGCTGATCCCTGTGGTGACCGATCCCCGTAAGGCATCGGCGGCACTGGGCTGGGCGGTCAACGAGATGCTCAAACGCTATCAGATGTTTGCGGAATCCAAGGCGCGTGACATTAACGATTATAACGAGATCGCCCGCAAAGAGGGCAAGTTCCCGCCTCTGCCCCTGATGCTTATTGTCATTGACGAGTTGGCGGACCTGATGATGGCCGCAGGCAACGAGGTGGAGGATTCCATCTGCCGTCTGGCACAGATGGCCCGTGCCGCCGGTATGCATATGGTGATCGCCACCCAGCGCCCGTCGGTGGATGTCATCACGGGCCTTATTAAGGGTAACATCCCCAGCCGTCTGGCGCTGACGGTAGCCAGCGGCGTGGACAGCCGTACCATTCTGGACGGTGTCGGCGCTGAGAAGTTGCTGGGCAACGGCGATATGCTGTTTATGCCTCTGGGTCAGTCCAAGCCCCAGCGTATTCAGGGCTGCTATGTGTCCAACCAAGAGGTGGAGCGGGTAGTGGAGTTCCTGAAAAAGAGCGACAAGCCTCAGGAATACGACCAAGAGGTGATCGAGGAGATCGAGAAGCAGGCGGCTGCCGCGGGTAAGGCGGCGGGTCGTGACGACACCGACGGCGAGGACGAAACCGACGAGGCGCTGCCGCAGGCCATCGAGATCGCCGTAGAGGCGGGCAGTATCTCCACCTCTATGTTACAGCGCAAGATGCGGTTTGGTTATGCCCGCGCCGGTCGGATCATTGACCAGATGGAGCAGCAGGGCATCATCGGTCCCAGCGAGGGCAGTAAGCCCCGTAAGGTGCTCATCACCCGTCAGCAGTGGATCGAAATGAATATGAATAACGACGGGTCGTGATCCGCCGAAAGGGAGGCACTATGTCCGATTATCGCGGTACATACACACAGAAGAAAAAGAAGATTCGGTTGATCCTTTCCACAGTGGCGGTAGTTATCTTCCTGCTGGTGGAGCTGCTCAGTCGCATTCCGTCCCTTCATTTCAACGGATGGAAGGACATCAGTGTTTGGTTGGGTCTGTCCGCTCCTATGGTTACTCCGGAGGGGGAGATGGAGGTGCACTTCATTGACGTGGGCAATGCCGACTGTATTCTGGTGCGGCAGGGGGATAAGAACCTGCTTATCGATGCCGGTGAACGGGGAGACGGGGATACCATCCTATCTTACCTGAATGAACGGGGCATCACCACTCTGGATCTGGTGGTGGCCACCCATCCCCATGCCGACCATATCGGCGCTATGGCGGATGTGATCCGCGAGATGGAGATTGGCTGCTTCCTTATGTCCTTTATGCCGGAGTCGGACACCCCCACCACCAACGTGTATATGGATATGTTGGAGGAACTGGACAAAAATGAAGTCCTTGTGGAAGAGGCCAAGCCCGGTGCAGTGTACGAACTGGGCACCGCCCGCTTGCAGGTGTTAGCACCCATTGAGGAGAGCAAGGATGCCAACGATATATCGGTGGTAACCCGCCTTACCTTCGGGGAGCGGGCCTTTGTGTTCACCGGCGACGCCGGCACCGCGGTGGAAAAGCAGATCCTTTCCCGTGGATGGGATGTGTCCGCCGACGTGCTGAAACTGGGGCATCACGGAAGTAACACTTCCAATAGTGAGGCTTTCATTGACGCGGTGATGCCCTCCCATGCGGTGATCACCTGCGGTGAGGGCAACAGCTACGGACACCCTCACAAAGAACCGCTCCTTCTGCTGAACGAAAGGGAGATTCCTTTTTATCGCTCGGATGTATACGGCACGGTGGTGTTTACCACAGACGGCACCGAGTTGACGGTGACCACCGAGAGGGGGGCGACCACCTATGGCGGACGATAAGCGATACAGTTTTGACCGCCGCGAGGGCGATCTGGCGGTGTTGGTGGATGACGACGGGGACAGTGTGTGTGTACCCTTTGCCGAACTGCCTCAGGACAGCCGCGAGGGAATTATCCTACGTCTGTCTGAGGGACGATATGCGGTAGATCAAGCCGAGACCGATCATCGCCGCGATCGTGTGCTGGCACTGCAAAATCGACTGCGCCGAAAGAAATAGAATACGAGGGACCGTCCAAATCCTTTGGATGGTCCCTCTTTTATATTACTATATGTTTTTTGTTGTCGTTTTTCTTGACTTTGACACGGGATACTGGTATAATGTACGGTGACTAAAAATAGGTGTATTAGGCAATGCGAATAGGAGAGTGAGAATATGATCCGCAGTATGACCGGCTATGGACGTAGCCAAGCCACCATCGACGGCTACTCCGTCGTGGTGGAGATCAAGTCTGTGAATCACCGCTTTTACGAATATTCTTCCCGTTTGCCCCGTGGCTACGGCTTCTTGGACGATAAGCTCAAGACCTATCTGCAACAGCGGGTCAGCCGCGGCAAGGTGGATGTGTATGTGCAGATCCACACCGTGGAGACCGTGGGCAGTGAGGTAGTGGTGGACCACGGATTGGCAGAGGGGTATCTCACCGCCCTGCGCGAGTTGGCACAACGGTACGACCTGCGGGAGGATGTGTCCGCCACGGTGCTGTCCCGTTATCCCGATATCCTGACCATCCGTCAGGCGGAGATGGACGAGGAGGCTGTGTGGGCGGCGGTGCGTCAGGTCACCGATGAGGCACTGGACCGCTTCGTGGCTATGCGTCAGGTGGAGGGTGCCCGTATGCGGGAGGATGTGCTCTCCCGTGCTGCTATTATCCGTCAGGCCGTGGAGACAGTGGAGCGCCGCTCCCCCGAAACGGTGCGGGAACATATGGAGAAAGTGGAGAATCGGATGCGCGAATTGCTGGCAGGTGTGCCGGTGGACGAGGCGCGCCTGCTCAATGAGGCCGCCGTGTATGCTGACAAGGTAGCGGTGGCGGAGGAGACGGTGCGTCTGCGCAGTCATCTGGACCAATTGGAGAAGTTTATGGACAGTGACGAGGCCATCGGTCGCAAGCTGGACTTCCTGGTGCAGGAGATCAACCGAGAAACCAACACCATCGGCTCCAAGTGTAGTGCCTT
>JAZOWI010000046.1:0-7384 GCA_045659145.1 Acutalibacteraceae bacterium | reverse complement strand
GTATATCAAGAGTGGCAATACCAATATGAAGCTGACCAGCGGTCAGCAGTGGTTCAACCAGACCCACACCGATTGGGTGCATCAGGTTCTGGAGTTCAACTCCGGTGACTACGAGGTCATCGACCTGTTCTTCCAGAAAGAAGAGAAACCCGCTTCCTTCGCAGTGGACGAGGTCGTCTTCATGAAGAAGTCTGACATGCCCACTCCCGACGAGCCTGATGTGCCCGATGAGCCCGACGAGCCTGCTGAGCCCTCTTTTGACGGTTACATCACCAACGGCGACTTCGAGACCGGCGATCTGACCGGCGGCTGGGAAGGTGGCACCGTGTCTGAGGATGCGGCTAAGGACGGCAAGTATGGTGCTGCCGTGACCGCCGGCACCGCTGACTGGAATGAGTATGCTGCTCTGGCGGTCAAGAACATCGCTGTTGAGCCCAACACCGACTACGTGCTGACCTTCGATCACAAGATCGCCAGCGGTGCGATGGCGTTTGGTTACATTAAGGATTGCTCCAGCGGTTCTCCCGTGGATGCCGGCCAGAAGGATTTCTATCCCGAGGCTCCTGCCGGCGAGTGGACTGCCTATGAGTACAAGTTCAACTCCGGTGAGTGGACTGCTATCTACATCCAGCTGTGCGTTGGTGTGAAGGGCGAGACCCGCTACTTCGACAACGTAAAGTTGACCAAGGTCGAGCCCGACGAGCCCGATGTGCCCGACGAGCCCGACGAGCCCGAAGAGCCCTCTTTCGACGGCTTCATCACTAATGGCGACTTCGAGGCCGGCGATCTGACCGGTTGGAAGTCTGACGACTGGTGTGCTGCTAACGCGGCTGTCACCGATGCGGAGAAGTACGAGGGTGACTATTCTGTTTCTCTGACCGGTGGTTACACCAACGTGAAGCAGACCGTGACTCTGGAGGCCAACACCGATTACGTGCTGACCGCTTACTACAAGGGCAAGCCCATCGTCTACTTCAAGGCGGTTGGCAATGCCGGAGCTTGGCCGGCTGAAGGCGCTGACTGGACTCTGTACACCTATGAGTTCAACAGCGGCGACGTGACCTCTGCCGAGCTGGAGATTGCCTCCGCTGACGGCACCACCTATTTCGATAACGTGAAGATCGAGAAGAAGGCTTCCGAGCCCGAAATTCCGGACGAGCCCGAAGAGCCCGAAGAGCCTGCGACCGACAACCTGATTCCCAACGGCGACTTCGAGACCGGCGACCTGACCGGTTGGAAGACTGACAGAGCTTCTGTCATTGCCGATGCCGCTAAGGATGGTAGCTACGGTCTGTATGCCGAGGGTGGTAGCGCGTATCGCGGTGCCAATACCTACTTTGTGGCTGAGCCTTACACCACCTACATCATTTCTATGGACGTTAAGTCCCCTGCCGGCAACAACGCTCTGTTGTTCTTCAAGCCCGCGGATGAGAATGGTAAACCCGGTACCGAGCAGATCAGCAAGGATGCTGTGGTTAAGGGTACCGATTGGACTCACGTAGAGTTCGAGTATGCTACCGCTGAGGAGCCCACCGTTTACATCCAGCTGTGCACCGGTTGGGGCGAGACCGACGTCTACTTCGACAACGTGAAGGCTGTCAAGAAGGTTGAAGAGCCTGAGGAGCCCACCAACGAATTGGTGCTCAACGGCGGCTTCGAGAAGGGCGATCTGTCCGATTGGAGCGGTCACTGCGCAGACGTGTTCGTGACCGACGAAGAGAGCTACACCGGTGATTATTCTGCCGTGCTGGGTTGTGCTGACATTTGGTCCAACACCCTGGTGCAGGAAGGCATTGCTGTTAAGAAGAACACCGATTACATCCTGACCTTCTATGCCATCGGCGTGGACGGCGAGCTGACCGATGACGAGGCCGATTTCAAGATCGAGTTCCGCGGCACCAGCGACGGTGCGGTCATCAAGAACGCCGAAGGCAAGGACGGCGCTGGCTTCTCCTTGACCGACGAGTGGACCAAGTATGAGTTCAAGTTCAACACCGGTAAGTATGACAGCATTTGGCTGAAACTGTTCTCCTTCGGCACCGGCAACGTGCTGCTGGTTGATGACATTGTTCTGGCCGAGTACGTTCCCGAGCCCTCCTTCGATGGTTACATCACCAATGGTGACTTCGAGTTGGGCGATCTGACCGGTGGCTGGTATGGCGCCGGCTTCATCTCCAAGGATGCTGCCAAGGACGGCGAGTACGGCGTTGAGGCGACCGTCGGTTCCGGCGCTTGGGCTGAGTACGGCGGCTTGGAGAACATGATCGAGGTCGAGCCCAACACCGAGTACGTTCTGACCTTTGACCATCTGTCTCCCACCGGCCATCAGGCGGCCGTGTTCATCAAGGGCGTTGAGGGTACTTCCACTAAGGAAGATCTGGCTGCTGCTTGGCCTGAGTGCGAGGCGAACACCTGGTTGACCAGCAAGATTCGTTTCAACTCCGGCAAGTATGACAAGATCTACATCCAGCTGTGCGTATTCGAGGCCGGCGGCACCCGCTACTACGATAACGTATCTCTGGCTGTATACGTTCCCGAACCCGGCGAGAAGGAGAACCCCTATCCGGTTTCCAACCCGATGATGGCTCCCGGCTTCATCACCATTCCCGCCAACAGCGCTGTGTACTATCAGTTCAGCATGAACTTCTTTGATGGCTACACCATCGCCGCTTCCGGCGTGACCGCCATCGAGGTGGACGGCGTCAAGTACACCGACGTTAACGAGTTCGACGAGGTTGTTGCTAAGCTCAAGGCCACCTCTCTCCAGAGCGGTCTGGTCGGCTTCTTCAACGAGACCGACGAAGAGACTTCTGCGATGATCTCTTACAGCGAGCCTTACGGCACCGCGTTCAACCCCCTGCCCCTGGTGGAGGGTGCCAACAAGGTGGACACCGAGGGTGCTTACGAGTACTTCGCTGCCTTTGCTCCCGATTTCAACGGCAACCTGACCATCAAGGCGACTGTGGGCGACGGCTTCACCGTTGTCATTGATAATGCCGGCGAGATCATTGAGCCTGACGTTGTCGATGGCAAGATCGATGTGACCATCACTGTTGAGTCCTATACTGCTGTCATGTTCATCATCAGCACCACCGGTGCTGCTACCGAGCTTGACATCGAGCTGGCCGGTCCCGCTCTCGGTTCCGAGGCTCGTCCCATCTGGGTGGAGGATCCTGCTCAGATCGCTGAGATCGATCTGTCCAACGGTACTGTTTACTACACCTTCGATATGATGACGTTCGACGGCACTACGCTGTTTGTGACCGGCGACGAGAAGGCGTATGTCACTGTCAACGGCACCCGCTATGACTACGACGCCGAGGCCGGCGCTGTGGTAGCGATTCTGGAGGACAACGACACCTGGTTGCTGAAGGTTGCTATCGGCACCACTGTCGAGACTCCCGCTAAGGTTGCCGGCGAGGTCGAGTTCCCCGTGGGCACCCAGTACAACCCGCAGGTTCTGGTGGATGGCGATGCCGCCATTAAGTTCCCTGCCGGTGTGCAGTGGTATGCTGCCTACACCGCTTTGGCGGACGGCACTCTGACTCTGACTCCTGCTGCTGCTCAGTTTGCAGACATCTTCCTGAACATTGAGGGCACCGAGACTTGGGCTTATCTGTTCACGGATGAGTTGCAGGATTCCGTTTCCATCGAGGTCAAGGCCGGCGATGTGGTGATCATCACCTTCTTCGGCGGTTATGATGAGGACGATAACGCTATCGACGTCGACACCACCGTTAAGGTAGAGGGCCCCGCGTCTCCTCTGAACGGCTGGGTGCTCGAGGATGGCAAGTGGGCCTTCTATGTGGACGACGTGAAGGTTACCGACACCTGGATGAAGGATTCCAAGGGCTGGTGCTATCTGGGCTCTGACGGTTACTGGGTAACCAACGCTTGGGTACGCGACTCTGTGACTTGGTGCTACATCGGTGCTGACGGTTACTGCGTCACCGATAAGTGGGTCAAGGATTCCACCGGTTGGTGCTATCTGGGCGCTGACGGCCGTATGGTCACCAACGCTTGGGTCCGCGACTCTGTGACTTGGTGCTACATCGGCTCTGACGGCTACTGCGTCACCAACAAGTGGGTCAAGGATTCCATCGGCTGGTGCTATTTGGACAAGAACGGCCGTATGGTTACCGATGCTTGGGTCCGTGACTCTGTGGGCTGGTGCTATGTCGGCTCTGACGGCTATTGCCTGGTTGACACCACGGCTATCATCGGCGGCAAGGAGTACACCTTCAACGCTTCCGGTGTCTGCACCAATCCGTAAGACGAATCGGCGTTTCTAGCAACACTTAATTGGGCGGCAGGGATCTTCCCTGCCGCCCTTCTTTTGTGCAAAAACTCGCTCTATACACATTGACGGTGACGAGTAATATTTGTTATAATAAATGTGACCCCATATTTTGACAGCAAGGAAGGAAGCGAGAATATGCGTAGATACGGCGGAATCGGTTTGGCACTGCTCTGTGCCGTCACTCTGTTGGCGGGAATGCTCACGCCCCTGTCCGTTATGGCGGACACCTCTGCCCGAACGGCGGTAGAGGCCAACAGCGTGGATAAGATCTTAGAGCGCGACGGGTATTTGGAGGGTGTGTGGTATCCTTGGTTCAACTGGTACCAGATCGCCTGCAACTTAGGCAACAACGCTACGATGGAGAGCCTGCTGGGCGGAGAATGGTGGAAGAGCCAGCCCCAATATCAGGGTGGCATTGATCGTTATGGAGTGGAGCGCATTTACTGCGATCTGATCAATATGAAGGCCATCGGCTATAATATCATCGGCTTTAACGGCTCTATGCAGGGCGAAGGCGTGATCTATGATAACAATGGCGACGTGTTGGGCATCGAAGAACAGCATCTGCGCAACATCACCCGTTTCTTGGACATTTGCCGCGAGCTGGATGTAGCCATTATGTGGAACGTGCACTTTCACAGTGAGGGTTTGCTGGACAGTTATAACAACGGCAAGCCCGCGTGGGATCTGATGACTCAGATGTATTGCAATCCCGTGGTGACCGAGCACTATGTGGAGCGGTATGTGCGCCCCCTGTGCAAGGTGCTGGCCCGATACCCCGACGTGGTGGTGATGGCCTCCGCCATGGATGAGTCGGACAACGAGATCAATGACTCCGACATTGGCAATCACTTTACTCAGCGGCAGACCTACGGTGTCACCGAGGCGGCGATGGTCAACTTTGTCACCCGTGTCACCGATGTGTTGCGGGAGGAACTGCCGGACGTGAAGCTGACGCTGGCCTCCAACGACAGCGATTTCACTCGGTACAACCATATGAACCTGGATTTTATGGGCCGCAGCATGTACGGCGACGGCACCGGCTATGAAAGCGCGTTGGATTTTATGTCGGCGGCTCCGGTGATCGCCACCGAGTTTGGTTTGGGCTCGCTGGTGTCCGAGGAGCAGTACAGCTCCATCCACTTGGCCAAACGTCAGGCGATGATGGAGGAGGGCTACAAGGGCTGGTTTATGTGGAGTTGGCAGTCGGATGTGGGCGGCGGTCACTACGATGTGATGTTACAGGAAATGAAGCACTTTGCCGATTTCCGCCCTATGGTGTACGACCTGCACGAGTTTATTCTGGATTATCGCGCCGCCCATCGGGGGGAGACGGTGGTGTTGGATGCCCCGTCTATGTTCTATAACGCCGGCGACACTAAGGTGACCTGGATTCCTTCCCGTCAGGCGAGCAAGATGGATCTGCTCCGCTCCGATGACGGAGGAAAAACTTGGAAGGCCTTGCTCAAAGACGTGGATCCTTCCCACTATGTGGATGAAAACGGCCGCGGAGCGTATACGGATACCACCGCGCCTAAATCCGGTTATATGTATAAGATCGTGGTGCGAGACGGCAAGGGTAACGAGGCGGAATCGGCGTCCACCAATGAGCCGGAGGATGCAAAAGAGTTCTTTGCCTCCAAGGATTACAGCATGAGCTTTGGCGGCGGCGTCATCACCGATCCGCCCGTGATGCCGGATCAGGCCACCGAGACTGCCAAGAGCGGCGCGCTGCCCCTCACCTCTTTGGGCACGCAAAACAACCGTCCTATGGATGCTTCGGACAACTTGATCCTTAACGGAAGCTTTGAAGAGGCACAGGGCGGCCAGTGGAACGGCGATTTCCTGTGTGACACGGTGACGGTGGTGGAGGATGCCACCACTCGCTTCGGCAATAAGAGCTTGTATTTTAACACCGGCGGCGTGAGCAAGGCCGCGTGGCACACCTTCTGGGTGGATGTGGAGCCTGATACGGATTACACCTTCTCCGCCTGGGTTAAGGGCGCATTCATTTCCAACGATAACCGTTATACCGCCACCATCGGTGTGATGGACCCCAACACCATGCAGTATATGCGACTGAGCGGGGAGCGAGTATCCACCGCCACCCGTCAGTTGGTGCCGCCTTCTTGGGACAACGAATGGCATCTGCTCAGTGCCACTTTCAATTCCGGCAACCGCACCAAGGTGGGTGTGGCTCTGTACGGCCATTCCTCACAGTTGTGGGTGGACGATGTGGCGCTGTTTGCATCCAATGCGGGCATCAAATATACCAATCCCGATTACCAAGGATCCTTTATTGCTAAGATGTATGGCGGCGAAAGCGGTTGTGCAGACGAGGATAATCTGGTGGGCGATTTCCGCATGGATGAGGTAGGCGCGGAATATTGGCAGACCGGCCACGGATACAAAAACGGCTTTATCTCCATTCAAGAAAACACATTGGAATATGGCAACTCCTTGAAATATACGGCCGGTGAAGGGTTGGGCAACGTGTATTTCAAATGGGTGGACCTCAAACCCCACACCGAGTATGTTTTCTCTATGTCGCTGAAAG
Organism: Acutalibacteraceae bacterium; assembly: GCA_045659145.1. Lineage (GTDB taxonomy): Bacteria > Bacillota > Clostridia > Oscillospirales > Acutalibacteraceae > UBA5905. Next base: position 527 of record JAZOWI010000046.1, on the reverse strand, counting down.
TGTTGGAGAGTGGTGGCGGACGGTTTTCTCTGGCTACCCGCACGCCCAGGGGAACGATCACGTTCCTTGACTTGGATTTCGATCAGGATCTGTTCGGAGAAGAGTGGATCAATTATCAGGTGATGTTTGATTCCGGCGCCTTTGATCGGGTGGCTTTGGTCGTGTTTGATCTGGGCGGCAGTGCGCTCATAGACAATGTGCGCATCTTCGAGATGGACAAAGCGATCTATGTAGAAGATGAGTATTTGGAGGACAAACAGAGCTGGGTGGAAGACGAGGACGGCTGGCGGTATTATGAAAACGGAAAAGCCGTCACCAATGCCTGGAAAAAGGACGATAGCGGCTGGCGTTATCTGGGCGCCGACGGTTATTGCGTGACCAACCGCTGGGTCAAGGACAGCGCCGGCTGGTGCTATCTGGGGGCCGACGGTTACGCGGTCACCAACACTTGGAAGAAGGATTCTGTGGGTTGGTGCTACCTGAATGGAAGCGGTTCTATGACCAAGAATGCTTGGGTCAAGGACGGC
>JAZOWI010000045.1:0-24083 GCA_045659145.1 Acutalibacteraceae bacterium | reverse complement strand
ATTCTCGTCGCCCACGGTCTGGAAGTCCACGGTGATGCAGTAGGGGGTGCCGATCTCGTCCTCGCGGCGATAGCGCTTGCCAATGGAGCCGGCATCGTCGTAGTCCACCATAAAGTACTTGGACAGCTCCGCCTGGATCTCGCGACCCTTGTCACCCAGCTTCTTGCTCAGGGGCAGGACGGCGCACTTGAAGGGGGCCAGAGCGGGATGCAGACGCATGACCACGCGGGTGTCGTTCTCCTCCGCATCCACCACCTCTTCATCATAGGCCTCCACCAAGAAGGCCAGAGTAACACGGTCAGCACCCAAAGAGGGCTCCACCACGTAGGGGATGTAGTGCTCGTTCTTCTCCTGATCGAAGTAGGTCATATCCTTGCCGGAGGTGGTCTGATGGGCGTTCAGGTCAAAGTTGGTGCGGGAGGCCACGCCCCACAGCTCGCCCCAGCCGAAGGGGAACACAAACTCAAAGTCGGTGGTGGCATTGGAATAGTGGCTCAGCTCCTCAGGATCGTGGTCACGCAGACGCAGGTTCTCGTCCTTCATACCCAGACCCAGCAGCCACTGATGGCAGAACTCCTTCCAATATTTAAACCACTCCAGCTCGGTGCCGGGCTGGCAGAAGAACTCCAGCTCCATCTGCTCGAACTCGCGGGTACGGAAGGTGAAGTTACCGGGGGTGATCTCGTTACGGAAACTCTTACCCACCTGACAGACGCCGAAAGGCAACTTGCGGCGGGTAGTGCGCTGGACGTTCTGGAAATTGACGAAGATGCCCTGAGCGGTCTCGGGACGCAGGTAAACCGTGTTCTTGGCGTCCTCAGTGACACCCTGGAAGGTCTTGAACATCAGGTTGAACTGACGGATGTCGGTCCAGTTGTGCTTTCCGCAGGTGGGGCAAGGAATGTTATTCTGCTCCACGATCTCCTTCATCTCCGCCTGCGAATAGGCGTCGATGGGCTTATCCAGCGTCACGCCGTTCTCCTGACACCAGTCCTCGATGACCTTGTCGGCGCGGAAGCGCTCCTTACACTCTTTACAATCCATCAGGGGATCGGAGAAGCCGCCCACGTGACCGGAGGCCACCCAGGTCTGGGGGTTCATCAGGATGGCCGCGTCCAGACCCACGTTGTAGGGGTTCTCCTGCACGAACTTCTTCCACCAAGCCTTCTTGACGTTGTTTTTAAGTTCCACACCCAAGGGGCCGTAGTCCCAGGTGTTGGCCAAGCCGCCGTAGATCTCGGAACCGGGGAAGATATAGCCGCGGCCTTTGCACAAGGTCACGATCTTTTCCATGGTCTTTTCGGTATTTTTCATCGTTATTGCCTCCTCAGCATAGGACAGAAGACCGTCCCACAATACAATAATCCATTTTAATATGAATGGGAAGAAAAGTCAACAGAAAACCAAGGATTATTCGCTTTAAATCGCTAAAAGTTTGTCGATATTTACTTGTTTTTGTATAAATAGTACGAATATATTCCACCTGAACATAAATATTCTTTCAAAATAACAAATTGGGTGTTGACAACCGCAAGAAAGTCAAGTATACTGCATATGTATCTTTGTGGGTTGGGGATGGTATGCCCTATTTTAGCCGTCGGTCAGGGGGATCGCTGTGGACAATCGCTCATTACCGATCCGTCAGGCGGCCGCCGGCGATCAGGACGCTTTTGCCGTGGTTATGGCGCGGATGGCCCCCCTCATTCACGCACAGGTACACACCTTCCGCTGCGTAGGGGCCGAGGATGAGGATCTGGCCCAGGAGGCTCTGCTGGGATTGTTGGCTGCAGTGCGCAGCTATCAGCCGGAAAAGGGTGCCTCTTTCACCACCTATGCCACCACCTGCATCCGCCGCCGACTCATATCGGTGGTGCGACGGTGCGCTCCCCGCGCAGACTACGAGCTCCCCTTAGAGGACGATCTGGAGCTGGCGGACGACACCGGTGATCCAGCCCTGCAATTACAGGAGCAGGAGGCGCTGTACGGACTGCTCTCCCGTCTGCGACAGCGGCTCACCCCTATGGAGTATCAGGTGCTGCTGCTCCGCCTGAGCGACACCTCTTACGAGGACATCGCGGCACGGCTGGCAGTCACCAAGAAATCGGTGGACAACACCGTACAGCGGATCCGCCGCAAGTTGGCGGGTGCCCATTAACCTTTTGGCAAATACGGCATGCAGCCGTTTGCAATATATGCCCACGGGGCAGATATTATCATTATCAAAGCGAGGTAAAACCATGTACGAGGACAAGACTTTAGTATGCAAAGAGTGCGGTAATGAGTTCATCTTCACCGCCGGTGAGCAGGAGTTCTACGCTGAGAAGGGTTTCGTAAACGAGCCCCAGCGCTGCAAGGCCTGCCGTGACGCCCGCAAGAATGCCGGCCGTCCCGAGCGTGAGATGCATGACGCCGTGTGCGCCAACTGCGGCAAGGAGTGCAAAGTGCCCTTCAAGCCCCGTGAGGATCGCCCCGTCTATTGCAGCGAGTGCTTCGCCAGCATGAAGGGCGAGAACTAATTTAATATTAGTTGACTAAGACCGTTCACCATCCGGTGGACGGTCTTTTTCATTACCCGGACTTGACGAAACAGGAAAAAGTGGTAAAATAGAGTTATTATGGAGAAAGGAGGGATACCGTGACGCTGACACTGCTGTTTGCCGGTCTGAGCGGATTGGCTATGACGCTGCTGTTTGCCCTCTGTCCCGCCCTGTCCTTTTGGTGGCGGCTGCCTGTGTGGCTGGGCTTCTATGTGGCGTTCGGACTGCTGTACATCATCAGTCTGCTGGTGGGCTTTCTGCTGCTGCCCAAGCGAGATCCCTCCCCCCGCGCCCGCCACGTCTCCCACCGTCTCATCGAGCTGACCCTCTCCTGGGTGCTGCTGATGCTGGGAACGCGGACCACCATAGAGGGGAAAGAGAAGCTGCCCCATCGCCCCTATCTGCTGGTGGGCAATCACCGCTCTGCTTTCGACCCCCTCTGCACCCGGGCGGCGCTGAACGGGCAGGATATGGTGTTTGTAGCAAAACCGGGTGTGTTCAGGATCCCCGTCATCGGAACCATTATGCACCGTCTGTGCTTTCTCCCCATCGATCGGGAGAACGCCCGCAACGCAGTAACCACCATCAAGCGGGCCGCCGAGCTGATTCGGGATGTGGGACTGTCCGTAGGCATCTACCCCGAGGGAACCCGCAGCAAGGACGGGAGTCTCCTCCCCTTCCACGCCGGCTCCTTCAAGATCGCCAAGTTGGCCGAGTGCCCTGTTGTGGTGGCTACCATTCGGTATGAGAAAGTGTTTTTGTGGTTCAAGCGGGTGCACCTGCACATCGTGGATGTGATAAACGAGAACTATGTGGCCGAGAACAACACCGCCACCCTCAGTGAACGAGCAGAAACTGCCATACGGAATGATTTGGGTATGTAAATAGAAAAAAGCCGACGGAACGATGGTTCCGTCGGCTTTTTCTCATTTCACAAACAAATTATAGGCATTGTCCCACAGGATCTTGCGGAACTCTTCTTGGGTGAAATCCATAGAAAGCAGGGTGGCTAACTCCTCGTCCGCCGCCCACATGGGATAATCGGTGCCGAACAGCACCCGCTCCGCTCCCCAGCGGCGGATGAGCTCCTCCGCCTTTTGGGTGGACAAACGGAAAAAGGACGAGGAGCAATCCACATACAGATTGGGGGCGTGACCCAGCTTATCGCAGGCTTCCTCCCAGATGGAATAGCCCGCCAGATGGGCGCCGACGAAGGTGAGATCCTTATAGATCTCCAACACCGGCAGCAGGCGGTTGGGATTGGAATAGTCATAGCGGTCATCGCCGGTATGAAGCAACACCGGCAAGCGATGCTCCTGACACAATTCGTAGATCTTCAAACAGCGGTAGTCGTCGATCTTGAAGGCCTGAATGTCGGGGTGCAGCTTAACCCCCTTAAGCCCTAACTCCAATATATGCGCCACATCTTCCGCCAGGTCGGCGCTGTCGGGGTGAAGGGTGCCCAGACCGGTGAAGCGCCCCTCCCCTTCTGATACGGTACGGGCGATGAACTCATTGATGCTCTTCACCTGCTTGGGGGTGGTAGCCACCGACTGGATGACAAAATGATCTACACCGGCGGCAATCTCCTTATCCAGCAGGGTCTCCACCGTGCCGTCGTACACCGAGGTGACCCCGTAGAAAGCGTCGGTCCCCGCCACCGCCTTGGCGGCAATGGTGGCCGGATACACGTGACAGTGGGCATCCATTATTTTGTATTGTCCGATCATCTCGGTTCACCACACTTTACTGTTTTGCTTTAACCCATTCTTCGGCTTCTTCCCGCATCTTGTATTTGAGGATTTTTCCGGCGGCATTCATGGGGAACTGATCCACTAATCGGATGTAACGGGGCACCTTATGCCGCGCCATATGGGAGGCGATGTACTCGGTCATTTCCGCCTCGGTCATCTGCTCCCCTTCTTTGAGGATGATGCAGGCCATAATCTCTTCGCCGTACCGCTCATCGGGTACACCGATAACCTGCACGTCCCGCACCTTGGAGCAGGTGTAAATAAACTCCTCGATCTCCTTAGGGTAAATGTTTTCGCCCCCGCGGATAATCATATCTTCCAGACGACCGGTGATATTATAGTTGCCGTCGGGACGGCGGCAGGCCAGGCCACCGGTATGCAGCCAACCATCCTTGTCGATGGTCTCGGCAGTGGCCTTCGGCATCTTGTAGTAGCCCTTCATAATGTTGTAGCCACGGGCCACAAACTCACCGTTGACACCATCGGGACAATCCGCACCTGTCTCAGGGTCGATAATCTTGCATTCTACGTTGGCAAAGGCGCTGCCCACCGTTTCGGTGCGCACCTCCAGGGAATCGTAGTAACTGCTCATCGTGCAACCGGGGGAAGCCTCGGTTTGTCCGTACACCGACACGATCTCCTTCATCCCCATCCGTCCGCTGGCCGCCTCTTTCATCAGGTCGGCGGGGCAGTTGGAACCGGCCATAATGCCGATACGCATATGGGAGAAATCCGTCTTTTCAAAGTCGGGGTGCTGCATCATCGCAATAAACATAGTGGGCACGCCGTTAAAGGCGGTGATGTGCTCGTTATGCACACAGGCCAGCGCCGGCTTGGGGGAGAAATAGGGCAGCGGCAACATGGTGGTGCCGTGGGTCATACTGGCGGTCATACTCAGCACCATACCGAAGCAATGGAACATAGGCACCTGAATCATCATACGATCCGCCGTGGACAGATCCATATGGTCGCCGATGTATTTACCGTTGTTGACCACGTTGTAATGGGTCAGCATCACGCCCTTGGGGAAGCCGGTGGTGCCGGAGGTATACTGCATATTGCACACGTCGTCCTTATTGACGGCGGCGGCCATCCGATGCACCTCGGACAGGGGCACCTGCTGGGCCCGCTCCAAGGCCTCGTTCCATTCCAGACAACCTTTCTGCTTATATCCCACGGTGATGACATTCCGCAGGAAAGGCAGGCGCTTGGCGTGGAGAGGCTGACCCGCCTTGGTAGTAGCCAATTCCGGGCACAACTCTGCCACGATCTGCCCATAATGGCAGTCCTTGGCGCCCTCGGTCATAATGAGAGTGTGGCTGTCCGACTGGCGCAGGAGGTACTCAATCTCGTGGATCTTGTAGGCGGTATTTACCGTCACCAGCACTGCGCCCAGCTTCACCGTGGCCCAAAAGGCGATGTACCACTGGGGCACGTTGGAGGCCCACACCGCCACGTGGGTGCCCGCCTTTACTCCCAGCGCGATGAGCGCGCGGGCGCACTCATCCACGTCGTCACGGAACTCGCTGTAAGTGCGGGTATAGTCCAGCGTGGTGTATTTGAAGGCATACTGATCGGGGAACTCCTCCACCATCCGATCCAGCACCTGGGAGAAGGTGCAGTCGATGAGCCGATCCTTTTCCCACACGTATTTGCCGGTGTGGGCACGATTCCAGTACAGCGCACTCTCGTTACGGGAAGTATCCCCAAACTGGCGCATATAATGCACAAACTGGGTGAGAATGATCTCCATATCGTCCAACTCGGGACACCAAGCAGGATCCCAGACCAGAGAAATATATCCGTCGTAATTCACCGAGCGCAGAGCCAGCATCATCTCCTTGATGGGCAGTTCGCCCTCCCCCATCAGGCAATACTCGATGCCCTTGTCCCCGTACACTGCATCGCTGACGTGCACATGGCGCACATAGGCACCCAGATTTTTAATGACCTCTTCCGGAGACTCGCCGCCGCCGAAATAGGCGGCAGACCAATGCCACAGCGCCGCTACACGGTCGCAGGCGAAGCTGTCCAGCATCTGCCGCAGACGGGCGGTGTCAGCAAACAGACCGGAGGTCTCGATCACCAACGTGACCCCCTGCTCCTCCGCCACCGGCAACATACGCGCCACCAAAGCGGACACACGTCCCGCAGCGGTCTCCTTGTCCTCGGCATCGGCGGCTTTCAGCCGCACGCAGGGAATGGATAGGTTGGCGGCAATGGACAGGCAACGGGTGATCTCCTCCACCGCCGTGTCGGTGACACCGTCGGCGGCATTGCACACCGTGTCGATGCAGGGAATGTCCAGCCCCTTCTCAAACAGACGGCGGCGGGTGGAGGCCGCTTTATAATCGTGAAAAGCCCCGTCCTTATCGGTGAAAAGACGGTTATAGATATTGTGCAGTTCAATACCCTGAAAATGCAGGTCGTTAGCGACCTCGCAGAACTGATCAAAGGTAGGCTGATGCCAACCCTTGGTGGAAAAAGAGAGTTTCATGGGTTAACCCTCCTCGTAGATGATCTTGTTGACCGCGTTGAGATAAGCGCGCAGACTGGCGCCGATGATATCGGTGGAGATACCGCTGCCGGAATAGAGCCGACCACCGGCGCGGAGCTTGACCAGTGCCTGACCCACCGCCTCTTTGCCCTCGGTGACCGCCTGAATCTGGAAATCGTCCAGCTCATAGTGGTGACCGATAATCTGATCCACCGCACGGAAGGCGGCGTCGATGGGACCGTCACCGATGCAGACCCCCTGCACCTGCTTGCCGTCCTTCTCCAAGGTGATCTGAGCCGAAGCGGTGATGATGTTACCGGTATTAATGACGTAGCTGACCAACTGATAGGCCGCCGGCACCTGCAAGGCCACGCTGGCTACGATAGCTTCCAGTTCTTTGGAAGCCACGGTCTTTTTCTCCGCCACACGGCAGAACTCTTCATACACCCGCGCCTGATCCTCCTCGGTCAGGTCATAGCCCAACCGCATCACCACCGCCATCACCGCATCCCGATCGTCCTTTTGGTCCAAACGGATGCCCTCATTGGCGGGCATCGCCGCGCCTGTCGGCTTTTCATTACGGGCGGGATCGGTGATCCAGCCGATCTGCTTAACGGTGCGACTCAGCTCTGTATAGCGAATACCGGTGGCAAAGCCGTAGCTGTCGCCGCAATTCTTGCACATAGTGGCAAAGGTCTCCAGATCCGTCACGGCGCCGCCCACAGCCGTCTTGACACAGGTGGCGCCGACACCCACCGCCAAAATGGCGGAAGCGCAAGCCAAGCCGTTCTTGTTGTCGCAGGTGACGCCCAGAGGCACATCCACCTGCAGGTCACGGATAAAAGCGGCAAAATCGTCCGGCAGGCGGCCGCCGGTGGAATCCCACACGGACACAGTGTCCGCACCGGCACTCACAGCAGCGTCGATCGCCGCCTGCAAGAAGCCCTCGTCCGCACGGGTAGCATCCACCGCGCAAAACTCCACCGCTACACCCTTCGCTTTGGCGGCGGCGACCACGGTAGGAATCCATTGCAGCATTTTGTCGGGCTTCTTGTGGCAGGTATACTCCATTCCCACGGGGGAAACAGGCAATTCAATGCGGATGCAGGGCTTCGCCGCCCCCTCCAGCGCCGCATAGGCCAGCTCCACGCTCTCGGCGGTGATACCCGCCGCCACTGACAGGGTGGCGTTCTTCACAAAAGACGCCATGGTACGCACCAGCAAAGTGTCCGATCGCACCTCGGTGATGGGCGCCAGTTCGATCACGTCCACCCCCAGTTTCTCCAACTGACGGGCCATCTCGATCTTCTCCTTGAAGCTGAACTGACCGCGGCACAAGGTCGTGTCGGCAATGCGAATGTGTTTCATAACTAAAACCCCTTCTGTACGGTGCGTGTTGGCGCACTCAAAATAAAAAATCCCCGAAGCAGTCTGTCTGCCTCAGGGACGAAATGTATCATTCCGTGGTACCACCCTAATTACCGCCGAAGCGGTCACTCTGCAAGGCTCCAACAAGCCTCCTGCCATGATAACGGGGCACGCCGTAACAGCCTACTGTGGGTTCAGCCGTTCTGCTCGGGAGCCAGATTCTTGTTCGGATCGTACCGCCCTCCCAGCAACAGCGGCTCTCTGAAACGATCGGATGAACAAGAAGTTCTCCTTCAATGCATTTAAGGTAATATTAGAATATGCGAAAAATTATAGCACCGTCCCCCTTGTTTGTCAAGAGTTTTTGCGTATTTATTCACACCAAAGGCAGCACTGTAGGGGACGGGTTTCCCGTCCCGTCAAACATTGCATTTTTCTAAGATTTGTGATAGAGTAGAGTTGGTGATGATTATGGCTTTGCCTATAAGAAAGAAAAACCGATTGGAATATTTTGATTACGGACAAAATGGCGCTTACTTTGTAACGATATGCACCAAGGATAGAAAACCGCTTTTGTGTGATATCGTAGGGGACGAGTCTCCCGTCCCGAAACCTATTGGAAAAATTGCACTTGCCATTACAAACCAAATTCCAAAAAAATATCCCAATGTAAAAGTAGATACCTTTGTCGTAATGCCTAATCATATTCATTTGTTATTATCTATCGAAAATGACGGGACGGGAAACCCGTCCCCTACGGTGGGAACTGTGGTAGCGTGGTATAAATACAGCATTACAAAACAGGCAAATATGCTTTTAGACACTATTGGGCAAAAAGTATTCCAACGCTCCTATCACGATCATATCATCCGCAACGAGAAAGATTATGCGGAGATTTGGGAATACATCGAGAACAATCCACGGAAATGGGCGTTGGACCGCTATTATAGCCAACCGGTATAAAGTTCTTGCAAAAAGTGGTTATCTATGGTACACTGAACCTGTGAACGGGGACGACACCCATAACAAAAAACGGATTCACAAAAACAAAATAGTTACAGCAAAGGGGATGACACCCATCAAAAAAAACATCATTGTTGTAGACGAACTGGGAAACGAATATGAGGCGACCTACCCGAAACGGGCAAAAGGTCTTGTAAAAAACGGCAGGGCACGCTTCATAGAGGAAAACAAAATATGCCTTGCGTGCCCTCCAGATACAGAATTGGAGGATATAATTATGTCTGAGAATAAAAATGTAAGCAGCAATGTTTCCGAAGAAGTCACCGAGGCTAAAAAGCAAGTAGCGGGAAACAAATCCGTTGAACAACTCATTAAAGAGGCAACTGAGCAACATCTCATCGAAGAAAGATTTGCTCAGCGCTTTATGGAAGCGGTAACTGTACCCAATCCAATGACGATGGAGTATGTTCTGGGCAAGATAGAGGAGATCGCCAACGATAAATCCATTTTCTCTGCCGCCATTGAAGAAATCGGTAAACTCCGCTCCGGAGGTCCCGGCGACGTGGGCACTCAGGAACAGACCAAAGCTATCGCCGATGTCATCAAAGCAAGAGAGACCACCAACCAGCGGTTAATCGCTTTCTACGAGAAAATGTACGACGATCTGAAGCCGAAAACCGCGGTGCCCAGTGAGCGTATGCAGGTCATACATTCGCTCATTGACACGCTGGGCGGAGGAATGACCCCCATTGAGTCCAAAGAAGCCTTGGAGAACATCCTTGGAGTAGCCTTACAGGATCTGACAAGAAACATCTAACCTAAAAAACTCCCGTATGCCGAGCGGCATACGGGAGTTCCCTTTTTATCTCTCAATTACAACTGCACGGTCCAGCCGTAGGTGTCTTCCACCTTACCCCACTGGATGCCGGTGAGGGTGTCGTACAGCATCTGAGTCACCTCACCGATCTGACCGCCGTTGACGGCATACTGCTTGCCGTCGTAGGCCAACTCGCCAATGGGCGACACCACCGCGGCGGTGCCGCAGCCCCACGCCTCTTCCAGCGTACCGTCCGCCATAGCGGCGGTCAGTTCGTCAATGCTCAGCAGGCGCTCGGACACGGTGTAACCCTTGCCCTTGAGCACCTCGATGATGGACTTACGGGTGATACCGGGGAGAATGGAGCCGGACAGGGCGGGGGTGACGATCTCACCCTTGATCTTGAACATCACGTTCATGGCGCCCACTTCCTCGATGTACTTGCGGTGGACACCGTCCAGCCACAGCACCTGAGAATAGCCCTTCTCCTCTGCACGCTTACCGGCGCGGTTGGAGGCGGCGTAGTTACCGCCGCACTTGGCCTCGCCCGTACCGCCACGGACAGCGCGCACATCCTCGGTCTCGATCATGATCTTGACGGGGTTGATGCCCTCCTTGTAGTAGGAACCCACAGGAGAGGCGATGATGATGTAGGTAGCATTGTGCACCGCGTGCACACCCAGTGTCTCGTCGTTACCGAACATAAAGGGGCGCAGATACAGAGAGGTGCCGGGAGCCGAGGGAGTCCAGTCCTGCTCGGTCTTGACAAACTCTGTAAGCGCTTCCAATGCCAGTCCCTCAGGGATCTGAGGCAGGCACATACGCTCGGCGGAATTGTTCATGCGGCGGATGTTCTCGATAGGACGGAACAGCTGCACCTTGCCGTCCGCGCGACGATAGGCCTTGAGTCCCTCAAAGATCTCGGAGCCGTAATGCAGCACGGTGGAGGCGGGGTGAATGGACAGAGGTGCAAAGGGGACGATACGGGCATCGTGCCAGCCCTGACCGTCGGTATAGTCCATCATAAACATGTGGTCGGTGAAAATCTTGCCGAAGCCCAAGGTGTCGGGAGCCGGCTTCTCCTTAGGGGTGGCGGTGAGAATCTTCGTAATCTCCATATCTCTCACTCCTTACTCAAAATCCGCGCCCAGTTGCAGGGCAGCGCGGTTCATATCCAGCATATTGGCCTTGCGGGCGGAAATGACCTTGGTGAGAGTTGTCTCGATGGCGGCGGGGTCGTATTCGCCCAGCACCTTTAAGAGTTTGCCCACAATAATCATATTCGCCAAGGAGCCGATGCCGTTGTCCCCCGCCATCTTGGTGGCAGGCACATAATACACGGTCACATCTGTGCGCTCCACCTTGCGCTCCACCAGGGTGGAATCCACAAAGATGGTGCCGCCGGGAGCCACGGTGGCCTCGAACTTATCCAGCGAGGGCAGATTCATGGCCACCAGCACATCGGGACGGGTGACGATGGGAGAGCCCACCGCCTCATCGCTGAGGATGACGCTGCAACTGGCGGTGCCACCGCGCATTTCGGGGCCGTAGGAGGGCAGCCAGCTCACCTGACGGTCCTCCATCAGACCCTTATAGGCCAGAAACTTACCGGCGAACAGGATGCCCTGACCGCCGAAACCGGAAAATAAATACTGGGTCTGGCTCATTTTGCATCCTCCTCTGCGGTTTTGTCCTTATACACGCCCAAGGGGTAGTAGGGCAACATATTCTCTTCCAGCCAACCCAGCGCATCCTGAGGTGTCATACCCCAGTTGGTGGGACAGGTGGATACCACCTCCACCAGCGAGAAGCCCTTGCCCTCGATCTGGTTCTGGAACGCTTTCTTGATAGCCTTCTTAGCCTTACGAATGTTCGCCACATTGTTGACGGTGACCCGCTCCAGATAGGTAGCACCCTCCAGCTCGGACAGCATCTCGCACACGCGAATGGGATAGCCGCAATGGTTCACGTCACGGCCGTAGGGAGAGGTCTGAGTAACCTGACCCGGCAGAGAGGTGGGCGCCATCTGACCACCGGTCATACCGTAAATGGCGTTGTTGACAAAGATAATGGTGATATTCTCGTTACGGGCGGCGGCGTGTACCGTCTCCGCCATACCGATGCTCGCCAGATCGCCGTCTCCCTGATAGGTGAACACAATATGCTTATCAGGGTCGGCCCGCTTCACACCCGTCGCCACCGCAGGGGCGCGACCGTGGGCGGCCTCGATCATATCGCAATTGAAATAGTCGTACGCCATAACGGAACAGCCCACCGGCGCCACGCCGATGGTGCGGCCCTCGATGCCCAATTCATCAATGACCTCCGCCACCAGACGGTGGATGATGCCGTGAGTACAGCCGGGGCAATAGTGCATAGGCACATCGCACAGGGCGTGGGGTTTATCAAATACAACAGCCATTATCGGGCACCTCCGTTCTCGTTGGCTTTTTCAATGGCGGCCAGCACCTCTTCGGGAGAGGGGATGGTGCCGCCGGCACGGTTGCACAGAGTAACCGGCTTTTTGCATTCGGTGGCCAGCTTGATGTCCTCGATCATCTGACCCATGGACAGCTCCACGGAAATGAAGGACTTGACCTTGTCCGCCGCCGCCTTAAGGGGAACGACAGGGAAAGGCCACAGAGTGATGGGACGGATCATACCCACCTTGATGCCCTGCTTGCGAGCCTCATTAATGGCATTCTTCGCCACACGGGCGGCAATACCGAAGGCGGCCACGCAGATCTCCGCATCCTCCATCATATATTCCTCATACATAACCTCATTCTGCTCGATGAGGGCGTATCGCTCATAGCGCTCGAAGTTGGTGCGCTCCAGTGCATCCGGTTGGAGGAACAGGGAGTTAACGATGTTGTGCTCACGCTTCATCTCGGTACCGTTAGTGGCCCAAGGCTTTTCCACCGTCTCACTCTCGGCAAAATCCAAGGAGACCGGCTCCATCATCTGACCCATGGTACCGTCCGCCAGAATCATAGCGGTCATACGGTACTTATCCGCCAGATCGAAGCCCTTGACGGTCAGGGACGCCATCTCCTGCACGGAGGCAGGAGCCAGCACGATCATCCGATAGTCGCCGTGACCGCCGCCGCGGGTGGCCTGAAAATAGTCGGACTGGCTGGGCTGAATACCGCCCAGACCGGGACCGCCGCGCTGAACATTCACCACCAGCGCCGGCAGATCCGCACCCGCCATATAAGACAGGCCCTCGGCTTTCAGGGAGATGCCGGGACTGGAAGAAGAGGTCATCACCCGCTTACCGGTGGAGGAAACGCCGTACACCATATTGATGGCCGCCACCTCGCTCTCGGCTTGCAGGAAGCAACCGCCGATCTTAGGCATCTTCTTCGCCATATAAGCGGCAATCTCGGTCTGAGGGGTGATGGGATAACCGAAATAGTGACGGCAACCGGCGCAGATCGCCGCTTCGGCGATAGCCTCGTTACCCTTCATCAATACTTTCTCTGCCATATCACTCACCTCATCTTTCTACCGTGATCACACAGTCGGGACACATCATCGCGCAAGAGGCACAGCCTACACAGGCCGCCTCATCGGTCAGCTCCGCGGGATGATGACCCTTTTTGTTGATCTTGTCATCGGCCAACCGCAGGATCTTCTTGGGACAGGCGGCTACGCACAGTCCGCAACCCTTACAGCGATCAGTCTTGAATGTCAGTTTTGCCATAGGTCTTCCTTCTTTCTTAAAAAGGTTTATTGTTCTGTAATTGCAAAGGGAACAAAGAGTTGATCCGTCCCTCCAATGCAGGAAAAAGATGGTCGGCCACGGTGGTGGTCACCAAGGGTAAATCGGTGGCAGCAGCCAATTCAGTGGCATAATCCACGGAATCGAGCAGATCCTCGAGGGTGGTCTCCTGCCCTAAATTGGAATTGTTGACGATGCCGGTAAACCGCAGACCGGCGGCCGCCTCGATCTCCCGCATCACCTCCACGGTGGAGGGAATATCGGGGGTCAGGGGACGGTAGCGATTTACCACCAACAGCATCTCATAGTCGTTCTCCCTCAAAATAGCGGGGGCCAGCCGCCCCAGCACCATAGCACCGCTGTCATCGCCACCTACATCAATCACCACCCGATGGCTCTTATCATCGGTAATGGCATACAGATCCGGCGGCAGAGACGGAATGTCCACGTTGGTATTGGCGAAGCGGGAGCAGATGAGCCGTATCCCTGCCTCCTCAAAGGCAGCGGCAGAGTCCAGCGTTCGGAAATAGGGATTGACGATATCCAAATCGGCCACCGTCACCGGCTGTCCCTGCCCCGCCATCGACAGCGCCAGGTTGACCGCCACGTTGGTCTTACCCGTACCGTAGTGGCCACAGAGGATGGTCAAGCGTTTGCCGTTATGTAACATAGGACCACCCCTTACAGTTTGTTGCGCTGGATCTTACCGCTCACCGTTTTGGGCAGACTGTCCTTGAACACAACGATACGGGGATATTTATAGGGAGCGGTGTGCTCCTTGACGTAGTTCTGAATCTCTTTTTTGAGTTCCTCAGTGGGTTCGGTGCCGGGTACCAGCACGATGCTGGCCTTAACCACCTG
Organism: Acutalibacteraceae bacterium; assembly: GCA_045659145.1. Classification (GTDB taxonomy): domain Bacteria; phylum Bacillota; class Clostridia; order Oscillospirales; family Acutalibacteraceae; genus UBA5905. The sequence goes on along the minus strand of JAZOWI010000045.1, from coordinate 9,562 downwards.
ACCGCGCACCTCGTCCGGGGCGGCGGACACGCCGCATTCCAGCACGTAGGGCAGCTCCATAATCACGCTCTCGATCTCAAAGGGACCGATACGGTAGCCGGAGGACTTAATGACGTCATCCACACGGCCCACGTACCAAATAAAGCCGTCCTCATCCCGCCATGCGGTATCGCCGGTGTGATAATACCCGTCGTACCAGACCTCCGCGGTCTTCTCGGGGGCACCGTAGTAGCCGGTGAACAAACCACAGGGGGCGCCATCCTTCACATTCACCACGATCTCGCCCACTTCGCCGGTGGGAACAGGATTACCATCGGGATCCACAATCTCTACATCATAAATGGGAGCGGGTTTACCCATGGAACCAATCTTGTGGGCGGCACCCACCATATTGCCGATGATCATCGTGCTCTCGGTCTGACCAAAGCCCTCAATGATCTGCAAGCCGGTGGCCTTCTCAAATTGGCGATACACCTCAGGGTTGAGCGCCTCACCCGCGGTGGTCATATGCTTAACGGAAGAGAAGTCGTAATTGGAGATATCCTGCTTGATCATCATTCTCAGCATCGTAGGCGGTGCACAGAAAGTAGTGATCCTGTACTTGGCAAACATGGGCAGGATATCCGCCGCATCAAAGCGGTCAAAATCGTACACGAAGGTGGCCGCCTCGCACAGCCACTGGCCGTAGAGCTTGCCCCACATGGCCTTGGCCCAGCCGGTATCGGAGATGGTAAAATGCAACCCATCGGGATCCACATTGTGCCAATAGCGGGCGGTGTGGAAATGACCCAGCGCGTACTTATAATTATGCGCCGCGATCTTGGGATAGCCGGTGGTGCCGGAGGTGAAGAACATCAGCATCAGATCGTCGCCGCCGGGGGCATCCTCGGTACGGTTGTAGTGGGTGGAGTAGAGGGTGTATTCCTCGTCGAAGGTGCGCCAGCCCTCGCGGCTGCCGTTCACCATCAGCTTATGCTTGACCGAGGGACATTTCTCCGCCGCCAGCTCCACCTGCGCCGCCACATCGCCATCGGCGGTGCACAGCACAGCGGATACGCCCGCCGCTTGAAAGCGGTATTCCAGATCGTGCTCCAACAACTGATTGGGGGCGGGGATGGCGATGGCGCCCAGCTTGTTCAGTCCCAGCATAGCAAACCAGAACTGGTAGTGCCGTTTGAGGATCAGCATCACGCGATCGCCCCGCTTGATGCCCAAAGACTTGAAATAGTTGGCGCACTGATTAGAGGCGCGCTTCATATCCTTAAAGGTGAAGCGGCGCTCCTCGTGGTCACGGGATACGTGCAGCATCGCCAGTTTCTCCGGCTGTTTGTCCGCCAGCTCGTCCACCAAATCAAAGGCAAAATTAAACTTTTCCGTGTTTTTAAAGGTGATGGAGGTGGGGGTGCCGTTTTCATTCTCGGTCACGTCAATGTAATTTTTGTAAATACGACCGCTGTCGTCCCGACGATCCGCCGGCAGATCCACAATCGCCTTGGTGGGCTCCAGCTCGGGGATCGGTTCGCCGGTGGGGTTGAGCACGATAGCGTAGAACACACAGTCCTGACCGCCCACGGCGATCATACCGTGAGGGGTCTCGGAATCAAAGTAAATGCTGTCACCGGGACCCAGCACCTCCCGATGCTCGCCGATCTGCACCATCAGCTGACCTTCCAGAATCAGATCCAGCTCCTGACCATCGTGGGAGGTCAGCTCAATATCCCGCTGCTCCGCCGCCGGATCATACACACTGCGCACATACAGCGGCTCGGCAATACGATTCTGGAACGCATAGGCCAGATTGTAATAGGTCATACCGTGGGCCTGTGCGATCTGCTGACCCTGCCCCCGACGGGTCACGGTGAAGGATTTCAGCTTAGGGCTGTAACCCTCGATGATGTCGGTGACGTTCACGTTCAGCGCCAAGGCGCAACGGTAGATAAACGCGAAGTTTAAGTCGCTGTCACCCGCCTCGCAACGGGTGTATTCTTCCACCGATACGCCGGTCTTCTCCGCCATCATCGCGGGGGTATGCCCCACGATCTCGCGCAGTTCCCGTATACGGGCGGCCATTTCTTTAATTTTGTAGTCTAATGCAGTAATGGGTTCCATACTGTACGCTCCTATCTGAGACGAATAAAAAAACACTCGTCCCAAAGTTTGTTGACTTTGAGACGAGTGTCGTAAATCCTTACAGCACCCGCGGTACCACTCAAATTGCGACCGTTGCGGTCGCCCCTCTTCGGAATCCAATAATTCCTATGCCTTTACGCAGCATACACGGAGAAATTCTACTTGCCGAATGCGGCTTTCTTTTTCTCGGCTCAGAAGCTACAAACAACCACCCTTTCCCGACAGCTCGCACCACCCGCTGCCTCTCTGGTGGGACCGTGGAGGTTGCCCTCTTCGTCAACGCCTTTATACATTATTAAAATGTAAGTGGTATTGTAGCACAACTACACCCATTTGTCAACACTTTTCGCAGGGATATAATTACAGCTTGTTGCGCTGGATCTTACCGCTGATGGTCTTGGGCAGACTGTCGCGGAACTCCACCACACGGGGATATTTATAGGGAGCGGTATGCTCCTTGACATAGCTTTGGATCTCCTTTTTCAACGCGTCGGTGCCCTCGATGTCGGGGGTCAGCACGATGCTGGCCTTCACCACCTGACCGCGCACCTCGTCGGGCACGGCGGACACACCGCACTCCACCACATAGGGAAGCTCCATGATCACGCTCTCGATCTCGAAGGGCCCGATGCGGTAGCCGGAGGATTTGATGACGTCGTCCACACGGCTGACGTACCAGAAATAACCATCCTCATCCTTCCAGGCGGTATCACCGGTGTGATACAGACCGTCGTGCCAGGCATCCGCGGTCTTTTCGCTGTCCAGATAATACTCCTTAAACAGACCACAGGGCACCGCCTTGTCGGTGCGGATGACGATCTCACCCGTCTCACCGGTGGCCACGCTGTTGCCGTCCGCATCCACGATATCCAGATCGAACTGAGGTGACGCCTTACCCATAGAGCCTACCTTGGGGACGGTGCCCACCAGATTGGCAATGGCGAGAGTGGTCTCGGTCTGACCGAAGCCTTCCATAATTTCCAGACCCGTGGCCGCCTTAAACAGCTTGTGCACCTCAGGGTTGAGGGCCTCGCCGGCGGTGGTCATATGGTGGATGGAAGAAAGATCGTACTTGGACAGGTCACCGCGAATCAGCATCCGCAGCATGGTGGGAGGCGCGCAGAAGGTGGTGATGTTGTATTTGGCGAACATGGGCAGGATGTCGTTCTCGTCAAAGCGGTCAAAGTCATACACAAATACCGCTCCCTCGCACAGCCACTGGCCGTACAATTTACCCCACAGACTCTTGCCCCAGCCCGTATCCGAGATGGTGAGATGCAGGCCGTCTCGCTCACAACAGTGCCAGTATTTGGCAGTGACGTAGTGGCCCAGCGCATAGGTGTGCTTATGGGCCGCCATCTTGGGGTTGCCGGTGGTGCCGGAGGTGAAGAACATCAGCGCTGTCTCGTCGCCGGCTGAGGCGTCCGCGGGACGGACGAACTTACGGGAGAACAGACCGAACTCTCTGTCAAAATCGTGCCAACCCTCACGCTCACCGCCCACCAAGATCTTGGTGATGGGGCGATCCAGCTTGTTGGCTGCCGCCTCAGCAATGGAGGCGGTGTCCCCGTCGGCGGTACACACGATGGCGGATACACCCGCCGCCTGATAGCGGTATTCAAAATCGTGCTCTTTGAGCTGATTGGTGGCAGGGATCGCCACTGCGCCCAGCTTGTGCAGCGCCACCATGGCAAACCAGAACTGATAATGCCGTTTGAGCACCAGCATCACCTTGTCACCGCGCTTAATACCCAGCGAGGTGAAATAGTTGGCGCACTGGTTGGAATATTGCTTCATATCCTTGAAGGTGAAACGACGCTCGGTGCGATTCACGTCCAAGTGGAGCATCGCCAGCTTGTCAGGATATTTCTCCGCGATGCCGTCCACAATGTCAAAGCCGAAATTGAAGCGCTCTGTATTCTTAAAGTCGATGGATTGCAGAGCACCCTTATCATCCTCCACGGTGGTGACAAACTGCTCGCACACCAAGGGCTCGGAGGACTTGGCGGCAACGATGCTCTCCCGCACCGTCTCCTCCTTGGTCTCTTCACCGGGGAGCACCACCGCGCAGAAGACACAGTCCTCCCCTTCCACCGCGATCATACCGTGAGGGGTGGAGGAGTCATAGTAGATGCTGTCGCCCTCACCCAGGATCTCCACATGATCGCCGATCTGCACTTTCAGCTTGCCGCTGATGACTAGGTCGAACTCCTGACCCGAGTGAGTAGCCAGATGAATGGGCTTGTTGGCCAAGGAGGGGTCGTATTCATACCGCACCCAATAGGGCTCGGCAATCTTATTGCGGAACTTAGGTGCCAGATGGGCGATATCGATACCGTCCTCCTTAGCGGTCTGCTGACCCTGTCCCTTGCGGGTAACGGTGTAGGAAGACAGCAGGTTGGAACTGCGGCCCTCCAACAGGTCGGTCATATCCAAGTCGAATGCCAACGCACACTTGTGAATAAAACTGAAAGGAAAATCCACCGTGCCGGATTCGTAGGTCTCATACTCCGCCACGGAAACGCCGGTCTTTTCCGCCATATCGGCCACAGACCATTCGAGGATCTCACGCATCTCCCGAATTCGGACTGCCACCTCAATGAGTTTTTGGTTGTTTGCGGTTGCCATTTTCCTTCACTCCTTTTGCATAGTAATTGAAATCAATCTCGTAACCACTAATAACATCGGGGTGCGATGATCAACGAGATAGTTTTTTGTCGGCTAAGTCAAAAAGCGCAGGTAATACTGGATGTATTGCCGAGGATTTTTGGCACAGCCGGCGGAAAAATAGCCGTTGAGAATCGTGACCAAGATGGTATTAGTGGTTACAAAAAAAACAAAACACCCGTCTCAGCATTGAGACGGGTGTAAAACACTCGCGGTACCACTCAACTTGCGGCCAAAGCCGCCACTCACAGGATCCAACAATCCCTGTGCCTTTACGCAGCCTCACGGGAACAGCTACTGACCCCCGCAGGGCGTTCGCTCATCCGGCTCGGAAGGGATGGGTCTTTTGAAAACAAACGTTGCCGATTCGCACCAACCATCGGCTCTCTGAAAGCGCCTTGCTTTCGACCGTCTTCGTCACAGCCTTTTAAAATTTTTAAAGATTGTAGCACAACCACACGGGTTTGTCAAGAAAAAAGCAATAACAATCGGCGATAATCATCACTTGCCGTGCCAGATGCCTAGAACTTCACCCGTTTCTTCTTTAATTGCCAAGTTAGCACAACCTCCGTCATACGTTAACAACGGCTCAAAGGGCAAAGAACCGCAAACCCACCACACTTTTTCCGTTGCACTATAATGCACCTGATACGGTCGATCGGAGAAGATTGTTTTATCGTAATGCTCCATCCACAATTTTCTTGCCGCTCGACGCGCCTGCGCCGCATTCTTAATGGGGCCTAGCGGCTCATAGTGAGCTACTTCTCCATTCTGCATATGCTCTTGATAGCTCTCTATGCCATCATAAAACCATTCAATGTGATAGTCCGGAAGTTCATCAAAGTCTTTGGTGGCAAGCATACAGTCATAATACCAACCAAAACCAATGAGCAAAGCCGCCGCCAGCAAGCCGAGCAAAACAAAACCGATAATCCTTCTCGTTCGCTTTTTCACCATTATATGTTCCTCCTTCAAAACGGGACTTTTACGATACCGAAGACGCAAACCGCTCTGAGAGAGCCAATACCGAAACAATTACAGTTCCACAGTAAACTGATTCTTTTTAGGATTGCGGGGGAGATACTGCTCCAATACACCCACCAGACGAAGCATACGCCGCTCCGTACGGATAAACAGCATCGCAGCCGCCGCCAAAGCGCCGATGACCAACAACAAGGCTACCAGCCAACCGTACGAATTCTTCTTCTCCATTCTGTTCACGCATCCTTTCCTGCACGCTCTACCGCGCGACTAAACGACATTTTTCTCTATCTTTTATTATAATATGCCGATTGTCCAATGTCAATCCAAAATTATTTATCCTTTTCTTTGTTTCTGTTAATAAAATATTCACATTTCGGTGCTATACTTTATTATGTAAAAATATTATCCGGAGAGGATCGACTTATGTTAGAACTCAAAAACATTACCAAAGTGTATGCCGCCGGTGAAAATGCCGTGCAGGCACTGAACGGGGTCAGCATTGCCTTCCGTCACAGCGAGTTCGTGTCCATTCTGGGACAGTCAGGATGTGGCAAGACCACCCTGCTGAATCTGGTGGGCGGTCTGGACCGCTATACCAGCGGCGACCTGATCATCAACGGCAAATCCACCCGTCAGTTCAAGGATCGGGACTGGGACACCTATCGCAACCACACCATTGGCTTCGTATTCCAAAGTTACAACCTCATCCCCCATCAGTCGGTACTGCAAAACGTGGAGCTGGCCCTGACCCTGTCCGGCGTATCCAAAAAGGAGCGTCGTCGCCGCGCCAAGGCGGCGTTGGAGCAGGTGGGGCTGGGGGATCAGCTGCGTAAGAAGCCGGGAGAAATGTCCGGCGGTCAGATGCAGCGCGTGGCCACCGCCCGTGCACTGGTCAACGACCCCGACATCATTCTGGCGGATGAGCCCACCGGCGCGCTGGACACCGAAACCAGCGTGCAGGTTATGGACATTCTTAAAGAGGTGGCGCAGGAGCGATTGGTGGTTATGGTGACCCACAACCCCGATCTGGCAGAACAGTATTCCACCCGCATTATCCGTATGCTGGACGGCAAGATCACCGGTGACACCGCCCCCCTCACCGAGGAGGAGATGCAGGCTGAGCGGCAACTGGAAGAGGAAAAAGCCGCTGCCGACCGAGGCAAAAAGCGCCGTCAGCGCAAGCCCTCTATGTCCTTCGCCACCTCCTTCGGTCTGTCTCTCAAAAACCTGTTCACCAAGAAGGGGCGCACCGCGCTGACCAGCTTTGCAGGCAGTATCGGCATCATCGGCATTGCCCTCATCACCGCCGTATCCAACGGTATGACCACCTACATCAATACGGTGCAGGAGGACACCCTTTCCTCCTATCCCCTGACGCTGGAAGCCACCCATATGGATATGGGCAGTCTGCTGACCACCTTCATCGGTGAAGCCCAGTCCCACGGCACCCATGAGAACGACGCGGTGTATCAAAAGACTATGTTCTACGATTTGGTCAACGCTCTCAACACCATGGAATCCAGCGAGAACGACCTGAAATCCTTTAAGGAACATCTGGAGAAGGAACTGGAAAAGGAAGACGGCTCCTTAAAGAAAGCCATCAGCGGTGTGCAATACACCTATGACCTGAATCTGCTCATCTACACCAAAAACGTGGATGGGGACATCATTCTCTCCGATTCGGAGCAACTCTTGCAGGATCTGCTGTTGGAGTATTTCAGTCTGGATATGTCGGGTATGATGAATATGAGCGAAAGCTACGGTATGAGCAGCAGTATGATGACCATGCCGGGTATGAGCACCACCACCTGGCAGGAGATGCTGCCCGGCGACAACGGCGACCCCATCAACCCCCTGCTGAAAAAACAGTACGACGTGATCTACGGCTCCTGGCCCAACTCCTACAACGAGGTGGTGCTGGTGGTAGACGAGCACAACGAGATCGACGATATGACCCTCTATGCTTTGGGTCTTAAATCCAAAGAGGACATCGACACGCTGGCTCAGGCCGCCATCGATCAAAACTCGGTCACTCACAAGCAGGAAAAATGGTCGTATGAAGACATCTGCGATATGGACTTCCGCACGGTCTTTGCTGCCGACTGCTACACCAAGGATCCCGCCACCGGTCTCTACACCGATCTGCGGAACACTCAGGCGGGTATGAAGTACCTCTACGACAACGGCGTGGACCTGAAGGTCACCGGCATCATTCGCCCCAGCGAAAACGCGGTGGCGGGTATGCTGTCCGGCAGCATCGCCTATACGCACGAACTCACCGAGTACGTTATTCACCACGCCAAGGACTCCGAGGCGGTCAAGGCGCAAAAAGAAGATGCTTCTAAGGACATCTTCACCGGTCTGCCTTTTAGAGAGAACACCGGCAATATGACCGACGAGGAAAAGGCAGAAGCCTTCCGCACTTACGTGGAGGGGCTGACCGATCGGCAAAAAGCGGACACCTACGTAAAGATCATGTGTATCCCCTCGGCGGAGCAGCTGAACGGTATGGTGGCGCAGGCCATGGCGGGTATGGATCGGGATAAAATGCAGGAGACCCTGTCCGATGTCCTGTCTCAGCAGACCGGTATGGCGGCAGAAGAAATCGGCGCCTATTTAGACAAAATGAGCGACGAGGATATGACCGAGATGTTCACCGAAATGGTGACCCAACAGGTCAAGGCTCAATACGCGGCCGGAGTAAAGGCACAGATGGCGGATCTGCCCGCCCCGCAGCTGACCATGGCACTGACCGCCGCTATGGAGAGCTATACCAACGAACAGTTCGGCCAATACTACGACGAAGTGCTGGAATTTGCCGACACCTCTTACGAGGAGAACCTCATTGAGTTAGGGTGCGTGGAACTGGATACCCCCGCCTCCATCAACATCTACGCCTCCTCCTTCGAAAACAAGGACGTGGTGGAAGCGGTCATCGCCGACTACAACGAAACGGTGGATGAACTGGCGGAGATCACCTACACCGACTATGTGGGACTGATGATGTCCTCCATCACCACCATCATCAACGCCATCACCTACGTGCTCATCGCCTTTGTGGCTATTTCTCTTATTGTTTCTTCCAGTATGATCGGTGCCATCACCCTCATCTCGGTGCAGGAGCGAACCAAAGAAATCGGCATCCTGCGTGCCATCGGCGCCTCCAAGCGGAACGTATCCAGTATGTTCAACGCGGAGACGGTGATCATCGGCTTCACCTCCGGTGCTCTGGGCGTGGGTATCACCTATCTGCTGTGCATCCCCATCAATATGTTGCTGTTCTACCTCACCGACATTCCCAATCTGGATGCCATTCTGCCCGTTGAGGCCGGCATCATTCTGGTAGTCATCAGCGTGGTGCTGACCCTGTTTGCCGGCATCATCCCCTCCCGCTCCGCCGCCAAAAAAGACCCCGTGGTGGCCCTGCGTACGGAATAATCTTAACACTAAAAAGAGCCTGCGGCAGCGCCGCAGGCTCTTTTTTACGATGCTTCTTTTAAGGATTTTTGGGCTACACCCTGCGCAATCTCTAACATCGTTTCCGCGAAGATGCCGTAGCCGCGGGCCGGATCCTCCGCCAGCACGTGGGTCACGGCCCCGATAAGCCGTCCGTCCTGCACGATAGGAGAACCGCTCGCGAGTGTGTCAATATAGGACCAACACTCGTCTACCCTTAAAATACAAATAGCAGCAAGCTTAATGCTTGCTGCTGAAATGTTTCCTCATATAAGCCAAAAGAATAAGTCCTAAAATCGGGAATGCTGCCGCTATAAGCATGCCT
>JAZOWI010000044.1:0-40544 GCA_045659145.1 Acutalibacteraceae bacterium | reverse complement strand
CAACGGCTTCACCTATGTGGAGACCGATTACGACTTCTACACCGGCGAGCTGAAGGTGGTCCGTGAGGTAGCTTTCTCCGACGGTGAGCGCGCTAAGGTGAAGTGCTATGGTTGTAACGATGTCAACGAAGGCGTTGCCATCATGCAGAAGGAGTCCGTGGAGGTTTCCATCACCGGTAACTCCACTAACCCCACCCGCTTCCAGCATCCCGTGGCCGGCACTTACAAGAAGTGGGCCATCGAGAACGGCAAGAAGTACTTCTCCGTCGCTTCCGGCGGTGGTACCGGTCGTACCTTGCACCCCGACAACATGGCCGCCGGCCCTGCCTCTTACGGCTTGACCGATACCATGGGTCGTATGCACGGTGATGCTCAGTTCGCCGGCTCCTCTTCCGTGCCTGCGCACGTGGAGATGATGGGTCTCATCGGCGCCGGTAACAACCCCATGGTCGGTATGACCGTGGCTTGCGCCGTTGCTGTCTCCGAGGCGAAGTAATCGAACTTAGGCAAACCAGAACCCGCCGTTGGGATCTCCCAACTGGGGTTTTCTTATGCTATGTAGGACGATTGGAACCCGATCAGAACTCAACATTAACGGTGGTGTCGGGACCGTCGGCCAGAGCGGCATCCACCAGTTCTTCGATGTTGCCCTCGGCCACGCACATCACAGTGTCAGCGGCGCCGTAGTACACCTTCAGGGTGCCGTCGTCGTCGGCGATGGCGCCGCAGGTGAACACCACGTTGGGCACGTAACCCGTGCGCTCGTAGATGGCCTCGGGGGCGAGGATGAAGTTGTGGCAGCGACCGATAACCTTGCGGGGATCCTCCAGATCATGGACCGCGCAGCCCAGACGATAGATCTGGCCGGCCATGGTGTTGGTGGTGGCGTGATAGATATTCAGCCAGCCTCTGGAGGTCTTGATGGGAGGTGCGCCGGGGCCGATCTTGTTATCCTGCCAGATGTCGTAGGAATCGGTGGTCATAATGAACTGCTGGTTGCCCCAGTGGATCAGGTCGGGAGAATAGCTGATGAAGATACCGCCGTTGCCGGAGTTGGCAAAGTTGGGACGCTCGAAACGGACGAACTGGCCGTTGATCTTCTCCGGGAACAGCACACAGTTACGATAGTCGATGGCGGTGGTGAGAGCCACACGCTCGATGTTGATGAAATCCTTCGTCTTAGCCAGACCGATCTGGAAACCGTAGGTGGCAAAGCAGGAATAGAAGATGTAGTAGGTATCCCCGATCTTGGTGACGCGCGGATCCTCTACGCCCTTGTTCTCAGGGTTTTTGAACATACCGCTCTCCGCCTTCTGGAATACCGGCTCGGGATGAATCTCAAAATTGTATCCGTCCTTGGAGCGAGCCAGACCGAAAACCGAACGGCCGTCGGTTCTGCCGCAGCGGAGCAGAAGGATGTATTCGTCTCCCAATTTTGCCGCGCCTGCATTGTAAACGGTTTCACACTTGAAGGGCATATCCTTGGGGGTGATAATGGGATTGCCTTCATACTTTTTCAGCATTACCTTTGACATGATTTCTCCTCCATCGTTTTTGTCGTTTTGCAAACCTGCAATGATTCCCGCGGCCTGCGCCACACCTTTGCCTTGATTTATACTTCCAAAGCGCCCCACTGACAAGAGGGGGAGACCCTTTGCTCTGCCGCCGGCTGTTTTCGGTCGGAACGGTCAAGCCTTGTTTGGGGTGGATTGGTTCATCGCATTGCAAATATTATAACATATTATTTTTCCATTGTAAAATGTTTTTTTGGTTTTTTTAACTATTTTATGAAAAAATCGAGTAAAAACACCCTGCTTTTTGCGGCTTTGGCAGCGGTTTGGGTGAAACCTCTTGCTACGGCGCAAGATTTTCGTCGTCTTCATAAGACAACCACCGGCTCTGCCAGTGGTTCAAAAGCTTTAACTATGACCGTTCCCGCCGCAGCGGTGGCCCCCTTGTGTAAAGGGACCTGTCAAAACCAAAGGTTTTGACTGAGGGATTGTTGTTTGCATGACTACAAATCAACTCGCGGTTGATTTATGTAAAGTTTGCCTCCATTGAAATCAACCGCCGATTGATGTATAATACAAACGATGAAACGTTTCATTATTAAGCAAAGGAGGAACAGTTATGTCAAATGTGAAAAGTATAGGGTCTGTCATCGCTGAACTGCGTAAGAAGAAAGGCGTTACCCAAGAAGAATTGGCTAAACACGTGGGTGTGTCGGCTCAGGCTGTTTCCAAATGGGAAAACGGCGGTGTGCCTGACGTTGAGTTGCTACCGGCGATTGCAGATTTTTTTGAAGTGTCTGTGGATGAACTTTTTGGTAGAAGCCATTCGAATAGAGATATCACAGCAGCTATATTCGAACACATTTGGGCCACTCAATCCAACTCTGAAGAGCGATTTAAAGCTATATTTGAACTTTGCTGGGATATTGAGCGTGCCTTTTTTGATTTTGACGGTTCCACATACAAAGAATCGATGAACAGTGGACAAATCAAAGATTATGAAAGTATTATGCAGCCGAATGAGCAGCGTTATTCCAGTATTATGTCGGATTACGGCTTTTCCAGAATGGGAATCGCTAATCGGTTACAGTACTTTTTGTTTGTACCGGAAATAAAGGATGTTCAGCTAGGACTGTTTGATAACATTGATTATACTTTGTTATTTAAATATCTCTCGGATAAAGATGTTTTCAATGCTTTTTTGATGCTTTTTAAACGCAGTAACAAAAAAGCATTTACAGTGAATTTGTTTGTCAAAGAATTGGGTATTGATTTGGAGAAGACAAAAGAGATTGTAAGTATTCTGGAGAAATATTGTTTGATTCGAAAATCGCAGATTGAATTGGACGATGAAGTGAAAGATGTATACAATTTTGTACCGACCCCATCGTTTGTCGGCCTTTTAATTTTTGCGCATGAAATAGTAGAGCCACCTCATAGGTTTACCTATTTTTTGGACGGGCGTGAAAAGCCCTATTTAGCATAAAGGCGCATAGCGACAGGCGGGAGTTGTGATTTCACAACTCTCCCTTTTTCTATTGACTTTTTCCACTGTTTTCCGTATAATTGAAGCAATATAAACCGAAAGGACGGCGCACAGGATGGCTTTTGACAAAATCGTATTTGAGGATCACTTTGACGGGGATACCCTGAATCGGGACATTTGGGATTATGAGATCGGTTTCATCCGTAACCATGAGCCCCAGTATTACACCGATCGTCCTTGCAACGTGTATGTGAAGGACAGTATGTTGCACATCGTCACTCTGCGAGAGGACTATGAAGGCGCTAAGTACACCTCCGGCAGCATCAACACCTTGGGCAAGTATTCTTGCCTCTACGGCCGCGTGGAAATGCGCGCCAAACTGCCCTATTCCAAGGGCTTGTGGCCTGCCTTCTGGATGATGGGCGAGAACTTCCCCGTGGTCAACTGGCCTCGTTGCGGCGAGCTGGATATTATGGAGATGATCGGCAAAGAGGACGACCCCGGCTCCAACGGCGAGCAGACCATGAGCCTGCACTATTTCTCCAAGGAGGCCAATGACATTCACTCTTCCATCGAGCGCTATCGCTCTCCCTACGAGTGCTTCGGCGACGATTTCCACATCTGGGCTGTGGAATGGGAGGAGAATGAGATTCGCTGGTACTTCGACGATGTGATGACCCGCCGCGCCGAACTGACCGAGGATATGATGGGTTGCTTCAACAAGCCTCAGTTCATTCTGGTCAACACCGCTCTGTCCGACTGGAACGACAACGAGCGTCCCGATGACGAGCACACCATCCTGCCTCAGGAGTATCTCATCGACTATATCCGCGTTTATCAATAATGTGTAAAAACGCCCCTGCGGTTGCAGGGGCGTTTTTTGTATCAATATTTCATTTTGAAAATGTATAATTTTAATTAAATTGTGAAAATAAGAGGGCTGTCCCTCTTTGAATCCCGCCAAATCTATTGACAATCCGCGGGGATTTTTTTATACTGAGAGCGTACCCGATTGCCTTGCGCAGAGAGGGGAAATAGCCTGAAAAGGAGATACGAATATGGCATTTGACAAACTGATTTTTGAAGATCATTTTGACGGCGATACCATCAATCGCGATAATTGGGGTTTTGAGATCGGTTTCATCCGCAATCACGAGCCCCAGTATTACACCGACCGTCCCTGCAATGCGTATGTGGAGGACAGTATGCTGCATATCGTCACCCTGCGCGAGGACTATAAGGGTGCCAAGTACACCTCTGCCAGCCTGAATACGCAGGGCAAGTTCTCCTGCACCTACGGCCGCATTGAGATGCGTGCGAAGCTGCCTTGGTCCAGAGGCATTTGGCCCGCCTTCTGGACGTTGGGCGACAATATTTCTGTGGTGGATTGGCCTCACTGCGGTGAGATCGACATTATGGAGAACACGGTCACCAAGGATCCTGAGACTAATGGTGAGATGCGCTCCACCCTGCACTTCCAGACCAAGGGCACCGATGAGCACAACTGCATCACCGGTTGGTTCCATCTGCCCGCCGGCGAGAAGTTTGCCGACGATTTCCACGTTTATGCCGTGGAGTGGGAGGAGAAGGAGTGCCGTTTCTATTTTGACGATCTATGCTTCCATACCCAGCCCATCACCGAGGATATGAAGGATTGCTTCTTCAAGCCCCACTTCATCCTCATCAACACCGCGCTGTCCGACTGGAACGAGGACGAGCGTCCCAATGATGTGGACACTGTCCTGCCCCAGCACTACATCATCGACTATATCCGCGTCTATCAGTAATATAACAGAAATCCCTCGTCTGTCCGACGAGGGGTTTCTGTTTAAGGAGGATCTTATGTCTTTTGATCGTTTGGTATTTGAGGAGCATTTTGACGGAGATGACGTTGACCGCACCCTGTGGGACTATGAGATCGGCTTTATCCGCAATCACGAGCCCCAATATTACACCGACCGTCCCTGCAACGCCTATGTGAAGGACAGTATGTTGCACATCGTCACCCTGCGGGAAAACTACAAGGGAGCCAAGTATACTTCTGCCAGTCTTAATACATTGGGAAAGTATAGTTTCACCTATGGACGTATTGAGATGCGGGCCAAGCTCCCGTGGAGTAAGGGCTTGTGGCCGGCTTTTTGGCTGATGGGGGACAATTTCCCTGTGGTGGACTGGCCCCATTGTGGTGAGATCGACATTATGGAGATCTTTTGCACCAAGGAAGAGGCCTCCAACGGAGAGCTGGTGATGAGCCTCCATTGGCAGAGCAAGGAGCGGGACGAAAATGGGCGCATTACCCGTTTTTATCAGTTGCCGGAGGAAAAATTGGCGGACGAGTTTCATATCTACGGTCTGGAATGGACCGAAACCGAACTGCGGTGGCTTTTTGACGGTGATTGCAAGGTGACCGTTCCCATTACCGAGGATATGAAGGGTTGCTTCAACAAGCCCCATTTCATTCTTATTAACACGGCACTGTGTGACCGCAACGAGGCTCTACGCCCCGATGAGGAAAACACCGTCCTGCCCCAGGAGTATTTAATCGACTATATTCGTGTGTATCAGTGATAAAAACCCTGTGTTTCTAGGGGAGAGAGGGATATTTTCCGTTGACCTATGGGGATTTGTGTGCTAAAATGAAAGGGATGGCAGGAAGGATCTGCCAAAAACGGATTGAGGTGTATACAATGAGCAAAGTATGGAAACTGACCCCTTCTTTTAAAGATTATATCTGGGGCGGCAACAAGCTGATGGCGGAGTACGGCGTCAAGGATATGGACTGCGTCGCCGAGGCGTGGGTGCTGTCTGCCCATCCCGACGGCCCCAGTTATCTGCCGGACGGCACTACCTTTGTGGACAAGTTGGCGGCGGCGGGTCCTGCCGCACTGGGTGCTAAGGCGGCTTCCTTTAAGGATTTTCCCCAGCTTATCAAGCTGATCGATGCCCGCAGTGACCTGTCGGTGCAGGTGCACCCCAGCGATGAGTATGCGCTGGCAAATGAGGGTCAGTTCGGCAAGACCGAGATGTGGTACATTTTGGACGCGGAAGAGGGCGCCGGCATTTACTATGGCTTCCAGCGGGATGTGACCCGTGCCGAGATGGAAGAGGCCATCCGTACCAACACCTTGACCGATATTCTGCGGTTTGTTCCGGTGCAGAAGGGGGAGAGCTATTTCATCCCCTCCGGCACGATTCACGCCATCGGCAAGGGTCTGCTGATCGCGGAGATCCAGCAGAACTCCAACGTGACTTACCGCGTGTATGACTATGGTCGTCGGGATGCTCAGGGCAACACCCGCCCTCTCCACGTGGAGAAGGCGCTGGAAGTGTCGGATTTGACCCGCGCCGCTGATGCGGCAGAGCCCACCCAGTTGATCGTGGAGGGCGGCGTGTTCACTCAGGTGTCCACCTGCTCTTATTTCACCGTGACCGAGCTTAAAGCAGACGGTGCCGTCACCGTGGGAACTCCGGATTCCTTCACCGCTGTGTTGGTGCTGGAAGGGGAAGGCACCATTGACGGTGAGGCTTTCGGTCGTTACGACACCTTCTTCCTTCCTGCCGATGCGGGTGAGGTGGAGATAAAGGGCCGCTTTACGGCTCTGCTGTCGACTCTGTGATTCTTGACAAAGGAGTGTTCGATATGTATTCTATCGGTATTGATTTGGGCGGCACCAACATTGTGGCCGGTCTGGTGGATGAAAACTGCAAGATTCTCACCACCGCTAAGGTGAAGACGAATCTGCCCCGCGATCCTATGGCGATCATCGAGGATATGGCGGCGCTGTGCTTCCTGGTAATGGAGCAGGGCGGCGTGAGTAAGGAAGAAGTGGCTTATGTGGGCATCGGTTGCCCCGGCACCTGCAACGTAGAGACCGGAGAGGTGGAATATTCCAACAACCTGCGGTTTAATCACGTGATGCTGGGTCCCGCGATGAAGGAAAAGACCGGTCTGCCCGTGTATATTGAGAACGATGCCAATGCGGCGGCTCTGGGCGAGGTGATGGCCGGTGCAGCCCGCGGTGCTGGCAAGAGTGTGTGCATCACTCTTGGCACCGGCGTGGGCGGTGGTATTGTGCTGGACGGCAAGATATATAGTGGCTCCAACTATGCGGGCGCTGAGTTGGGTCATATGGTTATTGTCGTGGACGGTGAGCCCTGTACTTGCGGTCGCCACGGTTGCTGGGAGACTTATGCCTCCGCCACGGCGCTGATCCGTCAAACTAAGGCGGCCATGGAAGCGGACCGCGACAGCCTGATGTGGAAGCAGGTATGCGGCGACATCAACAAAGTGGATGGTCGCGTCTGTTTTGAGGCTGCTAAGCAGGGGGATGCCGCGGCGCAGGCTGTGGTGAATCAGTACGTCAAGTATCTGGCTTGTGGTCTGTCCAATGTCATCAACATCTTCCAGCCCGACATTCTGTGTGTGGGCGGTGGTGTATGCAATCAGGGTGAAAATCTGCTGGCGCCGGTGCGAAAGCTGATCGAAGAAGAGCGGTACAGCAAATATTCGGTTAAGCAGACCAAGCTGTGCGTGGCACAACTGGGCAACGACGCCGGTATCGTGGGCGCCGCTTGTTTGGGACGGTAAGAAAGCCCTTTCAGGTCTACCTCTTTTCAGGCCGAAAAGAGGTAGACCTTTTTTGTTGATTCTGTCAAACAAAAGCCCCCGAAACCGCGTGGCTTCGGGGGTCTATCATCTGTAAAGGGAAACGCCCTTACGTTATATTATTAAGAAACTTCTTGATGGCTTGGATGGATTTGTCGCTGATGGCGTGTTCGATCTTACAGGCATCCTCGTCGGCAGTCTCACGGTCCACACCCAGCTGAATGAGTGCTTGGGTGAGTACGGTATGACGGTCAAAGATGGTTTCCGCCACCTCTCGGCCTTCCTCGGTCAGGGTAATATATCCGTCCTCATCCACACGAATAAAGCCGCCGTTTTTCAGCAGACTCATAGCACGGCTCACACTGGGTTTGGAATACCCCATATGCTCCACAATATCGATACTGCGCACGGCGGGCAGTTGTTTGCTCAGAACCAAAATGGTTTCCAGATACATTTGTCCGGATTCTTGCAGATGCATAAGCGCGTTCCTCTTTTCATAAAGTTGACTTATCGTCCGTAACCGGTGAGATCCCGAATGACCTCGCCGGCCAGAATAAGACCCGCCGCCGCCGGAACAAAGGAATTACTGCCGGGGGTGGGTTTGGCGCGTTTTTGTGCCGGTCGGGTGTCAGTTTCGGGGGCGGGGGCGGTGTCCGCGGTCTCAGCAGGAACCAAGGGATCTTCGGTGGAGTAGACCACTTTCAGGTGCTTGATCCCTCGCCGCCCCAGTTCCTTTCGCATGACGCGGGCCAAGGGACAAACGGTGGTCTTACTGATATCCGCCACACGGAAGGCCGTAATATCCAGTTTGTTTCCCGCCCCCATGCAACTGATGATGGGTACCCCCGCTGCGTGGGCACCCTCTACCAGCGCCAGCTTGCCGGCCACGGTGTCGATGGCATCTACGATGTAATCGTAACAGGACAAGTCAAATTGGTCCGCCGTCTGGGGGAGATAAAAGGTGCGGTGGGTCGTTACCACGGCCTCAGGATTGATGGAGGCAATGCGTGCCGCCGCCACATCTACTTTATACTGACCCACCGTGTGGCAGGTGGCAATGATCTGGCGGTTCAGGTTGGACAGCGCCACCTTGTCGTCGTCGATGAGATCCAGTGCTCCCACGCCGGCACGGGTCAGGGCTTCTACCACATAACCGCCCACACCGCCGATACCGAACACCGCCACGCGGGCGGCGGACAACCGTTCTACCGCCTGTTCACCCAGTTGGATGGCGGTACGGGAAAAGGCTTCGTTCACGGGAGCACCTCCTCACATCAAGATGGTATCATCATAGCATAGAAGGGGGGCGGTTGTCAATGTTCTCCGCCTTGACAGACAAGGTCACGGATGGTATAATTCTGAGCATTCGAGGGGAGTGACGTATATGGCGATTGCACAGAATATGACAGAGTTGATCGGGAGTACTCCCTTGCTGGCTTTGGAGCGGATGTTTCCCGAGACACGGGTGCTGGCCAAGCTGGAAGGCTTCAATCCCGCAGGCAGTTCCAAGGATCGGGTGGCAGCGGCAATGATCCGCGCCGCCGAGGAACAGGGTCTGCTGCTTCCCGACTCTACCATCATCGAGCCTACCAGCGGCAACACCGGCATCGGTCTGGCGGCGGTGGCGGCGGTGAAGGGGTATCGGGTCCTGCTCACGATGCCGGAGACCATGAGCGCGGAGCGTCGTCGTCTCCTCACCGCCTACGGGGCGGAGTTGGTGCTCACCCCCGGCGAGGAGGG
The DNA here is from genome assembly GCA_045659145.1 of Acutalibacteraceae bacterium. Taxonomy (GTDB): domain Bacteria; phylum Bacillota; class Clostridia; order Oscillospirales; family Acutalibacteraceae; genus UBA5905. Next base: position 31,201 of record JAZOWI010000044.1, on the reverse strand, counting down.
AATGGACGGTGCCATCCGCAGAGCAAAGGAACTGGCCCAGTCGATCCCTCACAGTTTTATACCCTCCCAGTTTGATAATCCCGCCAATGCGGCGGCTCATTATGCCGCCACCGGTCCCGAGATCTGGCAGGACACCGAGGGCGCCGTGGAGATCTTTGTGGCAGGGGTGGGAACCGGCGGCACCCTCACCGGTGCGGGACGGTATCTGAAAGAACAGAACCCCCGCTTACAAGTGGTGGCGGTGGAACCCGCCGCCTCTCCCGTCTTATCGGGCGGGCAGGCCGGTCCCCACGGCTTGCAGGGAATCGGCGCCGGCTTTGTTCCCTCTGTGTTGGACACGGAGATATACAACGAAGTTGTTACCGTCACCGAGGAGGAGGCCTACGCCGCGGCACGGCAACTGGCCCTTAAAGAGGGCGTGCTGTGCGGTATCAGCGGCGGCGCGGCATTGGTGGCGGCGCAGCGCATCAGCGCCCGCCCCCAAAACAGAGATAAGACCTTGGTAGTGCTGTTACCCGATGCCGGTGACCGCTATTTGTCCACTCCCTTATTTGAATAACATCCGCACCGCCGTTTTCTATTGAGACGGCGGTGATTTTTCTCTTGACAAATACCCCCTAGGGGTATATACTGAAAACAAAGGAGTGATTGTGATGCAAGAAAAGACTTGTTGCCATCCGCAACAGACCGTGCGCTCAGAGGAAGAGCGCAAGAAGCTGATCAACCGTCTCAGTCGTATCGAGGGGCAGATCCGCGGCATCCGCGGTATGATCGAATACGATGCTTATTGCACCGACATATTGACTCAGTCGGCGGCGGTGACGGCGGCGATGAACAGCTTTAATAAGGAGCTGTTGGGCAATCACATCCGCGGTTGTGTCACGCGGGATATCCGTGAGGGACGAGAGGAAGCGGTGGATGAACTCTTGGATATTTTGCAGAAATTGATGAGGTGAGACAATGACCCAGTATCGTGTGACCGGAATGACCTGCGCGGCGTGTAGCGCGCGGGTAGAACAGACGGTGCGTGCCTTGGCGGGTGTGGAGAGCTGTTCTGTCAGTTTGCTCACCAATTCAATGACCGTAGAGGGTACGGTGACCCCCGAAGAGGTGGCGTATGGCCTGCAAAAAGTAGGATTCGGCGCCACGCCGATGGGGGAAACGGCAAGGGCTGTCCCTACTGAGAAAAAAGCAGAAACGGATGCCACCCGCCCCTTACTTCGCCGTTTGTTGGTGTCCGTGGGCTTTTTGGCGGTGTTACTCTACCTATCTATGGGGCATACTATGTTCGGTTGGCCCTTGCCGCCTTTTTTGGCAGACTATCCCGTCGCCTTGGGGTTGGCGCAGATGCTCCTGGCCATCATCGTAATGGTGATCAATCAGGCCTTTTTCCTCAATGGTGTAAAGAGTGCGCTTCACGGTGCTCCCAATATGGATACCTTGGTTTCCTTGGGCTCGTCTGCGGCCTTTGTTTACAGCACCTACGTCTTGTTTGCGATGATTACGGGGAATGGACAAACAGGAGGCCTTCACGATCTGTATTATGAGTCCGCGGCGATGATTCTCAGCCTCATTACCTTCGGCAAAATGTTGGAGGCCCGTGCCAAAGGGCGCACCACCGATGCTTTGCGAGGACTGATGGAATTGGCGCCCCGTACCGCCGTGCTGCTGGTGAACGGGGAAGAGCGTATCGTTCCTGCGGCGCAGGTAGCGGTGGGAGACACCTTCCTGGTACGCCCCGGTGACACCGTGCCGGTGGACGGCGTGGTGATGGAGGGACAGAGTGCTGTCGACGAGTCTGCCCTCACCGGTGAGAGCATACCGGTGGATAAGAGAGTAGGGGATGTAGTGTCCTCGGCTACGCTCAATCACACGGGGGTGTTGCGCTGCCGTGCCACACGGGTAGGGGAGCAGACCACTCTCTCCCAGATCGTTCGTATGGTGGAGCAGGCCGCCGCCACCAAAGCACCCATTGCCAAGATCGCGGATAAAGTGGCCGGTGTGTTTGTGCCGGTGGTATTGGGCATCGCGTTGGTCACTACCTTGGCTTGGCTGTGTGTCGGTCAGACGGCAGGTTTTGCTTTGGCGCGGGGTATCTCCGTGCTGGTCATCAGTTGCCCCTGCGCGTTGGCGCTGGCTACCCCCATGGCCATTATGGTGGGGAGCGGGCTGGGTGCCCGTCACGGGGTGTTGTTTAAGACCGCCGCTGCCATGGAGCAGACCGGTCGGGCGCAGATCGTGGTGTTGGATAAGACGGGCACCGTCACCGCGGGACAACCTCAGGTAACGGATGTGCTGGCGATGACGGATGAAACGGCGCTGTGGCGGGTAGCCTATGCCTTGGAACGTGACAGCGAACACCCCTTAGGGGCGGCGGTGCGCCGCTTCGCTGAACACAAGGGAGTGCCTACCGCCGCGGTGGAGGATTTTCGTGTGTTGACCGGTCATGGGGTGACCGCTATCGTGGACGGCATAGAGGCAGTGGGAGGCAATCGAGAGCTGATCGAACAGTATGCGGTCGTTCCTGCTGAACTGCTTCGCAAGGCAGATGTTTGGTCGGCTCAGGGGAAAACACCTCTGTACTTTGCGGCAGGGGAGCGGCTGTTAGGTATCATCGCCGTGGCGGATACCATCAAGGAGGACAGTCCCGCCGCCATCGCACAACTCAAAGCCATGGGTCTGCGGGTGGTGATGCTCACCGGCGACAACGAGCGAACTGCCCGCGCCATCGGTGAGCAAGTGGGTGTGGATGAAGTGATCGCTCGGGTGTTGCCTCAGGATAAAGAGGCGCACATCCGTCGGTGGATGGAAACGGGGATCACCGTGATGGTGGGTGACGGCATCAACGACGCGCCGGCCCTGACCCGCGCCCATATCGGCATGGCCATCGGTGCCGGTACGGACATTGCTATTGACGCGGCGGACGTTGTGCTGATGCACAGCCGCCTGACGGATGTAGCCGCCGCCATTCGGCTGAGTCGGGCGGTGTTGCGCAACATTCGGCTGAATCTGTTTTGGGCCTTTTTCTACAATGTTCTGGGCATTCCCTTGGCGGCGGGATTGTTGATTCCCGCGTTGGGATGGCAGCTCAGCCCCGCCTTTGGGGCGGCGGCCATGTGCCTGTCCAGTTTCTGCGTGATGACCAATACATTGCGCCTGAGTTGGTTCCGTATGGAAAAAGAGACTTGTTCTTATCAACATCGTAAGGAGGAAGATACTATGAAAAAAGAGATCAAAGTAGAAGGTATGATGTGCGCTCACTGTGAGGCCCATGTCAAGGAAGCCTTGGAGGAGATTCCCGGTGTCACCGAGGCGGTGGCGGATCGGTTGGCGGGTGTAGCCACCGTGACCCTCTCCGAAGAGGTGGAGGAGACGGTACTGCGGGCCGCCGTAGAAGCAAAGGGATACAAAACGCTGGATTGAAATGATGACCCTCTGTCGCAATCAAGCGGCGGAGGGTTTTCTCCAATTAGCGGTTGCGTCGTGGCAGGAAGTATGATAAAATAAGAATAAAGAGCGGGTAAGGAGGCTCCGTTATGGCACTGAGCGACAAACATAAGAATAAAATGCGGCGGATCATCCGTGTGGTAATGATTGCCGTGGCGGTGTTTTTGCTATTGTTTGCTCTGGTGGTGCCGGTAGCCAACAATGCCATTGCGCTGGGTGTGGAAAATCGGCTCAAAAGGCTTCCTCTGCCCTCCGATACCCAGCGCATCGAATCCACTTCGGTGGCGGGCAAGATCATCGGCAGTGGAAACGGAATGCAGTATTTTGGCGCGGTATTGCTGGAAAGTGACCAAAGTCTGAGCGAGCTGGAAGAGTTTTATTCTTCCTATCAAACGGAGGACTTTGCGTTTTGTGTAGAGCCACAGATGGGCAGTGAGATCCGTCCCGGCGGAGAGTTCCTGATGGGGAATGTGGGATTTCACTCTTCGTTGGAAGAGGGAAGTCATTACATACTGTATGCGTGGGGCGACGCTCCCGCTTGGGCGCGGGATTGGCTGGATACCGATCTGCGCGGACACTAAGATGGTTTAGGAGAGATAACTATGGAACGGGAAAAGTTCGGTTCCCGCTTGGGTTTTATTTTGATTTCGGCGGGATGCGCCATCGGTCTGGGTAACGTATGGCGCTTTCCCTACATCGTGGGGCAATACGGCGGCGCGGCCTTTTTGCTGATCTACTTGGCTTTTTTGCTCCTTTTCGGGCTCCCCATTATGTCGATGGAGTTTGCGGTGGGTCGCGCCAGTCAGAAGAGCCTGGTTTGTTCTTTTAAGGAATTGGAACCCAAGGGCACCCGCTGGCACGTATTCGGTTGGGTGGGTCTGGCCGGCAACTACCTGCTGATGATGTTCTATACCACCGTGTGCGGTTGGATGTTCGCTTACTTTCTCAAAATGGTGCGTGGAGATTTTTCCGCAGGCACCGCCGAAGAGGTGCAGGGACAGTTTGCGACGATGCTGAGCTCCCCTTGGACGATGCTCGGCTTTATGGCGTTGTCCACCGTGCTGGGGTTTGCCGTATGCTCTTTCGGTCTTAAAAAAGGCGTGGAAAAGGTCAATAAGGTGATGATGATGGCGCTGTTGGGCATCATTTCCGTGTTGGCGGTGCGGGCGGTGACCCTGTCGGGAGCGGGAGAAGGCCTGCGGTATTATTTGATACCGGATTTTCGTCGTATGACGGAGCAGGGAATCGGTGAGGTAGTCTTTGCCGCTATGGGGCAGGCCTTCTTTACCCTGTCCATCGGTATGGGCAGTATGGCGATCTTCGGCAGTTATATCGGCAAGGACCGCCGTCTGCTGGGGGAGAGCGTGTCCATTGCCGCCCTCGATACCTTCGTGGCATTTATGGCGGGACTAATCGTGATTCCCTCCTGCTTTGCCTACGGCATTGATCCGGCGGCGGGTCCCGGTCTGCTGTTTGAGACCTTGCCTCAGGTGTTCCGTTCTATGAGCGGCGGTCGTATTTGGGGCAGTTTGTTCTTCCTGTTTATGATCTTTGCCGCTATGTCCACCGTGACAGCGGTGTTTGAAAATCTCCTCTCCTTCGCCATGGATATGTGGGGATGGAGCCGCCGCAAGGCCTGTCTTGTCAACGGCGTGGCGGTGATTCTTTTGTCCCTCCCTTGCGCATTGGGATTCAATGTGCTGTCCGGTTTCCAGCCGCTGGGGGCGGGTTCCACGGTGCTGGATCTGGAGGATTTCCTTATCAGCAATAACATCCTGCCTTTGGGTTCTTTGGTTTACGTTTTGTTCTGCACCCGTAATAAAAAAGGGTGGGGATGGACAAAGTTTATGGAGGAGGTCAATACCGGTCACGGCATCCGTTTCCCTCAGGCACTGTGCTTTTACTGTAAATATATCCTGCCCATCGTCTTATTGGCCCTGTGGGCTCACGGCATTTATACCACGTTCTTTGCATAAACCGTTTTATTAAACAGAAAGGGTGAAAGACATGGCAAATTATCCCACTCCTCATATCAAGGCAACCCCGCAGGACTTTGCACCTACGGTGCTGATGCCCGGCGATCCGTTGCGGGCACAGTTTATTGCCCAGCAATATCTGACCTCTGCCCGTTTGGTGAATAACGTGCGGGGGGTACAGGGGTATACCGGTGTGTACGAGGGGGTGCCCGTGTCGGTGATGGCCAGCGGTATGGGAATGCCGTCTATGGGCATTTATTCCTACGAACTGTTTCACTTCTTTAATGTGCAGACCATCCTTCGTGTGGGCTCTGCCGGCGCCCTTTCTCCACAGCTTAAGGTGCGGGATGTGGTGCTGGGGCAGGGTGCCTGCACCAACTCCGCCTATGCCTCTCAGTACGGTCTGAGCGGCACCTATGCGCCCATCGCCAGCTATCCCGTGTTGCGGCTGTGTGCCGATATTGCGGCTGAGATGGGACTGCCCACCCACGTGGGCAACCTGCTGTCCTCCGACACCTTCTATGCGGATAACGGGGCGAAAGCCAACGAGGCGTGGAGCAAGATGGGGGTGCTGGCGGTGGAGATGGAAGCGGCGGCGCTGTATATGAATGCCGCCCGCGCCGGTAAGCAGGCACTGGCTATTTGCACCGTGTCGGATCACATTCTCACGGGAGAGGCCACCACTGCCGAGGAGCGTCAGACCTCTTTCACGCAAATGATGGAGTTGGCATTGAAAACCGCTACCCGTTTAGGCTGATGGGAGGGACACTATGAAACGAGTGTTTCTGATTGTGTTGGATTCCTGCGGTATCGGCGCCCTACCGGATGCGGCCTCCTTCGGAGATAAAGACTGTCACACCTTGCGGCGTGTCTATTCTTCTTCGGCTTGTCACATAGAGCATCTGTTGCAGATGGGGCTGGGACACATTGACGGGCAGGATTATCTCCCCAAGGTGTCTGCGCCCACCGCCGCTGTGGCGCGGTTGGCGGAACGCTCCGCAGGCAAGGACACCACCATCGGTCATTGGGAGATCGCCGGTGTGATTTCGGATGCTCCGCTTCCCACCTATCCCAACGGCTTCCCCGCAGAGGTGATAGGGGCTTTTTCCGCCGCCGTGGGACGGGGTGTATTGTGCAACGGACCCTATTCGGGCACGCAGGTCATCGCCGATTATGGGGAGGAACATCTGTGCACCGGCGACTTGATCGTCTATACCTCGGCGGACAGCGTGTTCCAGATCGCGGCCCACGAAGCCGTGGTGCCGCCGGAGCAACTGTATGCCTATTGCCGTGCGGCCCGCGAGCTGTTGCAGGGGGAGCACGGGGTGGGACGGGTCATCGCCCGTCCCTTTGAAGGGCAAGCCCCCCACTTTGTCCGCACGGGCAATCGACGGGATTTCTCCCTGCTTCCTCCCGCAAAAACGCTGGTGGATGCGGTGAGCGGGGCGGGACAGACCGTTTGGGGTGTGGGCAAGATCTACGACATTTTTGCCGGTCGGGGAATTACCCGCACTACCCTGACCCATGGCAACAGTGAGGGTATGGCGGCGGCCTTGGAGGCGGTAGCAACCGATTTCGAGGGCCTTTGCTTTGTGAATTTGGTGGATTTTGATATGCTGTACGGACACCGTCAGGATGTGGACGGCTACGGGGCGGCACTTTCCGCCTTTGACCAGTGGTTGCCTACTTTTGTGGGACTGATGAAAGAGGATGACCTGCTGCTCATCACCGCCGATCACGGGTGTGACCCGGGGGATGCCCATACCGACCACACCCGCGAATACGTGCCGCTGCTGATGTTCGGTCAGCGGGTGCGCCCCGTCAATCTGGGTACCCGCTCCACCTATGCGGATGTTGCCGCCACCGTGGCGGATTACTTGGGGGTTGCCTATGACGGAGCAGGGGAGAGTGTGTGGCCCCGTATTAGGAAGGAGAAGGGTAATGAATCGTAAAGATTTATGTGCCGCCGCCGTGGCGGCGATGAAGTCGGCCTACGCCCCTTATTCCGGCTACAAGGTAGGGGCGGCTCTGCTCACCGCAGAGGGCAAGGTGTATACAGGGTGTAATATTGAGAATGCCTCCTATACTCCCACCGTGTGCGCCGAGCGCACCGCTGTGTTCAAGGCGGTCAGCGAGGGGGAGCGAGCCTTCGCGATGTTGGCGGTGGCCGGTGGTAAGGGTGGAGTGCTCAGTGGCGCCTTTCCGCCCTGCGGGGTTTGCCGTCAGGTGTTGGCGGAGTTTTGCCCGCCGGAGTTCCCTGTGTTGGTGGTGACCGGTGAGGGTCACTACACCGAATACACACTGGGGGAGCTGTTGCCGGCTTCCTTTAATCCCACTTATTTGGAAAAATAAAGCCCTTTACATCGGGCGGTCATTGTGCTACACTGTGGACACAAGGGAGTGATTGTTATGTCGAATATTTGGCACGATATTGATCCCAAGCGGATCCAACCGGAGGATTTTGTCTGCGTTATCGAGATTCCTAAGGGCAGTCGTAAGAAATACGAGTTGGACAAGGAGACCGGTCTGATTATGCTGGACCGTATCTTGTATACCTCTACCCACTATCCCGCCAACTACGGCTTTATTCCCCGCACCTACGGAGACGACGGGGATCCTTTGGACGTACTGCTTCTGTGCTCTGAGGCGTTGGAGCCTATGAGTCTGGTGCGCGCCTATCCCATCGGAATGATCAATATGATCGACAACGGTCAGAACGATGAAAAGATCGTGGCGATCCCTTACAACGACCCCAATTACAACGTATATTCCGACATCGATCATTTGCCGCGACACGTGTTCGATGAAATGCGCCATTTCTTCACGGTGTATAAGAATCTGGAGAACAAACCCACCGCCGTGGATGAGGTGGCCGACCGTACTGCCGCTATCAAGGCCATTGACGACGCCATCGATCGGTATGTTGAGGTATTCTGTAAGGCGTATAAAGTATAAAATACAAGTGACACCCACCCATTTCTCGTGAGATGAGTGGGTGCTTTTTTGAGGAAGGAAAAAACTATGTGGCGCAATCCGTTTTCACAACTGAATCGCAAGGACTGGCTGCTGTTGTCCGTGTCTTTGTTCGTGGTAGGACTCAGTAACGCCTTGGTACGGGACTCCGCTCTTTCCACCCGCTTGGGGTCTCTCATTGGGGTGGTGGCGCTGATCTTTATGGCCAAGGGGGACGTGTGGGGACAAATACTAACGGTGGTATTCAGCATCCTGTACGGCATCACCTCGTGGCATTTTCGCTACTACGGAGAGATGATCACATACCTGTGTATGACCCTTCCTATGGCAGTGTTGGCGGTGTTCAGTTGGCTCCGCCACCCCTATGAGGGCAACACCGCACAGGTGGAGATCGCCCGCCTTCACCGCCGTCAGTGGATCCGGTTAGTGGTGCTGACAGTAGTGGTAACCACTGTGCTGGGACTGGTGCTGTGGTGGCTGGATACCCCCCATCTCCCGTTCAGTATTCTGTCGGTGACCACCAGCTTTGTGGCGGCGTATCTTACCTATCACCGCAGTTCTTACTATGCGGTGGGGTATGCCCTCAATGACGTTGTGCTGGTGATCTTATGGATTCTTGCCTCTGTAAAGGACAGCGGCTTTACCCCTATGATCGCCTGCTTTGGTATGTTTTTGGTCAACGATCTGTATGCGTTCCTTGCTTGGAAACGTCGAGAAACGGACCAGCAGGGTAAAGGATGATCTCCTGTCTTGCATCACCCACTTCTTTATGATACACTAACACTGAAATCCGCAGAAAAGAGGGATCCTTATGCAACGAACCAAACAATCTGCCCGCTTTTGGCTGGCGCTGGTGATTTTCGGGCTCACCGGTCAGGTGGCCTGGGTGGTGGAGAATATGTACTTCAATGTGTTCATCTACCAGATGTTCCACGCCTCCGCCTCGGCTATTTCCGCCATGGTCAGCGCCAGCGCGGTGGCGGCCACGGTCACCACCCTGCTCATCGGTGCCCTGTCGGATAAGATCGGTCACCGCAAGGCCTTTATCTGCGGCGGTTATCTGTTGTGGGGTCTGTCTATTGCCGCATTTTCTTTGGTGCGCACCGACGTGCTGGGAGTGTTGTTTCCGGCGGTGTCCACGGCGGCCTTGGGCGTGACGGTGGTGATTATTCTGGATTGCGTGATGACCTTTTTTGGCTCTTCCGCCAACGATGCGTGTTTTAATGCGTGGCTCACCGATTCCACCGATCATACCAATCGGGGTGCCGCGGAGGGCATCAACGCCATGATGCCTTTGGTGGCGATCTTAGTGGTGTTCGGCGGCTTTATGTCCTTTGATCTTTCCTTGGCATCCAGTTGGACCACCATCTTCCTCATTATCGGGGGACTGGTGGTGCTCATGGGTGTTCTCGGTCTGTTCCTCATTGAGGATCGGACGGTGGCGATCCCCGAGAATCGGCACTATTTCCGCAATATCGTGTACGGCTTCCGTCCTTCGGTGATGCGGCACAACCCCGTATTGTATGCCACTCTGCTGGCCTTTGCGGTATTTGGCATCTCCATTCAGATCTTTATGCCTTACCTTATCCTCTATTACAGCGTTTCTTTGGGGATGACCGACTATGTGCTGATCATGGCGCCCGCCATCATCGTCGCTTCGGTGATCACCGCCTTTTACGGACGGCTGTATGACCGTTTCGGCTTCGCCCGTTCCGTGATGCCTGCGTTGGCACTCTTGATGGCGGGTTATGGGGTGCTGTATGTGAGTCGCGCCACGGTGTGGGTGTTTGTGGGCTCTTTGTTGATGATGACGGGTTATCTGGCGGGTATGGCGGTGTTCGGTGCCATGCTCCGCGACCATACCCCCGAGAAAAAAGCGGGTATGTTTCAGGGCCTGCGCATTGTGGCGCAGGTGCTCATCCCCGGAATTATCGGACCCGCCATCGGCGCCGCCGTGCTGAAAAACGCCGATACGATCATCAATAACGACGGCACCGCTTCTTTCGTTCCCAACGTCAATATTTTCTTGGCGGCAGGTGTGGCGGCGGTGTTTGTATGGATGGCTCTTTGGCTGGTGCTTCGACTGAAAAAGGGAGGTGCCGTCCGTGAAGAAGGATAAGCTGACCCCTCTCTACACCGTGGACGGCGAAGCCCTCGCGGCAGACGAAGCCCGCGTGCCGTGGGAGACGTACCCCCGCCCCCAAATGCGGCGGGATTCCTACTTATGCCTCAATGGCTGGTGGGATTTTGCCGTCAACGACGGTGAAGGTGTACCCACGGCATATCCCCGCCGCATTCGTGTACCCTTTTGCCCCGAGAGCTTGCTGTCGGGCATCGGGGAGGTAACGGCAACCGATGCCGTCTTATGGTATCGCCGCTCTTTTTCGTTGCCCCAAGGATTTGTGAAGGAGCGGGTGCTGCTGCATATCGGTGCGGCGGATCAGATCACCCGCATCTATCTCAACGGCACCTACGTGGGGAAGCATGCAGGCGGATACGACCCCATCACCGTGGATATTACGGACCATCTGTCGGAAGAAAATGTATTGGTGATCCAAGTGACGGATCACCTGCCGGATACTACGCTGCCCTATGGCAAGCAGTGTCATAAACGGGGCGGTATGTGGTATACGCCCGTGTCGGGCATTTGGCAGACCGTGTGGTTGGAGAGCGTTCCCGCCACCTATGTGCGCTATCTCAGTACCGCTGTGGATGGGACGAGGGTCACCGTCTATGCCGCCGGTGTGGCACAGGGTACCGTTACCGTCACCACTCCTGAGGGGGAGCAAACCTTTCCTTTGGTGGACGGTGAGGCGCATATTGCCTTGTCCAACCCTCGTTTGTGGTGCCCTGAGGACCCCTATCTTTATGAATATATGGTAACCGCCGGTGCGGACTGCGTGCGGTCCTATTTTGCCGTGCGCACTCTCACCACCGAGATGGTGGACAGCGTGCCTCGCTTGTGTCTGAACGGAAAACCCGTGTTTTTCCATGCGGTGCTGGACCAGGGATATTGGAGTGACGGCTTATTCACTCCGGCTACCCCCGACGGCTATGCGTGGGATATTCAGGCGATGCAAAAGCTGGGCTTTAACACCCTGCGCAAGCACATCAAGATCGAGCCGGAGCAGTTTTATTACGATTGCGATCGGTTGGGGATGTTGGTGTGGCAGGATATGGTGAATAACGGCGATTATTCCTTTTTCCGTGACACGGCGCTGCCCACGGTGGGGCTGAAACGACTGGGGGATAAGTATTGGCATCGGGATGCCGCCACCCGCGCCGCCTTTGAGGCGGGGATGGAACAGACGGTGCGGCAGTTAAAGGAGCACCCCTGCATTGTGGGATGGACTGTTTTCAACGAAGGGTGGGGTCAATTTGACAGCGAGGGGATGTACCGCCGCCTGCGGCAGTTGGATCCCACCCGCTTTATTGACACCGCCTCCGGCTGGTTCAAAGGGGCGGAGAGTGACGTGATCAGTGAGCACGTGTATTTTAAGCCCTTCCGTTTCCGCAAAGGGCACAAACCGGTGTTCCTGTCCGAGTTCGGCGGCTATTCCTACAAGCCGCAGGGGCACGTAGCCAACACGGAAAAGACCTACGGCTATCGCCTTTATGATGATGCTGCCAAGTATATGGACGATGTGGAACGATTGTACCTTACGGAGGTCATTCCGGCGGTCAAAGAGGGGCTGTGCGGTGCGGTGTATACCCAGTTATCGGACGTGGAGGATGAGACCAACGGCCTTGTCAGTTACGACCGACGGGTGTGCAAAGTGGATAAAGAACGGATGTGCCGCCTGGCAGATGAATTAAAAGGAGAAATAGACCGATGAATGTATGTATATACGGTGCGTCCAGCACCCAAATCGCGCAGGAGTATATCACCGACACCGAGGCATTGGGTGAAGCCCTGGCACGGGCGGGCCACAGTCTGGTCTACGGTGCCGGCGGCGCCGGTCTGATGGGGGCGGCGGCACGGGGGATGACCCGTGGCGGCGGCTATATCGTGGGGGTGGTGCCCTCTTTCCTGAAAGTGGACGGCATTCTCTATGAGCATTGCGACGAGATGGTGTATACCGATACTATGCGTGAGCGTAAGCAGATCATGGATGAGCGCTCGGACGCTTTTATCGTCACCCCCGGCGGCATCGGCACCTATGAGGAGTTCTTTGAGATGTATACCCTCAAACAGTTGGGTCGGCACAACAAGCCCATCATTGTTTACAACATCGGCGGCTATTACGACCGCTTGTTGGAGATGCTCCGCTTTACGGTGGAAGAAAAGTTTATGAAGCCCGGGAGCCTGTTCCTGCTGACGGTGGCGACCACCCCCGAAGAGGTGCTGGAACAGTTGTCCGTCCCCGTTGCTGACACGTTGGACATTAAAGAAACCAAGTTTGTGTAAGAAAAAATCAGCCGTTGCGGTGCAGCGGTTGATTTTTTTTGCATTTTTTTGTAACCAACCCGCTTTGTTTTCCGTGTATAGTGGTAGAAGGGTAGTGTGAGTCAAAGCATTCCCCAAAAATAATTTCAGGTTTTTCCGTTTGTGCTAGAATGAAGATACGGAAAAGGCGTAAAGGAGGATGTCTATGAAACGAATCAGCGTATGGGTTGTTTGTCTGTGTTTGTGTGTGTCGGTGATGGCCTGCGGCCAGCGCAGTCCCATCCCCGATGAGAGTGTTCCTCTGCCGTCGGAGGAGGCATCCTCGGTGTCTACCACCACGACGGCTTCTACCACTACGACCGTCACCGATAGCGGCGACACCACCGAGGAAAGCACCACGGTGGAGGATACCACGGAAAGCATCATTGCTACGGGCGGTTCGACGATCGGTAGCATTGATGCTCCTTCTTCACAGAGAACCACCGGTGGTACTACATGTGGACTGCTTCATGACTGGGCTCAGACTACCACCTCCACCACCACAACTACTGTTACCACCACCACGACCACCACGACCACCACGGTGTCGCCTACGAGTGGCACCACTACCGCCGTGCAGGTGGAGAACGTCACGGTGGCGCAAGCGGCATATAAAGCGGATATGTCCCGCGTGTACGACGGTTACACCAACGGATTGACTGCTTATTATCAGCAGGTGCTGCCTCAGTTCCTGACCGGAGAAGCGGGTGAAAACCGCATTTGTTCTCCCATCAGCGTGTATCTGGCGATGGCCATGCTGGCTGAGTCGGCGGCGGGGGATTCCCGTCAGCAGGTGCTGGATCTGTTGGGGGCAACGGATGTGGATAGCCTCAGCCGACAGACGGCGGCCTTGTGGAACAGTCTGTATAGCACAAAGCAGGGCGCTGAGTGCCTGCTGGCCAACTCCCTTTGGCTCAACGATAATTATAGTTCCGGATATGTGGATGAGACGGTCCGCCGTCTGAGCGAGGATTATTATGCCTCGGTATTCAGCGGTAAAATGGGCAGTTCCGCCTACGATGCCCGTTTGCAGAAATGGCTCAACGACAATACCGGTGGTCTGCTCAAAGAGCAGGCGATGCAGGAAAAATTGCCTGCAAACGGTGTCGCTTCGCTGGTCAACACGGTGTATTTCAACGCCACTTGGGAAGAAGAATTTAACCCGAAAAGAACCGATGTGAGGTACTTTGACACTATGAATGATATGGTCAAATGTGATTTTATGTACGATTCTGCGGAGCGGGAGTACTACTGGAAAACCGATGACTATATCGCTATCAACCGTCCTATGAACGGGGGGTTCAGCATGTGGTATATTCTGCCGGATAAGGATTATCCCGTGGAACAGCTTCCCTCCAATCGTGACGTGCTGGGGATGATCACCGAGACCGGCGGTCCCCAAAAGATTCTCTGTGATTTGGTTACCACGGTCCCTAAGTTTGATTTCACCAGTCGCGTGGATCTCAAAAAGGAGTTGCAATCCTTGGGAGTCACCGACCTGTTTGATGTACAGAAAGCGGATATGTCCTCCTTGCTAGGGCAGGATAGTTACGCTTATATCACGGGTATCTCTCACGCCGTGCGGGTCATTACCAAAGAAGAAGGCGTCAAGGCCGCCGCCTACACGGGCGTTACTGTTGCTATGAAGGGAACGAGCACCACCACCCGTGCCCGACCGCTGATCTACTTCACCGCCGATCGCCCCTTTATGTTTGCGGTCACCGGTGCGGACGGCGCCGTGCTGTTCACCGGCATTATCGAAGATCCCACCTTGAAGTAATAAACCATTGGTTGCCCACGGCACTCACGGTGCCGTGGGCCTTTTCTTTTTTTGGTAAAAACCGCCACAACCGATTGCGGCACATAAAGCACCGCCTTTTTTCTCACACTAGAACGAAGTAAAAAAGAGAGGTGACGGCTATGAAAAAGCGGTGGTGGATCGGTTTGGCGGCGGTCTTGGGAACGGCGGTGACGGCGGTGGTGGTGAACGCGCGCCCGGCCGCCCCCGTAACGGTGCAGACGGTGACGGTGACGGCACAGCGGGTGGAGCACACGGTGACCTGTTCCGGTGTGGTGGAATGCGGTGGGCAGAGCGGCGTATTTGCTCCCGTTTCCTGCGTCATCGGAGAGGTGAAAGCACAGGTAGGGCAACGGGTCAAGCAAGGGGATGTGTTGGCGGTCATCGACCGTGAGGCCACGGGGGAGCGGATCGAGGATCCGGCCCAACGAATGGTGTTGGCGGCCATGGAAGAGGAGCTGACCGCCCCTCAGGACGGCGTTGTTACGGCAGTTACGGCGACGGTGGGAAAGGAATTGGCGCAGGGTACCCCTTGCGCCGTCATTGCGCCGGATCGGGATGTGCAGGTGCGTATTGCCATACGGGAGCGGGATCTGCCGTCGCTGAAAACCGGACTAAGCGTGCGGGTGACGGGGGACGGATTCAAGAAAGCGCAGTACAAAGGAACACTGACGGATATTGCCGCTACGGCCCAAAGCGGCAACAGCGGCACCGTGGTGGAAGGAGTCATCACACTGGAAGAAGGGCAGGTGGATGCTTCCCTGCGCTTGGGACTCTCTGCCAAGGCTTGTATCGTCACCGGCGTGCGACAGGAGGCGGTGTTGCTACCCTATGAGGCGGTGCTGACCGAGGGGGAGCGGTCGTATGTGTATGTCGTGGAGGACGGAATCGCTAAGCAAAAGGAGGTAACGATGAAGGCCCAATTAGGGGAAGGGATCCTGATTCAGGAAGACCTGCTGGGGTTGCAGGTGGTTACGAATCCTGAAAGCATTGCCGCGGACGATGCGGCAGTCATCGTGGAGGAGACCTTATGAAGGGCGTGTGGCACAGCGCGTGGATCGCACTGGGGCGTAAGCGGCTGCGCACGGTGCTGACGGTCAGCAGTATTGCCATCGGCACCGCTATGGTGGTGCTGATTCTTTGCATCGGTCGCATCGGTACGGTGGCGGTGGAAAAGGAATTGGAGAGTATGGGGATCAACGGTCTTTCGGTCAGTTCATCGGAGGGACTCAGTGCCGAGTCCCTGTCCGCCATCCGTTCTATGCGGCAGGTGAGCAGCGCCATGCCGTTGAGTTTGCAGTTTGCTACGGCACTGGCGGACGGAGATCACGTGGCGGTGGTGGGGTGCGGCATTGATTCGGGCGCGGATCAGGTGATCTCCTTAGAGTTGCGCCATG
The DNA here is from genome assembly GCA_045659145.1 of Acutalibacteraceae bacterium. Lineage (GTDB taxonomy): Bacteria > Bacillota > Clostridia > Oscillospirales > Acutalibacteraceae > UBA5905. Next base: position 15,184 of record JAZOWI010000044.1, on the reverse strand, counting down.
GACGGATGCTGTCCCGTCAGGATGTGGCGGCGGGGGAAACCGTATGTGTGGTGGACGAAGCCTTTGCGCAGGATGTGTACGGACGGAGCAATGTGGTGGGGCAGACCGTGACGGTCTTATATGAAAACGGCACCTTGGAGGCCACGGTGGTGGGGGTATCCGCCACCGGCAGCAGTTTGCTTCAAAATGTGACCGCACTGATTCCGTATATGATTTATGTGCCCTACACGGCTCAGCAGTCCGCCACGGGTTCTTTTCAGTTTGACCAGATCGCGGTGCGGCTCACCGAGGGAATCGGTCCTCAGGAGGCAGAGCGGAGCATCCGCCGTGAGTTGACTCGTTTGGGGGCATCCTCCGAGTCCCTGATGTTGGAGGATCTGGCCTCCCAACGCCAGCGGTTGGAATCCATGATGAACATCGTGTCCTTGGCCTTGGCGGCGGTGGGCGGAGTGTCCTTGTTGGTGTCCGGCTTCGGCATCCTGACCGTGATGCTGTCGTCGGTGCACGAGCGTACCCGAGAGATCGGCATCAAGAAGGCCATCGGCGCCACAAAAGGACGGATATTGGCAGAGTTTCTGTCCGGAGCATTACTGATGAGTCTGTTCGGTGCCTTGGCAGGCATCCTGTTGGGTTGCGGCGGTGTTTGGCTGGGGTGTTTGGCCTTTGGTTTTTCTCCTGCATTCCCCGTGGGGGCTTTGCTGGCGGTGTTTATCCTGACATTGGTGCTGGGGATGCTGTTCGGCGTGTATCCTGCGTATCAGGCGGCTCGATTGCGGCCGGTGGAAGCCTTGCGTTACGATGGATAATTTTGTAAATCTTGTATTTACTTTTTCTATGGCTTGTGGTATACTGTGTGGGAGCGAACTGCGTGTTGTGGTTTTGCTGTGAAGGAACTCTGTTTCGGCAACAGCGGTTGCCGTGTTACCCTTTGGGTTATGACTATGCTTTCAGGGGTGTTACACAAGTGAGAAAATACAGGATCAAAGGCGGCATTCCCTTGTCCGGTGCGGTGGATATCAGTGGCGCTAAGAATGCGGTAGTCGCCATTCTGCCGGCGGTGCTTTTGTCGGACGAGCCCTGCCGTATTGAGAATATTCCCAACATCAAGGACGTAGACATCTCTCTCAAATTGATGGAGTCCTTGGGGGCCAAGGTCACCCGTATTGACGACAACACGGTGGAGATCGATCCCACTACCGTGAACACCTGCGAGGTGAATGACGATCTGGCGCGGAATATGCGCGCTTCCTATTATTTTATCGGCGCCCTGTTGGGTAAGCATGGTCGGGCGCGGGTTCCCATGCCGGGCGGTTGCTGGTTTGGTGAGCGCCCCATCGACCTGCATCTCAAAGGCTTTCACGCCTTGGGCGCAGAGGTCACCCCTATGGAGAACGATTGCATTGAGGTGCGTTCCGACCAGTTGATGGGCAATTCCATCTATCTGGATACGGTCAGCGTGGGTGCCACCGTCAACATTATGCTGGCCTCGGTGCGGGCGATGGGTATGACCATTATCGAGAACGCTGCTAAGGAGCCTCATATCGTTGACTTAGCCAACTTCCTGAACACCATGGGCGCGGATATTCGCGGTGCGGGCACCGATGTGATCAAGATCCGCGGCACCCAGTATCTCCACAGCGCCACCTATTCCATCATCCCCGATCAGATCGAGGCAGGCACCTATATGGCGATGGCGGTGGCGACTAAGGGTGACGTGCTGGTGCGTAACGTGATTCCCAAGCACTTGGAGTCCATTACCGCCAAGCTCATTGAGATGGGCGCCATCGTGGAAGAGATGGACGACGCGGTGCGGGTGCGGTGCAACGGACCCATCCACCGCTGTAACATTAAGACTATGCCCCATCCCGGTTTTCCCACGGATATGCAGCCCCAGATCGCGGTGGTGCTGTCCATTGCAGAGGGCGTCAGCCATATCACCGAGGGCATTTGGGAGAATCGGTATCGCTATGTGGATGAATTGCGGCTGATGGGCGCCGATATTCAGGTGCGGGGCAACTCCGCCACCATTACCGGTGTGGAGGGGTTGAAGGCCGCTCAGGTGATGGCTGTTGACCTGCGCGCGGGTGCGGCGATGGTGATCGCCGGTCTGGCCGCCGAGGGCGTGACCGAGATCGGGAACGTGCGCTATATCGAGCGGGGTTACGAAAACATTGTTAAGAAACTCACCCGTCTGGGCGCGGAGATCACGTTGGTGGAAGAGCCGGACGAAGAGAAATAAACAAGGAGCCGCAGAACCTGCCTCGGGGCGGATTCTGCGGCTTTTTCAGAGAGGTAGAAAACTCGTATGATGCGATATTGTTCTTTGTTCAGCGGCAGCAGCGGCAACAGTACATACGTGGGCACAGAGCAGGGGGGCGTCCTTATCGACGTGGGAGTGTCCGCCCGTCGGATCGTTAACGCTCTGCGTAGTCGGGATATTGATCCCCGCTCCATTCGCGCGGTGTTGCTCACCCACGAGCACAGCGATCACATTGCAGGCTTACAGGTGTTGTGCCGCCAGTTTGAATGGCCGGTGATCGCGTCGGAGGGCACTCTGGATGGCCTTGCCGCCGCTAATAAGATCGACGGCAACCAAAAACTGTATATGCTCCCTGTGGGGCGGTCGGTGGCGGTGGCGGGAATGACGGTATCCCCCTTTGAAACACCTCACGACAGCCGTCGGTGCTACGGTTATCGCATCGACGGGGAGGACGGCCGTTCCTTGGCTATGGCCACCGACTTAGGATATGTGCCCAACTCGGTGTTGGAGGCTATCGGCGGTTGTGATTTTCTCCATATTGAGTCCAACCACGATCCGGTGATGCTCCAAAACGGTCCTTATCCTTATGTGCTCAAACAGCGGATCCGCGGCGCAGGAGGACATTTGTCCAACGGGGATTGCGCCGCCGTACTGCCCCGCTTGGTGGCGCAGGGGGCGACCCGCATTGTACTGGCGCACCTGAGCGCCCACAACAACACCCCTGAGCTGGCTCGCTCCGTATCGGAAGAGGCACTGGCGCAGGCGGGAGTGACGGTGGGGAGAGACTGCCTGCTTTCGGTGGCAAAACCGGAGGGGGACGGCCCCGTGATCTATTTTTAAGGGGATGACAAGATGCTGAATATCACCCTGCTGTGTGTGGGTAAATTGAAAGAAGCCTATTGGCGGGATGCCTGTGCCGAGTACGAGAAGCGCTTGGGTGCCTTTTGTCGGTTTCGATTGGTGGAGGTAGCCGAGGAACGGTTGCCGGACAATCCCTCTGCTGCTCAAATTGCTGCCACCGTAGAGGCGGAGGGCAAACGGCTGTTGGAGCAGTTGCCTAAGGATGGGGCGGTGATCCCTCTGTGTATCGAAGGTAAAGAGATGGATTCTCCCGCCTTAGCCGCCCGTATACAGAAACTGGCGGTGGAAGGCACCAGCCATATCGCCTTTGTCATCGGCGGATCCTGGGGACTGTCCGAGGGGGTCAAAAGCCGTGCTGCTCTGCGCCTGTCCATGTCCCCGATGACCTTTCCACATCAATTGGCGCGGGTGATGGTGTTGGAGCAGGTCTACCGCGCCTTTCAGATCTCCTCCGGCGGTAAATATCACAAATAAAAAGCAAGGCACGACACCGATAAGGTGTCGTGCCTTGTTGTTTGTTGTTTGTCCCGCCGTGTCGTAATGCCGCTTACATAACCTGCTACTAGATCAGAGCAGGTGGGTATCGCCCGTCTCGTTCCGGCTCCCTTCGTCCGCCGTAGCGGGAGGTCTGCACTCCGGAGACGGAGCAGGATTCCCTTATTCAAAGTGTAGTAGGGTTAAAAAGCGGCAGTCCGCGAGCACAGCAGGAGGAAAATCAGCTCAGGGTGCCCTCCGCAGGCTCCTCGATCTCGTTGATCTCGTACAGATCCGCCAGACGCTCTTCGAAGATCTCTGCGATGTTCTCGAACACCTCGTCGTTCTCGATGGGCACCAGCAGGTCGTCGCCCTCGTCGTTGACCACTTCAAGGATCACCAGCTCGCCATCATCCTCGATGGCGCTCTCTGCATCGCTGTAAATAGGCAGCAGAGCCACATAACGTCCTTCGTCGGTCTCGATGGCATCCAACAGCTCGAATTGGTGCTCGTTGCCCTCGTCGTCCAGCACGGAGACGATGTCACTTCCGTATTCTTCAGACATAGTATTCACTCCTTCATCGTTGTGTCTTTATGATACCCCAATTTTGCTGCTTCGTCAAGATGGATTTTGTTACCGTGTCCCGATTCTTCGCATAGTATGATGACAGAAGAAGCGGATGGGAGGGATAGCGGTGGCAAATCAATATATTCACGTCGGATCGATCACCAATGCGATGCGAGGACGTCGGTTACTGGAGGAGCAGGGCATTCGTGCCATTCTCCACCGTGCTTCTCATCCGACGGATGCGGACGGATGCGGATACAGTCTGTTGATTACCGGTGACAGCGGACGGGCTCAGCAGATACTGCGCAGCAGAGGCGTGCGGATCGTACGGATCAGCGAAGGGCTTTGATGGGGGTGAGAAAATGATCTATTGGGATAACGGAGCCACCACATGGCCCAAACCTGTGGCGGTGCGCACTGCGGTGGGACAGGCTATGCAACGACACGGCGCCAATCCGGGACGGGCAGGACACACTATGGCGATGGAGACCGCCGAGCAGGTGTATGCCTGTCGGGAAGAGGTGGCAGATTTTTTTGGATTAGATGATCCCTCGGGCGCGGTGTTCACCCTCAATTGCACCGCTTCGCTGAATACTGTCATCCGCGGTCTGTTGGACAAGGGGGGACGGGCGGTCTGTTCCGATCTGGAACACAATGCGGTGTGCCGCCCCTTGGCGGCGTTGGGGGGTGTCTATCCCCGCTACGATGTGGCGGTGTGGTCAGCGGATGAAGAGGAGACGGTGGAGCATTTCCGCCGTGCCATCCGCGCGGATACCAAGCTGATTGTTTGCACGCATGCTTCCAATGTGTTCGGGGTCACCTTGCCCATTCGTCGGTTGGGCGCTCTGGCGCGGGAGTACGGTCTGCTGTTTTGTGTGGATGCGGCCCAGAGCGCCGGTGTTCTACCCTTGGATATGCAGGCGGACGGGATCGACTATCTTTGTGTGGCGCCGCACAAGGGTTTATATGCGCCTATGGGAACGGGGCTGTTGCTGTGTCGGGAAAAGGAGCGTCTCCTCCCACTGGTACGGGGTGGGACGGGCAGTCATTCACTGCAACTGCGTCAGCCGGACGAACTGCCGGATCGGCTGGAAAGCGGCACGCCTAATGTAGCGGGCATCTGTGGTATGCGGGCCGGACTTCGTTTTGTGCGGGAGAAGGGGAGAGAGCGGATCTATCACCACGAGATGGGGCTCTTGCGGTATGTGTATGACCGTTTGTCGGAGTATCCCCGTGTGCGGTTATATACCTCCCGCCCCATCGTGGGGAAGGCGGCACCGGTACTGTCTTTTACGGTGAACGGGTTGCCGTCCGAGCAGGTGGCGGCCCGACTCAATGAGAAAGGGGTGGCGGTGCGGGCCGGTCTGCATTGTGCGCCTTGGGCTCATACGCGGTTCGGCACGGTGCCGGACGGAACGGTGCGGCTGGTTCCCTCCGCCTTCTCCAATGAGGAAGAAGCGGAGAAAATATGCAAATTTATTTGGGAAATTACCAAAAAATCATTGCACACCAAGGAAATTATGGTATAATAGATGAGAGTGGAGAGTTGTGTTCTCTTAAACTGAAACGGTTTCAGGTGTTCTGACCTGATACGGGAGGAAGTTGGAATGACCGCTTTTTTTCAAATGATTTGGGAATCGGTGGCACAGTTTGTTACCGAGGTGTTTACCAGCTATCATTGGATGTCCGACACGCTGGACATCCTGTGTGTGGCTTTCTTTCTGTATTTTATTTTCCGCTTGGTACGGGATTCCCGTGCGGAGCAGCTTTTGCGCGGCATTATTGTGTTGGGCATCTTGTTCGGCATCGCCATTCTGGCCAACCTGACCACCGTCCGCTTCTTGCTGAAAGCCTTGTTTGACAATGCACTGCTCTTGCTGATCGTGGTGTTCCAGCCGGAGGTGCGCCGTGCCTTGGAGCAGGCGGGCCATTCCCGCAAAGGCTTCGGCCGTATTTTCGGCGGCCTGCGGGCGGTGGACAATGCGGCATATATCGACCAGTGGAACAAGGCCATTGAGGCCACGGCTGACGCGATAGAGATCTTGCAGAAAGAGAAAATGGGCGCGCTCATCGTGTTGGAGCGCAATACTAAACTGGGTGAGATCGTGCGTTCCGGCACCGTTATGGAGGCAGAGCCTTCCGCCACGTTGATCTCGGCGGTGTTCTATAACAAGGCACCGCTCCACGACGGCGCTATGATCCTGCGGGATGGCAAGGTGTATGCCGCCGCCTGCATTCTGCCCCTGACCGATAATTTGCAGATCAGTCGGGAACTGGGGACCCGTCACCGCGCCGGTGTGGGTATGAGCGAAAACTCCGATGCCGTGGTGGTGATCCTGTCGGAAGAAACAGGTATGATCTCGGTGGCGGAGGGCGGCGAATTGCAGCGCAATTTCACCCGCGAGACCTTGATCAAGACCTTGGCGGATCGGATGCTGTGGAATCAGGACAGCATAGAACGGAAGAGAAAGAGTCGCCGCCGTAAAACGGAGAAGGAGGAGATAGTATGAAAAGTCGTTTTTCATTCAGTCGCCTTCTTCATAACGATAAGCTGTTGATGGTGATCTCTCTGGTGTTGGCTATTGTCGTTTGGGGTAGTGTGGTGTACGGCTCCGACCATGAGGAGGAGCGGGAGATCACCGGTGTCCCCGTGTCGGTAGTGCTCAATGACTATGCCAGCGAAACACTGAAGCTGCGCATCGTGCAGGGCGCGGATACCACCGCCACCGTCAAGGTGAAGGGCCCCCGTGCCGCGTTGAGTCGTTTGACAGTGCAGGATATTAATGTAACAGCGGATACCCGCGATATCATTAGAGAGGGCACCTACGTTTTGCAGATGCGCGCATCGGATCCTTCTTCGGATATTGAAATTGTGAAAATAGTGGGGAATGACGGCGCCAGCAGTACCGTTACCATCACCTGTGACGTGTGGCGGGTACAGAGTTTCCCTGTTACGGCAGAGATGCCCAATCTCACCGTAACCGATGCCACCAAGTATCAGTTTGGCACCCCCTCTATCGGCGGTGCGGCGGTCAATGACGGTTATGTGTCGGTGGAAGGTCCAAAGATGGACATCGATCGCATCGACCGTGTAGTGGCGTATGTGTCCAACGAGGAGGCTATTTCCGAAACGGCGGTATTCTCGGCGGAGCTCATTGCTTACGACAGCCACAATCGCCCCATCGACAGTATTTCCTTCGTTCAGGCGGAGGACGCCACGGTGGATGTAACCGTGCCGGTGATGGTCTATCGCAAGGTGGATCTGGTTCCCACGGTGATGAATGTACCGAAGGGCTATCAAGACACGGAGGATCTGGTCACGGTCACTCCTTCTTCGGTGGAGATCTGGGGCATTCCCTCGGAGTTGGATGAGTATGTGGCATCCATTCAGCGTCGCTTGGTGGTGAACTTTGACGCCACCACACCGGAGCAGCTGACCCGCAAGGTGGTGCTGGTGGCCTCTGAGGGGATCCATCTGCTCAACGGAAGTGAAACGCTGGAACTCAAAGTGGCGATGAACAATATTTCCTCCCGTACAGTGGAGGTTCCCTTGACTGAACAGAATATCCGTATCGATAACTGTCCGGAAGGGTATACCGTTAAGGTGGAGCAAAACAAACTGTCCAATATCCTCTTGTGTGGTCCCTCCAATGTGCTCAAACGCATTAAGCCGGAAGAGATCGTTCTCGCGGTGGATGCCCAGAGCATCACCACGGCGGGCAAACAAGCAGTGATCGCTCGCCTGGAGGTAGGAGAGGACACGGTATGGGTATGCTACGGCACCGGTGAAGGCACCAGTGTGTTTGTAGAGGTGACGGAAGAGTAATATAACGGAAAAAGCCTGCGACTCAAATGGAGCCGCAGGCTTTTTTATTATTCTTCTTTCTTGGTGATCGCCAACAGATGCAGGTCGGATAGACCGGTCAAGTGATACGGCCATAATTCTTTGATTTCACCGCTCAGGTATGGATTCACCAGTTTCTCGGTCATTCTGGTGTTTTTCAGGAATAACAGTCCGTTATCAAAGGTTTCCTCGGAGAAACACAGTTCCACGGTGGTGGCCCCTTTGTTGATCTGCGCGGCAATGACGGCCGCGATTCGATTCCGCTCATAGGTGTCAATGTAGGCGTCTTCCCGAAGAAAATAGTTATCCGCTGTGGCGGTGCACACGGTGGGAATATACTGATCTTTATCCGGCGTATGCGTCTTTTTCAGTTGTTCGTCGGTAATATTAAAATAGGTGTGCCGCAGTTGGTCCTCGTTATCGTTCCAAGTGGGGTCTACGTAATAACCTTGCCCGTTTACGGTTACCAGATTCCACATATGGTGCTCGTTGTTTTCTTTTGCCTGCCCCGTTATCAGTACGGAGGAGATGCCGCATCGGTTAAGGAGGAGTTGCAGGGCACGGGCATAGCCTTCACAGACGGCGGTCTTAGTGACCAGCGCGCCGTAGGCGGTATAGGCCAGGGGAGCATTTTCATACGCGGTCTGTGCCGCCTGTTGGTCATAGGTGCACAGGGCAGACAGTCGGTCGTGGAGATATAGCTCCGTGAGATACTCGTCCTCTGTGTCGGGCCGCTGTGACAGGATAGTGTTCACTGCCGTTTCCAAGGCTTGTGCGGCCTGTGTCCGCCATGCGGCATTGTCGGTGTAGGTAAGGATGAGCGTGTCGTAGTAGGTTTCATCTTGCAGGGAATACCCTTTCATTCCGTAAATGTGGCGCACATAAAAAAACTGGGGATTGTCACGGAAAAAGGCGTTGTAGAGACGGTCGATCTCTTCTTTTGTCTGCATAGGATGGGGGAGGCGCACCTCTGTACCTAGGAAGGGGAGGTCGGTGCCGTCCGTGTCCCGAATCAGTACGGTTTCATCCTTGTGTACGTTGTCCGTAAGAGCGGTATACAAACTGCCGTAGCAACGCTTTTCCTCGTCGGACAAGGTGCTGTATTGAGGGTTGCTTTCAAAAGCGGTTTGATATTTTTCCGGATCGGGGATACCCAACAGCCGTTCCGGCAGAGCGCATCCCGCGCAGGATAGGAGCAGGCTCAACGTCCCTATCCATGCGGCAATTTTGCGTATGGTCATAGGTTTGATTCCTTTCTGTCATCCTTCGTACAGACCGCTGTTTGCGCGGAAGGCGGATACATCGGGCACGAACTGTCCGCCAACGGTGGTACCCACCAATATAATGCGGTGACAAATGTCTCCTTGGTTTTGTGCGGCAAAGTGCGTCAGGGTGGCGCGATAGGCGTTGAAATGATCGATGCGCAGATCGGTCTGCGCCATGTTGGCGATGGCGGCAAAGTGACCGCTCATGGAGCGCTCGGGGGTCAGATACCGATTGAGCAGAGCGGCGGTCAGGTCAGCCACTACGTGTAAGGCGTTCTCGGGGGATTGCCATTCGGTATATTGCAGCAAAGCGGCCATTTGTCCCGCAGTGAGATCCTTTTCACCGGCGGTCAGGTGGGTGCGGGTGCCGTTTTTGTCAGTATAGACGATATCTTCCGGCACGGTGAAGGGAAATCCTTCCTCCAACTGTTCGAAATATCCGGACGCCTGCGTGGCAGAAAGGGCAAGATAATGCCGCGCGGGCAATTCCAGCAGCTCCGCTACCGCTTGCTGTGCCTGAGCGGCACCGCTTTTGCGGAACACTTCGGTTAGGGTGGAGCCGTTTGCCATTTCCATATTGGCAGGGAGGGGCACCACCGTCATACGGCCCTTGGCGGGTGCCGCGTGGATGAGGACGAACTGCTCGTGTTCCTTTTCGTTGATAATCAGCAGCAGACTGCTGCTGTCCGCCAAAGATTCGGTGGGGGTGGAGGAAGCGGAGCTGTCATCAGACGGAGACGGCTCTATGTTACTGCGATAGCCCATGAACAGCCACAACGCCAGCAGAGACATGGTTAGCAGCAGGGCCAGAATGGCTAAGGCGAATTGTATCGGTCGGCTGGGGGGCCAACGGCGGGGTTTGGTAAAATACAACGGCATGGCACTTCCTCCTTTCTGTTTGTTGAAATAAGTTTAGATCTCTTCGCCCAACAACGTTTCCCCATCCCGTCCTACAACGCGGACAGAGAGCATTGAACCGCTTGGCGCACAGGTGGTGACTCGTACCGTCAGGTAGGTGTCGGTGTGTCCGTCCACCGTCCCGTCGGGATAGGCGGTCTCCGATAAAATGGGCAAGGTATGCCCGATGTAGTCATCCGCATAGGACTCCGCCGCTTGTTGGCACAGACGGATCATCTGTTTGCTGCGGCGACTTTTCTCTTGTCGATCCACCTGATCGGGCAGGCGATCCGCCACCGTGCCGGGGCGGCGGGAATAGGCAAATACGTGGACTCGTGAGAATCCGATACGTTCTACAAAGGCGCAGGAATCTTCAAACTCTTCCACCGTTTCTCCGGGAAAGCCCACCATCACGTCGGTGGTGAGGGCGCAGTGGGGAAAACGGAGTCGCAACCGCTCACACAGGGCGGCGTATTCGGCGGTGGTATAGTGACGGTTCATCCGTTTGAGGGTGCGGTCACAGCCGCTTTGTAAGGCCAGATGGAATTGGGGGCATAGTTTGTTTTGGGCGGCCAATCGGTCGATCACCTCATCGGTGAGAAAATCCGGTTCCAGCGACCCCAGTCGCACCCGCTCTAATCCTTCCACCGAGCAGGCGATCTCCACTGCATCTGCCAGCGTCAGTCCGTTGTCTTGTCCGTAGGCGGACAGGTTGATACCTACCAGAACGACTTCTTTGTAACCGTTTTGTGCTAAGCGGGTCAGTTCCTGCCGCAGATCCTCAGGATCTCGGGAGCGGACCCGACCGCGGGCATAGGGGATGATGCAATAGGAGCAGAAACGGTTGCACCCATCCTGAATCTTGACAAAAGCGCGGGTGCGCCCTTGGAATACATCGATGGTTAAGGGTTCATAAGTCTTTCCGTGATTCGGAATGGCCACCACCCGTTGCCGTTGGGTGAGATAGGTCTCGATATGGGTGACGATGTCCCGTCGGGCCGCGTTGCCCAGCACCACGTCCGCCTCGGTGAGCGCGGCGGCTGTCTCGGGTTGCGCTTGGGGCATACAGCCGGTAAGCACCAGCACCGCCTCGGGGTGTTGCCGCCGACAGCGACGCAGGAACTGACGGAGTTTGCGGTCGCTTTCGCCGGTGACGGTGCAGGAATTGACCACCAGAATGTCGTAGACGGTATCGTCCGATTCCCATTCTACCGTGGTATAACCCGCCGATTCCAGCAGATACCGCATGGCTTGCGCTTCGTACTGATTCACTTTACATCCCAAAGAATAAAAGGCAACAACCATAGAAATATCCTCAACTGCATAATAATTCAATCTACATTATACTGCTATGTTGCCGAAAATGCAACGAAATCCCGAAAAAATCGAGAAAAAACATAAAAGACAGGGGATTTGCGGTTGCTTTTTTCCGGATTAATTGCTATACTATCGTGTACCGAAGCTTTGACTGTAAGGAGGGACTTTCGTGTCCTTTTCGTTTTTTGCTATGTTGTCCCGTATGAAGAATATCCGTCGGTGGGCGCTGATGCGCAACACCCGCGAGGAAAACATTTGTGAGCACTCCCACGAGGTGGCGGTGTTGGCCCACGCCTTGGCACTGCTGACCAACCGTCATTACGGCGGTCAGTTGGACGTGAACCGTTGCGTGCTGCTGGCGGTGTATCACGACGTGCCCGAGATCCTCACCGGCGATATGCCCACCCCCGTGAAATATTACAACCCCGCCATTCGGGAGGCCTACCGTCAGGTGGAGCAGTCTGCCTGCGATAAACTGCTGGAAATGTTGCCACAGGACCTGCAAGAGGACTACCGTCCTCTGCTGCTGTCGGAGGAGCACTCGGAGGAGCAGCGCATCGTCAAGGCGGCGGATAAGATCTCTGCGCTCATCAAGTGCGTGGAAGAGGTCAATCAGGGTAACCGTGAGTTTGCCAGCGCCCGAAAGGCCACAGAGAAGGCCATTCGCGCCATGCATCTGCCGGCGGCGGATGAGTTTCTGGATCGTTATCTGCCGGCCTACGAACTACCGCTGGACGACCAGTAATCAGTGGTTTTTCAGTAGTGTAAAGCAAAACGCCTTGTCGGTTGTTTTGGGTTTGTTTGTGTTGTTAGATGTCTTGTTGATCCTTTCGAAAAGAGGCGTTATTTTTGTTTCGAATTTTGCAAAAAGAACAACTGAATGCCACCGTGATTCGTGTGCGGGTGGCCGCTCCTTTGATCGCGGCCAAGGCGCAGGCGGGCCAGTTTGTCATTTTGCGCGTGGAGGAGGGAGAGCGGATCCCTCTCACCATTGCGGATTTTGATCCCGCTGAGGGCACGGTGTCGCTGATCTTCCAGATCGTGGGCGCTACCACGGCGGCACTGAGCCGTTTGGAGGTGGGGGACTGTTTGGCGGATCTGGTGGGACCCTTGGGTCGTCCTACTGAAACAGAGGGACTTTCCCGTGTAGCGGTGATAGGCGGCGGTGTGGGTTGTGCTATTGCCTATCCCGTAGCGAAGAAGCTGTGTGAGCAAGGGGCAGAGGTGTACAGTATCACCGGCTTCCGCAATAAGGATCTGGTGATCTTACAGGAAGAGTTCGGGGCGGTGAGTCACTCGTTGACCACCGTGACTGACGACGGAAGCTATGGAGAAAAGGGATTGGTGACCGATGCCCTGCACCGCTTGATCGAGAGTGGCGTGCGTCTGGATCGGGTGATCGCCATCGGTCCTTTACCCATGATGAAATACGTGTGCAAGGTCACGGAGGAATATGCCGTTCCCACCGTGGTGAGTATGAACCCCATTATGATCGACGGCACAGGTATGTGCGGCGGATGCCGCCTGACCGTGGGCGGTGAGGTGAAGTTTGCCTGCGTGGACGGTCCGGAGTTTGACGGTCATCAGGTAGATTTTGACGAAGCGATGCGCCGTAGCGGTATGTACCGTGAGGCGGAGCGTCACGCCTACGAAACCCACTGCAACCTGTTTTCAAAGGAGGTGCAGTGATCATGGCAAATATGGCGAAAATGAAAAACGAAATGCCTACCCGTGACCCGATGGAGCGACGCCGCGACTTTGGCGAGGTGGCGCTGGGTTATACTGCTGAGCAGGCGGTGGATGAGGCACAGCGGTGTCTGCAATGCAAACAGAAGCCTTGCGTGAGCGGATGCCCCGTAGGGGTGGATATCCCCGCCTTTGTTTATGCAGTGGCGCAGGGGGATTTTGCCGAGGCCTATGCCGTTATTACCCGCACCAGTTCGTTGCCGGCGGTGTGCGGACGGGTGTGCCCGCAGGAGACCCAGTGTGAGAGCCGCTGTGTGCGCGGTAAAAACGGAGAGTCGGTGGCTATCGGTCGCTTGGAGCGATTTGTGGCGGATTGGTATGCGGAGCACGGCAACGAGACAGAGGTGTCCCGTCCCACGCCTAACGGCGGTCGGGCGGCGGTGATCGGTTCGGGTCCCGCGGGTCTGGCTTGCGCCGGTGATCTGGTGAAAATGGGGTATGAGGTGACACTGTATGAAGCCTTGCACGTGGCCGGCGGTGTGCTGGTCTACGGTATCCCCGAGTTCCGCCTGCCCAAAGCCATTGTGCGCCGTGAGATCGACCACCTGCGGCGTTTAGGGGTGCGCATCGAAACCAACACGGTCATCGGTCGCACCCTGACGGTGGATGAACTAATGAAGGAGGGTGGCTACGGCGCGGTGTTTATCGGCACCGGCGCGGGTCTTCCTCGGTTTATGGGTATTCCCGGGGAGAATCTCAACGGGGTGTACTCTGCCAATGAGTTCCTCACCCGCGTGAACCTGATGAAGGCCTATCGGGAAGACAGCGCCACCCCCATCCGTCGCGGAAAACGAGTGGTGGTAGTCGGGGGCGGCAACGTGGCGATGGATGCGGCCCGCAGTGCTATGCGACTGGGTGCCGACGAGGTGACGGTGGTGTATCGCCGCTCTATGGAGGAGCTGCCCGCCCGTGCCGAAGAGGTGGAGCACGCCAAGGAAGAAGGGATCTCCTTCCGTTTGCTGACCAATCCTGTCGCCATTTGCGGCGATGAAGAGGGATCGGTGACGGGAATATGCTGTGTGGAGATGGAGCTGGGGGAGCCGGATGCTTCCGGTCGCCGCCGTCCCGTGGAGAAAGCGGACAGCCGCTTTTCCATTGAGGTGGACTGTGTCATTATGGCCATCGGCACGTCCCCCAACCCGCTCATTAAGGCCACCACCGCCGATCTGGATACCCAGCGCTGGGGTGGTATCGTGGCGGATGAGAAGGGTGCCACCAGCCGTGAGGGTGTGTTCGCCGGCGGTGATGCGGTGACGGGTGCCGCCACGGTGATTCTGGCTATGGGCGCCGGAAAAACGGCGGCCGCCGCCATGGATGAGTACATCAGAAACAAAAAACAAAAATAGTCACATCCGGTGCGGAAGCGAGTGGTTCTGCACCGGATTTTCTTTATATTTTAACTTGAAATACAGTGCAACATAAGTTATAATAGAGAGTGGAAGTGTTTTTGTTGCATATTTCCCCCGTTTTACAGCAAACTAGGCACGGGGTGATACTATGTGTAAGAAAAACGACGAAAAAACCATGCAGGAGGATACCGAGATCGGGCGCACCATGGAGATGGTGGAGAGCAGCGGCTCGGTCACCACCGACAACGGACGCCATCGGGTCCACTGTATGACCATCGTGGGGCAGATCGAGGGGCACTACGTGCTCCCGTCGGATACCAAATCCACCAAATACGAGCATATGATCCCGCAGTTGGTGGCAGTGGATGAAAGCGAAGAGATCGAGGGTCTGCTGCTACTGCTCAATACCGTGGGCGGTGACATTGAAGCGGGTCTTGCCTTGGCGGAGCTGATCGCGGGGATGAAGAAGCCTACTGTTTCACTGGTTCTGGGCGGCGGTCATTCCATCGGGGTACCCTTGGCGGTGGCGGCGGATCAATCCTTTATCGTGCCTTCCGCCACCATGACCATTCATCCGGTGCGCATCAACGGCTTGGTGCTGGG
>JAZOWI010000043.1:0-13681 GCA_045659145.1 Acutalibacteraceae bacterium | reverse complement strand
GGGTTGTGCAACCCATTTATGGGTGGCTAGTAATCCATGCGTGGCTGACAGGCCAATAAAAAGCGCACTTGTGCGCAGCCAGTAGTATTAGGGCTATGCCCGAAAATGAAATACCCCCCGCTATGCGGGGGGATATTTATTGTGTGCAAGTGAGCGGCTGCTTTTCGCAAACACCCATCCCCCCAAAAAACTTTACTTGTTATCGAAATTATGATATACTACAAAAAGGATAAAACTGGAAGGAAAGTAGGGATTGTATGAGTAAGCAAAGAAATCGAAAAATATTATACTGTGTTTTAATCTTTCTTTTGAATGCCGTATTGTTGATTGGCCTTGATGTAATCCAACTTTACCTTCGATCGGATGACCGCATTATCGGCGAATTGGGAAAAGCGGAGATTCAAAACTATTTTGCAGAAATAGATAAGATCCTGTTGTCTCATGGGATCGATATGTCCACCGGGACTGTGGAAGAGGGATATCGGGGCAATTCTGACAATTATCAAATGACCCTTGATATGAATGTGGACGATAATTTACGATTGGTAATTGATGTGTATCAGGCGAGTAAAACGCCTCGTTATATGGTGATAATACAACGTACCGGCGAGGTAAACAACGCCGACGAGTTTATGGATCCGAGTGAATATCCGTATGTATATGAAGTCGCTGCTTATCTAGGGGATTTTTACAGCAGCGAACGCTTGCTTAAATCTACCGAAAAACATCAAAAGGCTGCCATCAAACAATGGGAAAAAGGTTTAGAAAATATCAACGAGGGTAAGTATTATAGGCGTTTCTTCGTTCAAATGGAATGGGTCAAATTTTCCTATTACAAAGGGAAAAACGACTATCCGTCAGAACAATCGGTTTCCATTATGGATTACATACGCGCATAAAGGTGATTGTCTTACATACCACCCTGCCGGCAGGCAGACTGTAAGCAACAAAAAGCAAAACACGGCAAGGTCTTCCCCGCCGTGTTCCGATTTTACACCGTTGCCGTTTCCTTTTTGCGGGCGCGCAGGCGGAGGGCGTAGCCGCTATAATACACCGCCGCCGCCCCCAACAGCACCGCCGCTATGAGCAGCACCATATTCACCACCCAGCCGCAGGCGGTATAGATGGACTTAAACACCGCCAAGGGACTGCGCACGTAGGGGGATATGTAGAAGCAGTTGATCCTGTCCCCGAAAATCAGGTTAAAACCCTGGGCCACCCCGCACGAGCACAGATAAATGATCACCGCTTTTTTGTACGAGGCGGCATCGGTGCAGGCACGGCGGCTCATGTACAGATACAGCGCCACGAAGATGAGCAGCATATGCCAGATGTAGGCGTGAAGGGTGAGGGTCACGTAGCCGTGCTGGATGCCGCTGGGCTCCGCAAAGGCCATAATGCCCCCCACAATGTTCACCGCGAACATACACTCGTACAGCCAGCGGTTGACCCGCTCCGAGGGGCACACCGCGCACACCAGACACAGGTACATGGGCAGGGAGCAGAGCTGGAAGGGAAAGGCACCCCAAAATCCCCAGTCGTAGGGATTAACGGTCAGGTGAAAGGCGATCTTATACACCTCGGTGAGCAGTAAGAAGACCCCCACCACCCCCAGCACCACACGGTTTTGCCGCTCGTTGGTGCGGCGCAGGGCATAGGCCCCCGCCACCGTCAGCGCCAGCAAGCCCACGGTCATCAGGATGTGGAACAGACCGTAGGGAGCCGGCTTTTCCATCTCCCAGGCGGTCCAATACAAGAATGTGCGCATAGGGAACACCTCGCTTTTTGTCCGATTCACCTATTTTATACCACATTTCTCCCCCTTTGGCAAGAAAAACAGTTTGCACGAAAAAACAGTGTGGTATAATGAACGCAGAAAAAGGGGTGAATCTACTCATAACCCACCACCTTTTTCCAATGGAATAAGCAACAGGCTTGACCGCTTCGGTCAAGCCTTTTTTGCGGGCGGATGCTATCCGCCCCTACGACCATATACGATAGTAGGTGCGGTCTGTGACCGCCCGCGGGCGAACGCAGTTCGCCCCTACAATTAAAACAATGTGGTTATCCAATAGATTAGACCATACACCACACTCGCCACCGTTCCATACACGATCACAGGCCCTGCGATGGTAAACATCTTCGCACCCAGACCGAGAATGAAGCCTTCACTCTTAAACTCGATGGCGGGGGCTACCACGCTGTTGGCGAAGCCGGTGATGGGCACCAAGGTGCCGGCGCCGGCGTGCTTGGCGATGTTATCAAACACCTGAAAGGCGGTGAGCACCGCCGCCAGCAGAATCAGAGTACAGGAAGTCAAGGTGCGGGCCACTGTCAGCTCGGTGCCGACCTTCACCAGCAGTTGGCACTCCACCTCCGCCACGGCGCACAGCAGCCCTCCTATGCCAAAGGCAAAGGCGCTGTTTTTCAGCGACGGGGACGGGGGCGATACCTTCTTGGTCATCTGCTGATACTCTTTTTCGGTGGGCTTCATACACACATCACTCCTCGCCGCTAGTATGTCCCGCGACGCAGAAAAAATGCCTGTGACTCCCGTCACAGGCATTTTTTGTTCTTTTATTCGAAGGTGAGATACAGAGTGCGAATAGCGTAGGGAGGCATTTCCAGTGTAAAGCCATTCCCCTTCACATCCAACTTCTCGGGATGCTGCTCCTCCAAATTGACCAACGCTGCCGATTCCACGGGACGGTCAAAGGTCAGGCAGGCGGTATCCGTCTCGCCACTCATATTGTATAGGCGCAGCACGATGCCCTGCCGATCCTCCGACACCTTCATGGTGCTGTATACGGTGTGCACCGCATCCAGACACACGTAGCTGTGCTCCTCGGCCTTGTCCACCGCGGTGCGGTCCTCGCGGTACTCAATGCCCGTTGCCAGCGCATCCTGAACGCGCTGTACGCAGGCGTCGGTATCCTCCGCCACCAGAGGCAACAGACCGAAGTGGTACTTGTTGATGCCCTGCTGCTGACCGTCATAGGACTCGGCGCCGGGATGGGCACGACGGAAGCAGCGCAGCAGCGTCACCGCCATCAGGCCGTCCTCATTGTCAAAAACACCGATCTCGTGGAGACCGCCGCCGCTGACAAAGGCCAGACCGCGGTTGCCCTCACGCCGATAGGCAAAGCCGGTCATCGCCTTTTCGGGCAGATCCCGCTCCGCCCATTCCAGAGAGGCGGGGTTGGTGGCCACGGGGCGCTCCACGGTACAGAAGGCCTGAGACACGTGGTAGGTGGGCGCGGTGACACCCGTGGGGACCATCACCCGCAGGCGGTGATCCTTGGCGGTGTTGTTCACCGTCAGCTCCACGTCCACCAACGGGCTTGTCTTGGAAATGGACACGTTGGCGGTGATGGTCAGGGTGGTCATCTCCTCCGAGCGGCGCAGATCCTCATTGCGCTCGTAGATCTCCTTCACACAGCAGGGCACCTGCACCTCTTTGGTGATGGCAAAGGTGCACTTGGCCGGAGCATCGCACACCACCGCCACCGACACGTTGCCGGTGCAGAGATACTCCCGATTGGCCACGGGACGAGCGTGGTTCCAGCCGTCGCCCAGCTCCGCGTCGTCGGAGAAATTGAGCTGATTAGCATAGGTCTCGCCGGTGCGCTTATCGTAGATATCCACCGAACCCACAGGGTTGACGGTGAGCTTGATAAACTCGTTCTCGGCGGTGTAGAGACCGGTGCGAAGGGTCTCGTCGTAGCGGACCGGCTTGGTAAAGGGCACGATGCGGTATTCGGTGATACCACCGGGGGCCATATCCGCCTCAAACACCACCCGATGGACGTCGTGACCCATGGTTTCGCCCGCCAGCACGTGACCCATGCCACGCTTGACACGGGTCACCTTGTAGGGGATCACGTTGCCGTCCTTATCCTCGATGTGGAAGGTGTTGATTCTTTCGTAGCCAAAGGGCTCAGAATAACGGTGGGGATACTTGCAATCGAAGTACAGATCCACCGACACCGCTTCCTTGCGGCGGAAAGGCAGGGGGTTAAATATGGAAAGGATGGTGTTCTCTCCCCCATTTCCGTGGCAGCGGGACAGGTTGATCATACCGTACTCGCTGATGCACTGGGTGATCTCCTCCACCTGATCGTAGCGGTACTTCATATCCCGATGGACCTCGTCACGGGAACAGCCGCAGATGGAATCGTGGGGATGATTCTGAATGAGATAGCGGTATGCCATGTCGTAATAGGCAGGGCGCAGCGGCTTCTTGCCGGTGAGGCGGCTCAGGGCCATATAGGGACCCGCCCACTTTTCCAGTTGGGTCTGGCAGCGGTCGTTCCGGCTCTTGATATCGTAGCGGCTGGACAAGACGTTTGTCAGCAGATGAGGGAACTTGCCCACCGTGCGGTTGGTGGTGTTCAGCTCGCCCGTCTTCACCGGCATCTGATCCTTGTAAGCCGCCAAGGGTTTGAGCACCTCGTCGGGGCTGGTGATGATAACCTCACAGCCGGGGTACAGCCGCTCCAAGCGCTCCTTGGTATCCAGCAGGATACGGGAGTGGAGGGGGCGGTGATCCTGACCGTCCACCAGCAGGAGGATCGGAATATCGCTGCGGGCGATCTCCTCGTCGATGTACTGTTTCAGGTTGTTGTCCCGCTCCTGCTCGGTGGGGGGCTCCCGCCACTTATCAAAGTTGTTGATGCGCACCCAGAAGGCACCGTAGCCCAGGCGGTCCGGCGTCTTAAAGGTGACGCACTCGGTGCCGTCGGGAGAGGCCCAGCGGAAGTGAGCGGGCACCTCCTCGTCGGTGATGCCGCGGCTGAGCAGAGCGCCCTCAATGTCGAAGCCGCCGAAAATCTGGGGCAGCTGGGCGGTGTGACCAAAGATGTCACACACGTAGCCGTAGCGCATCGGCTCCACGCCCCACTGCTTAGCGATGGAGGTGCCGATTTGCAGGTTGCGCACCAGACTCTCGCCCGAGGGGATGAACTCGTCGGGCATCACGTACCAAGGACCCACCTTGATGCGGCCGTCCGAGAGGAGCTTCTGCAACCGCTCCCGTCCCTCGGGAGCAATCTCCAAATAGTCCTCCAACACGATGGTCTGACCGTCGAAGGTGAAGGTACCGATCTCAGGATGCTGCTCTAACTTGTCCATAGCATCCTCGGTGATGTTCACCAGTCGCCAGCGGAATCCCTGAAAGGGCTCGTACCATTCCCGATCCCAGTGGGTGGAAGACATCATATAAATGGTTAATTTCTTATCCATACAGAAACCTCCCTTTTATCAAAAAAAGGCGACAAGTCCATTATGCACTTGTCGCCTTTCTCTTCGATCATCAGATGGTCACGGTAACCTCGTGAACCAGACCGTCACCCAGATAAGGCAGAACCGTACCCTCGATGGCCTTGCCGTCCATCACGATACCCTTGTTCTCACCCTTCTGCACGGTGATGTTATATTTCGCCTGACGCCAGATGCGCTCCACGGTATAGGTGCCGAAGTCATCGGGCAGGCAGGGCTCTACGTGCAGGCCGTCGTACTCGGCGCGGACGCCCAGCATCCACTCCTCGATGGCCAGACGGACCCAGGCCACCGAACCGGTGATCCAGCTATACTCCATCTGATAGGCATTGTTACGGTGCTCGGGACCGAAGAAGCAGTTGGCGAACTGGAAGGGCAGAGCGTCCTTTTTCAGCTCATAGTTGTCCTCCTCATAGTAGCCGGGGGCCACACGGCGGAACAGATCATAGGCCTCGTTGGGCTTGCCGCTGCGCAGCAGACCCAGCACCAGCCACATATTAGGATGGGTATAAATGGTGCCGTTCTCGGCGATGCCCGGCTCCATAGCGGACAGACGGCCCACGCGGTCGTCAAACTCCTGATAGGCGGGGCTGAGCAGCAGATAGCCGAGAGGCGTGTAGGACTCCCGCTTCAAGCTTTCCAGAATCTTCTCCCGGCGCTCGGGACTGGCGATGCCGGTCATCAGCGCAAAGGACTGGGTCTCCAAGAAGAGCTTCGCATACTTGTTGGTGGAAGAACCGATCTTGCCGCCGTTGTCATCGAAGCAGCGGACAAAGCGGTCGCCCTCCCAAGCGTTCTCACGGATCGCCGCGGTCATGGTGGCACTGCGGGCCTCCAGATCGGCGGCAATGGCATCCTCACCCGCAAAGCGGCACAATTCCGCCAACTGGGTCAGGGCATAGGCATAGGCCATGGACAGCCACACGCTCTCGCCGCGACCCTCCTTGCCGGCGCCGGTCAGGGAGTCGTTCCAGTCGCCGAACTTGATGAGCAGCAGACCGTGGGCGCCCTTGTTATTCTCCAAGAACTGCAAGGCACGCAGCTCGTGACCCAGCACCGTGTCCTCCTCCCCGTTGATATAGGGAATGGTCTGGCTCAGGATCTTGGTGTCGCCGGTCTCCTTGACGTAGGCGCACAGAGTATACACCGACCACAGGGCGGAGTCGGAATAGGGACGGTCATCGATGGGGTTCCAGCCGCGGACCGCCATACCGAAGTCGTGCTGATATGTAAGCGCTTCCAGCAGGATGTCCTTGGTGCGATTGGGGGTCAGGTTGACCACGCCCAGACCGTGCTGGACGATGTCGCGGTAGCCGTTATAGCCCCAACGGCACCACTGAGCGCCGTACAGGCAGGCCAGCTTGACCCAGTTGTTCAGGATGCGATTGAGATGCTCGTCACCGGTCTTGATGATGGTCTTGCTCAGGTCGCCCTCGCGATACAGCTGCGCCAGCGCAGTGTAGGCGGGGATGTTGTGCAGATAGGTCTTTTTCAGCTCAATGCAGCGCTCCTTGCTGTCGGCGGCACCCAGCACAAAGGCGATATCCTGTGCCTTGCCGTCCAGCTTAATATCCCACTGCAACACGCAGACCGTATCTTCGGCGGAGCCGTCGGAGTTCTTACAGCCGCCGTTCTTCACGCACACGGGATTGGCGACGGAGCCGTACTGACCCATGAACAGACGGCGGCTGCCGTCGTAAGCGGTCACGGGATAGTCGGAGGTGAAGAAAGCCGTCAGGTTGTTGTGAGGCTTCACATAGGGGTGCTTCTCGGCAAAGAAGGTGTTGGTCTCCTTGTCGAAGCAGGTGGTGCGATAGATCATATCGCCGTAGCTGTCGAAGCCCCACTTATACTTAAACTGCAACTGGAAATAGGGGAACACGGACAGGTCGCGGGCGCGGCCGTTCACGTCCTCTAATTTCAGCTGCCACATCTCCACCGCGTCCTTTCCGGGGGGGATGGAGATGATAAGGGTGGCCTTCACGTCCTCGGTCTGGTTGACGATGGTGGTATAGCCCAGATCGTGGGTGCAGGAGAATTCCTGCACGTCAGCGCAAACAGGCTCCCAGTTCACCGTCCAAAACTTACCGGTCTCATTGTCCCGCACATAGATCAGACGGCTGTACAGGTGCTCCTTGCCGAAAATGTCGTAGTCGCAGATACGACCCACGCCGGTGAAGAGCTGAATGCCCTCCTCGCCCGGATACTGATAGTCGAAGCAACCGATACCGGTGTGATGCACGTTGGCATAGCACACCTCGTTAAACAGCATCACGTCAAAGGGACGGGGTGCGTCGGGGGATGTGACGGTAAATCGCTTACCGCTCTGGTCAAACTGACCGTAGTTCATACTGGTTCCACCTTCCGTTAATATATTTTTCTGTATCACAGATATTTCTTGCTCATAATCATTCGCTCTGCTTCCGCCTCGGTGGAGGAGCGATACACCACCTTGGATTCTACGCTGAAAATGCCGTAGGGCACCTTGGGATTCTCCAAACGATACAGCATCTGCCGCGCCGTCTGCCGTCCGATCTCCCGAATGTCGAAGGCCACGGAGGTCAGGGACAGGGAGAGGTTGCGGGTCATGGTGGCGGTATCGAAGCTGTCGAAGCCGGAGATCATCACGTCCTTGGGCACCGACAGCCCCATCTTAGCCAGCGTCTGAAAGACGCAACTGGCCACCACGTCGTTGGCACAGATGCAGGCATCGGGCAACAGCCCGATCTCGTCAAAGGCCTTTTGCACATAGGAACGGGTGTCCCCTTTCAGGGGGACATTCAGCAACGTGTCAAAAGCGCGGACAACGGTGCCGTATTCCTGCAAGGCCTGCTGGCAACCCTGCCACCGCTCCCAGATACTCAGACTGTCGAACTTATCCCCCACGAAGGCGATATTCTTTCGACCCGAGCGGATCATATGGGCGGCGATCTCATAGGTGCAACTGGTGTTGTTCATCATCACCACGTCGCACAGCAGGTTGTTACCGCGGGTGTCGGCACTGGTATCCACCGTCACCATCGGCAGTCCGTAACTCAGCAGCTGCTTGTAGAGCTGACGGGTACGGGAGCCCAGCACCACGATGCCGTCCGCCTCATAGGGGATGCGCAGATTGGGCAGGTGACTGGCGCGGCGGTCATCCATCAGCAGTTTCTTGATGGAGAAGCCGTTTTGCAGGAGGAAATCCTCCATACCGTCCAGCATCACGTTCCAGAAGCGGTTTCGCACCATCTCATTGGTCAACAGCACGCCGATGACCCCGTTGACGGCCTTTACATTCTCCGCCTTGACTGACTCATCCGGTACGGGATAATCCATATAACCGAACTGATAGGCGGCTTTGAGCACCGCTTTCTTGGTGTTCTCCGCCACGGAGGGATGATCGTTGAGCGCCTTGGATACCGTGCTGCGGGACAGATTCAAATACCGCGCCAACTGATCGGTAGTCATTTTGCCCACGGTCATCTTCTCCTTTCTATGTTACGATGTTTATACGGTAGTATTAACACACAAGATGTGCAGATCCTCGATGGCAGGCTCTGCACCGCGCAACTGAGACAGGCGCACAGTCAGCGGCTCCCCGTCGGTCAGGGACATAAAGTTGCCACTGAACACACAGTCGGTGTTGCCAAACTCCAACCACACATTCTGGGCGAAGGCGTCGGCGCGCAGAGTGAGGTAATACCCCTCCTCGTCGCTCCCCAGCTGCGCCTCGATGTGGGGATCCTTGTACTTGAAGTGCTTGGAGGGCACAAACAGCACCAAACGGTCGTTGATACAGTTGCCGTTTTCATCCAGCAGCTCGCCCACCAGTGCACAGGTACGGCGCTGGTCCCGGGTCATCTCCGCAAAGCACTCCTGACCCAGATCCACCGAGGTCAGACCGTCCAGCGCCACTGGATAGCAGCCGGAGCGCACCACCGTCAGGTCGTTCTTCACCAGTTGCCAACGCACCGTGCCCTTGAAAGGCATGGTGGACTCGTTGGACACGGAGAAGGTGACGGTGTCCTCTTCCTTGGTGAGAATGAGGGAGCGGGGCGCGTAGAACTCCCGCGCCGCGTAGTGAAGAGCCTTCCAGCGGCCGTCGTAGTCGATGCCGGACCAGGAAACACCCGGCCAGCAGTCGTTGATCTGCCAATACAGAGCGCCCATACAGCGGCCGCGGTTGCGGCGCAGATGGTCGACGGCAAAGCGCACCGCATCCGCCTGCATCAGCTGGGACAGATAGATTAGATCGCGGAATTTGGAGGGCATACGGAAATGCTCGCCCATATTCTGCATAATCAGCTTGTTGCCCTTGGGGCAGCGCTGACGGTATTCCATCTCGTAGGAATACACGTTCATATCCTCCGTCTCACCGGTACGGCACTGCAAGGTTTTGAGAGACGGGAAGGACTCAAATCCGAACTCCGACAGGAATCGGTAATAGTAGTTCCGATAGGACTCATAGGGAGCATTGCGGTGCCACACCTTCCAGTCGTGCACATCCATACAATCGGGGCAACCGGGATTCTGGAAGCTGCCGCCGGAGGTGGGCGAAGAAGGAATATAGGCCACATCCGCATCCACCGCCTTCATCTGGGCGGGGATCTCGGTCTCGAAGATTTTCAGATAGGTCAGCTTAGTCTTCTGGTCCGCCACTTCGCACCAGTTGACCCAGCATTCCATAGCCTCTTCGATCTCGTTGTTGCCGCACAGCAGCGCCAGACAGGTGCGATGGGAGAAGCGCCACAGGTTCTGCACCGCTTCCTTCTTGGTGGCCTCGATGAGCACGGGATCGTCGTCCAAGAAACAGCAGGCGAACATAAAGTCCAGCCACACCATCAGACCCAGCTCGTCGCACAGGTCAAAGAACCACTCATCGGGATAGATGCCACCGCCCCATACGCGGATCATATTGTAGTGGGCCGCCGCGCAATCCCGCAGCAGACGCTCGGTGCGCTCTCGGTTGCGTCGGGACATCATACAGTCCTCGGGCACGTAGTTGGCACCCCTAATGAAGGGCTTGACCCCATTGATGGTGAAGGTGAACTCACGGCCGTACTCATCCCACGCATTGGAGAACTCCAAGGAGCGGAAACCCACGGTCTTCTCGTTGCGGTCTACCTCCATACCGTCGATGAGCAGGGTGGTAGTCACCGTATACAGGGGCTGGTTGCCCAAGCCGTTGGGCCACCACAGACGGGGCTGCTGTATGCGAGCCATCTGCTCTAACTGGGTCACACCGGCCTGCACCGGCGTCACCTCGGATAAGGTGCCGACCACCCGCCCGTCGGGATCGGTGATGGTCACCGCCATCTCCACCTCGCAGGCCTCAATGGTGTTTACCTGTGCTTTCACAAACAAACGGGCCATAGACGGATCGGTCTGCTGGCGCAAGGTCACAGCCTCCAGCGCCGCCTCCTCATACAGCCGCAGCTCCACGGGGCGGAACAGACCCACGTTGATCATCTCGGGAGCAAAGTCCCAGCCCGTCATAAAGTGGGCCTTACGCACGAACTGATAGCCCGGAAGGGAATCCTCAGCGCCACGCAGGGGACGGCGGGCGTGATTCTCGGCATACACGGGACGGGGATCACGGAACTCCACGCGAATGGTGTTCTCCCCTTCTTTGAGTTTGCCCAGTACGTCGTATTCCCACGTAGTGTGCATATCGTTGGTCTCGCCCAACAGATGGTCATTGAGATAGATGCGGGCCAGCGTGTCCACGCCGGCAAAGCTGAGCACCGCCCGACGGACCTCCTCTTCCCGATTATAGGTGAAGGTGCGGGTATACACCGGACTGAGTTCCAACGCAGGCAACCGCTTAGTGTTGTCCCCCTCGTAAGGCTCGGGCAGGAAGCCCAGCGCCGTCAAATCATTGTAAAAATCCCCCGGCACCTGCACCGAGCCGCCGCCGTAGGGGCTTTCCAGCGTCCAGACGCCGCATAAATCGATGTGTTTCATAGGGGTCTACTCCTTCGCGATCAATCCTCCTCAGGTGCCAGCACCCGTACCCAGTCGATGTAATAGGTCTGGGGCAGGGGGCTGATGTCCTTGAGCTCAGGACCCCAACCCTGCACGATGGCCAGATTGAGGATCATCCAATGGGGCTTGTGGAAGGTGTCCAGCATATCGGGACGGTTGATGTCCACCTCACAGCACACCGTATCGTCCACAAAGAAGGCGATCTTCTCTTTGGTCCACTCCATACCGAAGATATGGAAGTCGTCGTTGAAAATACCCTCGGGCAGGCAGTACATACCACCGTCGGAATAGTGATGCTCACGGTCGGCACCCCAGTGCAGGTTGCAGGTGGAGCGGTTGTTGCCCATCTTGCCGTCGGTATAGACCTCGCAGCCGTAGTTATAGACACCCTCGGTGTCGTCACGCTGCTCCTCGCCGCCGATACCTACGAACTCCATCACGTCGATCTCGCCGCCGTAGGGCCAACCCTTTTCGTCGCCGAGCTCGGTATAGGCGTCGCCCAATGTCCAGAACGCCGGCCACATACCCTCGCCGTAGGGCAGCTTGGCACGCATCTCCATACGGCCGTAGCAGAAGCTGAACTTCTCCGCAGAGTTCACCGCGGCAGAGGTGTAGTCACTGCCGTCCAGCTTCTCCCGCAGGGCGGTCAGCTCCAGACAGCCGTCCTTAACGCGGATATTCTCGGGACGAGTGGTGTACCGCTTACCGCCCTCCATGGGACCCTTGTGCTCCTCGATGGTCCACTTGGTCAGGTCCACACTGTCGCCGTTAAAATCGTCGAAAAACAGCACTTTTCTCTCTTTGCTCATAATATGTATCCTCCTTACTGGCCGCTGGGGCTCAATGTTACATTGGTCTTTATGGCTCTTACTTTTTCTCCGGAGCCAACACACGGATATAGTCGATATAGAAGGTCTGGGGGAAGGGGGTGATCTCCTTGACCGCCGGTTCAAAGTCCTCTACCAGATTCAGACTGAGAACGATCCAATGGGGCTTGTGGAAGGTATCCAGCATATCCGGCTGATTAATGTCCACCCGATGAATGAGGGTATCATCCACGTACCATTCAATGGCCTCTTCTGTCCACTCGACGGCGAAGATGTGATAGTCGTCCGCAAACACACCCTCGGGCAGGCTGTAACTGGTGCCGCTCTGCTTATGATGCTGACGGTCCACGCCCCAATGCAGGTTGCAGGTGGTGCGGTTATTGCCTACGATCTTGTTATTGTAAACACTCAGGCACTCCGATCGATAGGCGTCCCTCCGATCCCGATCCTCTTCGCCGCCGATGCCGATGAACTGCATCACGTCGATCTCCCCGCAACGGGGCCATGCATCCCAGTCCAAATGCTCAAAATAGGAGTCGCCCATCAGCCACAAGGCCGGCCACAAACCCTCGCCGTAAGGCAGCTTGGCCCGCATCTCCAACCGTCCGTATCGGAAGCTGAACTTATTGCCCGTATTGATGGAGGCGGAGGTATAATTACCGCCCCGATAGCACTCGCGGCGGGCGGTAAGCACCAGATTGCTGTCCTCCACCGTCAGATTGCTCGGCATATGGGTATACCGTTTTTCATGATTCACGTCCGACACCGTAGTGGTCTCGATATACCACTTGGTGGGATCCAGCACAATGTCTGTGAAATCATCGTAAAATAATACTTCTCGGTTGTTTTTCATTCCATCGACCCCTATTCCCTGCTAACGTTTCTCGGCCTTGCGGCACAAGACGCTATCCGCCCTTTTCGGCCCGACGACCGCGGCAGCGCTTTATTTGATAAGGGGAAATCCCAATCCCCCTCATTGTTATATTATTTTCCGGAAGCCTTTGCAACCGGTTGGGGGGAATGCCGTCATTTATTGATATGCTTTTCCATTGTTTTCGCGGGATTTTGCGATTTTTCACTCCCGCAGAAACACGGTGTTCTTGTAAAAATAGCCGCTGTGTGTCTCCCCCACCCGCAGGCGGTAAGTTGACACGGCGGCGCCTTTGTCGTTGACATCGCTCACGTCATCGGTGCATCGGTGAGTTCTTCCGCGGCATCGCTCACGTCATCGGTGGCATGGACACGCTCCATCGCCCGCATATAGGAGAGCAGGGTCTCCCCGCTACGGGTAAGCGGACACGTCCTTATCATAGAAATATACTCTTTAACAGGTTGCGCAGAGCCGTTACAGTGCGGCTTTGCCGCGGCTCCCCGAGGGGAGCCGCGGCTGCCGATTTGCTAATTTAAGGGATGCTCAATCAGGGATTGGTGCACAGACCGGAGGCGTTGAAATAATAGGTCTTGCCTTCCCACTTCACAGAAGTGTTGTAGACCATATAGCCCTCGCCGTCCAGATAGTACCAGCCCTTGTCATAGACCCAGGCATTCTTGGTCATGGAGCCGTTCTTATCCAGATAGATCCAGCCATGGCTGTCCTTCTTCCAGCACTC
>JAZOWI010000042.1:0-21189 GCA_045659145.1 Acutalibacteraceae bacterium | reverse complement strand
CTCAGCGCCGGACAGGACGTGCTGCATCTCTCCCTGTCCAGCGGTTTGTCAGGCTCCTACAACTCCGCCCGCATCGCCGCCGAAATACTGCAAGAGAAATATCCTCAACGCAAATTATATATTGTTGACACATTGGGCGCCTCTGCCGGCGTAGGTCTGATGGTGGAGACCTTGGCAGATATGCGGGACGCCGGAGCAGACATTGACGAACTGCACGACTGGATCGAAGCACACAAGCTGGAAATGCACCATTGGTTCACCGCCAGCGACCTGACCTGGTTTGTAAAGGGCGGCCGCATCACCAAGGCGGCGGGTTGGTTCGGTACGGCACTGCGCATCTGTCCGGTGCTGAATATGGACTACGCCGGACGGTTGATCCCCCGTTTTAAGATCCGCGGCACCCAAAAGGCGTTGAAAGAATTAGTCAACCAAATGGAAGAAGCTGCCGTAAATAACGGCGACTATGAAGGAAAATGCTTCCTTTCCCACTCCAACTGCGAAGAGTTTGCCCGTACGGTGGCAGAAGATATCGAAAAGCGGTTCCCCCTGCTCAACGGTAAGGTGGGCATCTACAACATCGGCACCACCATCGGCTGCCACACGGGTCCCGGTACGGTGGCTCTGTTCTTCTGGGGAAAACCCCGCACCAACTAAATAGATTGAGAACGGCACTCTGTTCGGGGTGCCGTTTTTTATTGCAAAATATTTTTACTTTTTTCTGTTTTTTTGTAGCATTTTCGACACGGATATGCTACAATGTGAAAAAATAGCAAAGGAGCTGTTTGTTGTGAAAAAGATCATCGCAGAGTTCAAAGAGTTTATCAACCGCGGCAACGTAGTGGATATGGCTGTCGGTATTATGATCGGCGGTGCCTTCAAGTCCATCGTGGATGCCCTGGTAGCCAACCTGATCTCCCCCTTGATCGGAGTCATCTTTAAGAGAGATTTCAGTGCTCTGTCTTTCACCGTCAACGGCGTCGCCTTCCAGTACGGCGCACTCATTATGGCCATCGTCAACTTCCTCATTATCGCCGTGGTGCTGTTCACCATCATCAAGTTGATGAACACCCTGCGGGATATGGGCAAGAAGAAGGAAGAAGAGGCTCCCGCTGTGCCCACCACCAAGGTGTGCCCCTACTGTAAGAGCGAGATCGCTATCGATGCCACCCGTTGCCCCCACTGCACCTCCGAGGTATAAAACAACCTACATAAAAAGGTCGCCGTACCCACTGTACGGCGACCTTTTTCTTTTTAAGATACCAACGGAACCAACAATACCGTCGGCTGTTTTACACAGCCGTCCATCATTTCATTTTCACAGCAGATGCTCTCGGGTGAGGTATGGCATTTTCTACCGATCTCCCACACGGTTTCCCCTGTCTCGGCATAGTACAGGAGTAAGGTTGCGCGGCTCGGCTCATACGGCATATCCGTATGCACCCGCATCCGATCGATCACCTGACGCGCCGTATGCTGATATCCCTGCAATTCCACACACAAGGACAGTTTCAGTTCCAATTCATTCCCCATCACCCGATAGGTCCACTCGGTCGGCGTTACCGCGGCGCGGCATCCGTTCCCCTCGCAGGGGTATTCCAGCCGATACTCCTCCGGCCGCTCATAATAGGCGATCTGGCCGTCTGTATCCCGCACCAGCATACATACCAGCAACCGACCGCTGACAGTGGCCACTCCTTTTTCACATTCCGTATCTGTGCCCTGCATCTGTACCCACACATCCACCAACTCCTGCAACGGTTGGGCGGGCAGTTCCATCAGCATCGGCAGGACGGTATGCTCCCATCGACACCCTTTATGAGCAGACAACGTGATCTCGCGACTCTCCGGCGTGGTGGGATACCGACCGTGGTAAGCGTCCAGCATCAGGGACACCTGCTCCTTGCGGTAAGCACAGAACTGCACCAGCAGTTTGGCGGTCACCTCCAGCACCGAGTTCTCCCCGTCGGGTCCCACACAGCATCGCTCGGTATCGGACAAAAGAAGCACCCGCGCCGTATACGGCTGTCCTTCCTGCGCCTCCTCCACATCCAAGATCTGGCTGAACGGTACCGCCACATCCAAACAATAGGTTTTGCCGCCGGTCAGGTCGGCGGCATACAGTTGATGATAGTACACCTGCCCTTTAACGATCACCTTTCGATCCAGCACCTTACACTCCGACACCGTGGCCTGGCAGGTGCCGCCCAGCAGCATCTCTGCCGGCGGCAAGGTATCGGGGAAATCGAAGGATTCGCTGACTGAAAGGAGCTTTTCCCCGCTTCCCACGGGATAATCGTATTCCACCGTCTCACAGTGAGTATACAACAGAGGATCTTCGCTGTGGGTAATCAGTTCACAGGCAGAGGCATACTCTGCCTGTGCCTCTGCCTCCACCACTCCGCGCACCTCCAGACGTCGGGGGGTGACGGCGCGGCAATTCACATATTTGACCGACAGATCGATATGCACAGGGACCGCATCCATCGGTTCCGCCGTGCGCATCGTGCAGGAAAAAGGCTGAGCAAACTCCGCCACCCGCAGGCAACACCGATCCTCGTCCAGATACAACACTCGTACTGCCGCCATACCATCCAATAGCAGTCGATCTCCGCTCCACTGACGATTTTGAATCCGCGGGGTCATCTGACATTTCAGCACGGCGGCTATATCCGGACAGTAGTCCGGCAGGGTATGATCTCCGCTGACGGTGCACTCCTCACGGGCGTTCAGCCCCCATTGTGTCATATTGACCGTTTCCTTATGCAGCAAATTATCCATACGCTCACTCCTTTGCTTTCACCATACATATATGCAACGAGCGCAAGGAATATGCTCAAACAAAAAACACCCGACAGTGAACTGTCGAGTGATTTTCGCTTATTTCTTTTTGGTACATCCGCAAGCGCAGGAAGCGCCGTCTTTCCGCTTCGCACAGCAGCCGTCGGGACAGCCGATGCATTTCTTCCCCTTCTTGAAAGAACGGATGATATATAGGGCGGCGCCGAGAAGTATCAGCAGAATCACCGCCGCCACCAACAGATCTTTCATCTCCATAATTCATTCCGTGACGATCCGCTTTTGATCGTCTGCTCCTTTTTCTCCATTCGATCGGCCCGTAGACACAGCACTATTACAATGCCGACCATTATAAGCACCGCCACCAAACCCGGGCCGAAGCCGGCACCGACCTTGCCGGTGGTAAGAACCGTGCCGATCTGATACACCAGAAACGCCACAGTATAGCCGGTGCCCAATTGCATAGCAATACCGCTCCACATCCACTTCTTGTTGGACAGTTCCGCGTTCATGGCACCGATAGCGGCAAAGCACGGGGGCGAAAACAGGTTAAACATCAAATAAGCCAGTGCCGCCGCCTTGGTAACACCCAATGCCGCGGCCACCTCGGTGCCTGCCCCCTCCATCAATTCCAGTCCTTCGGTGTCGATGAGATTGGAAAGGCCATAGCACACGGCTAGGGTACCCACCACATTCTCCTTAGCAATGAAGCCCGTCACAGCCGCAGCGGCCATCTGCCACGCCTTTATACCGATAATGGGAACCAGTATAACGGCGATAGGCTGGGCGATGGTGGCCAAAATGGAGGTTTTCTCTGCCCCCTCCTCTACCAAGGCGAAGCGCCAAGTAAAAGACTGCATCACATAAACCACCGCGTTGCAAAGCAAAATCACGGTGCCCGCCTTCACGATATAAGACCAGCCACGGGACAGCATCGACAGGGCGGCCCGTTTAAAGCTGGGGATCTTATATTCCGGCAATTCCATAATAAAATAGGACTTTTTCGCCTTGTTGCCGGTGATCTTGTTGATGATCAGTGCCCCCACAAAGATGATGAAAATGCCGCTGAAATACATCAGCGTGCCCACCCAAGAGGACTTAGGGAAAAAGGCGCCGGCGAACAGACCGATGACCGGCAATTTGGCACCGCAGGGCATAAAGGGAGCCAACATAGCGGTGGCGTTCCGTTCCCGTTCGTTATGAATGGTGCGGCAGGCCATCACACCGGGGATGGCACAACCGGTGCCGATGACAAAAGGAATCACCGACTTGCCGGACAATCCCACTTTCTTAAACAGCGGGTCCAGCACCACCGTGGCGCGGGCCATATATCCACAGTCCTCCAACAGGGCGATGAGGAAATACATCACCATCACCAGCGGCAAGAACCCTACGACCGCACTGACGCCGCCGATGATACCCTCGGTGAGAAAGGAGGACAAGAAGGAATCGGCGCCCTCCAACCATCCGCTCACCCACTCTTTAAACCAATCGATCAGCGTCACAAGGCCGGGAATAGTCACACCATTTTTAAACTCATACCCCTCGGCGATCCAAGGACCCACCCACGCTTGGGAGATCTGGAATACTAAAAACATCACAGCGGCAAACAACACCAAACCAAGCAAAGGCTTGGTAATCATCCGATCCACATCATCCTGCTTATTGCGCTGACGGGAAAGGCTCTTGCGAGTCTCCACCTCTCTGACAATGCTATTAACAAAAGCAAAACGACGGCGATCCTCTTTTTGTACTGCGGCTTTATCCCGCCAATCAACAATGTGAGAGATAAAGGGGGCACTCTGCCACTTACCTTTCTGCTTGATGGCAATGTCTATCAAACGGGCCAGTCCCTCCGCATTGGTGGAGACGGTCTCCACCACAGGGCATCCTAACCGTTTCGATAAGACTGCAACATCAATGTTGGTCTCTTTCTTTTCATTGATGTCGCTCTTATTCAGCGCCACCACCATAGGTACGCCCAATTCCAGCAACTGGGTGGTGAAAAACAAACTGCGACTCAGATTGGTCGCATCCACAATGTTAATGAGCACATCCGGATTCTCTTTTTGCACATAGGCGCTGGTGATGCTCTCCTCCGAAGTGAACGGAGAAATGGAATAGGCTCCGGGCAAATCCACTGCTGTGAGTTTTTCCACCCCGCCGTAATACATTTTTTTGACGGCACTTTCCTTCTTCTCTACCGTTACACCGGCCCAGTTGCCTACCTTTTCATTGCAACCGGTCAGTGCGTTATACATAGTCGTTTTACCACTGTTGGGGTTACCTGCCAAAACAATTCTCATCCAAAGCGCCTCCTTTCATTATGCATTGCAAGCAGTTACCCTAGGCTAACCGCCTGCCAAAAGAAAAACAGCCTACGCACACGGTGCGGGCAGTCGATCAAATCAAAATCGCCTCCGCCAACGAGCGATCCATATTGTACCGCGCATCCTTGATAGCCACAATGCATCCGCTGTGCAGATGAGAGATCACCGTAATCCGCTCACCGCTATAACACCCCAACGAAAACAGAAAGGACTCGGTCTCTTCGTCTTCGGTCACGATGCTCCGAATGATGCACTCTTTTCCCTCTTGCGCTTGGTACAAGTTCATAACGCCACCCCTTGCGGATGATTATCGGTTAGCCATTGCTAACCGAATATGATTATACCACTTTTCCATCATTTGTCAAGTGGGAACAGAAGATTTTTACAAAAAAGGACCGTCTTATCAACGGTCCTCTTTGTTTACTCAATCATTTTTCGGAAGGTTACTTCATCAATGACGGGGATGCCCAGTTGTTGCGCCTTGGTCAGTTTACTGCCCGCTTCCTCGCCGGCCAGCACATAGGTGGTCTTTTTGGACACACTGCCCGAGGTCTTTCCTCCGTACTGCTCAATGAGTGCCGCCGCCTCGCTTCTGGTGTAGCCGGGCAAGGTGCCGGTGAGCACAAAGGTCATACCGACAAATCGGTCATCCACCTTCTGCACACGGGCGGTCATATTCACCCCCGCCCGGGCCAGACGCGCCACCAAGGCGCGGGAAGGCTCCAACTCAAAGAAAGACACCACACTCTGCGCCATCACCGCGCCGAAGCCGTCAATGGCGGTGATTTCCTCCGCCGTGGCGTTCATCACCGCCTCCATCGACACGAAATGAGTCGCCAGTTGCTTGGCCGCCTTCTCTCCGATGTGACGGATACCCAGCCCGTAGATCACCCGATACAGATCGTTTTCCTTTGACTTTTCGATGGCGGCGCGGAAATTCTCTGCGGACTTTTGTCCCAAGCCCTCCAAGTCAGCCACCGCCTCAAAGGACATAATATATAGATCGTCCGCATAGGCCACGATCTCTTCCTGCACCAGTTGTTCCAGCACGGCGGGACCCAGTCCGTCTATATCCATCGCATCCTTGGAGGTGAAATGGATCAGGTTGCGCAACCGTTGCGCGGGACAGGCGGGATTGACACAGCGAAGGGCCGCTTCGTCCTCCTCCCGTACTACCGTCTCGCCGCAGGACGGGCACACACAGGGCAACCGATAGGTCTCTCCGCCAATGTGCTTGACCACCCGCACCACCTCGGGGATAATATCCCCCGCCTTACGCATCACCACCGTGTCCCCCACCGACAGACCCTTCTCGTCAATGAAGTTCTGGTTATGCAGGGTAGCACGGCTGACACTGGTGCCTGCCAGAATCACCGGATCAAACACTCCCGTAGGAGTCAGCACGCCGGTGCGACCCACCTGAATCTCCACGTCCCGCAGGACGGTTTCCTTCTCCTCGGGAGGATACTTATACGCCAGTGCCCATTTCGGGAACTTGCTGGTGCTTCCAAGGGTTTCTCTGTCTGTAAAGTCATCCACCTTCACAACTGCGCCGTCGATATCAAAGGGGAGTGTGGGGCGCTTCTCCCCCAACTCACGGATGAAATCTACCACCTCATCAATCCGATCGGTCACCTTGTAACAAGGGACGATAGGAAATCCCCACGCTGCCATCCGTTCCAAGGACGCGGCATGGGAGGTGATCGTCTCCCCTTCAATGAACTGCATATTAAACACAAAAAGGGACAATTGACGATGCGCCACCACCGCCGCATCCTTCTGACGCAGGGTGCCCGCAGCGGAATTGCGGGGGTTCATAAAAGGCTTTTCCCCTTTCTCCTCCTGCTCTTTCACCAGAGCGGCGAACCGCTGACGGGACATATACACCTCGCCCCGCACGATCACTCGCTCCGGTGCCTCGGTGAGCACAACGGGAATATCCCCAATCTGTCGCAGGTTGACGGACACATCCTCACCGGTGATGCCGTCTCCGCGGGTAGCCCCGCGGTAGAACCGTCCGTCCCGATACTCAATGGCAATGGAAAGGCCGTCGATCTTCGGCTCCACCACGTAGCGGGGGTGCTCTACCGATTCCCGTACCCGCTTATCGAAGGCGTAGACCTCTTCCTCCGAGAACACGTCCTGCAAGCTGCCCAACGGCACCTCGTGGGTGACCGGAGCAAACAGCGAGGACACCTGTCCGTGCACCCGCTGGGTATAGGAATCCTCGGTGATCAATTCCGGATACTGCTTCTCTAATTCTTTGAGTTCACGAGTCAGAGCATCAAAGGCATCGTCCGTGATCTCCGGCGCGTCCTCATCGTAATAACGGCGGCTGTGGTAATCGATCTCTCCGCGCAACTGTTCGATTCGAATGGCTGCCTGTTCCCGATCCATACCGCACCTCCTGTCTGTTTCACTCTTTCGGCGGCAGTTAGTCCGCCGTACCGTAATCAAATATTTTGCCCAGTAGCGACTGATCGTCGCCGTATACCTCGGTCAGATTATCCGGCACCTCACCCAACAGCACCGTCTCCGCCATAGGATAGGTCAGTTGCGTCCCCACTGAGGAGCGACCGCCGGGGGTCACCACAAAGAGACTGATGTCCAAATGCACCAGCACCCGATACAGGCTTTGGTTCATCCCCACCGACTCCAAGGAGGAGGACACATCGGACAATACCGTAGCGGTGAAGCTCATAGGAAAGGTGACCATCGGTCCCCAACCACTCAGCCACGAAATACCCGCTAAGGTACCGAAGGGAATCGAGACCGACAACTCTGTATACGCTTCCATTTCGGTCATTGCCGCCGCTGTGATGGCCGTGCGCACGGTGTTTACCGCCGCCGTATCCACCAAAACAGCAGACACCCTCTGCTCCTGCGCATAGGACACCGCCACCATGGAACGGCACAGTTCTGCCCGTTCCTCCAACACGGCCGCCACCGTCTTATTGGCCACCTTGGTGGCGATCCACACCGCCTGACTCTCCGCAAAGGCGGTGAGCACCGGACGGCAACCGAAAAAGGCGGTCACCAGCAAGGCGATAGTCAGTAATAGTATGACCGATAATCGCCGCAACTGCCTTTTTCGACGGCGCCGCTCAAAATCAAAGACCCGTCCCATTGGCATCCCCCTCTACCATCATACGGCGGAGGGGTTGTTTGGGTGTGTGTCAGGTAGAAACGGCTTCTTGTGCTGCTTCTTCCCCTTCTTCCTTGGGAAGGATCTCGCTCAGTTTCTTACGCACCTCAACACCCTCGTATTTCAGTCGAAACTGCACACGACCGTTGTATTTCTTGTTGCAACGGCGGCAGGAGAACTCGGCGCAAAACGCGCGACTGCGAAAGCGCCAGTTGCCGCGCCGCTTCATATTCCGACCGCAATCGGGGCAGTCAAAACACAGTTCACTGCGCTTGACCATCGGATCGTCCAGATCCTTAATGATAGAGGTCTTAAAGGTGATGCGCTGATAAAACTCCTCATCCACCGGCAGGATCTCGGGCAGAAAGCTGTCCCGATCGTACACTTTTTGCAGGATAGCGGCGGTGAGTTTGCTGTCGTCCAGCGCCCGATGCAGGGACATATTCTCCTCGGGGATGTCCAGCATCTCTCCTGCACGGGCCAATCCCAACTGCTGAGAGGTATCCACCCCCATCCGCCGCTGGGCATAGACCTGAAAATCCATATAGTTTTTCAGAAAGGGAATCTCCTGCCGTCCGTAAAAGAAACGGCAGTTCTCCATCAGCACCAAAAGATCGGTATTACTCCACGTAAGCACGGTGGTAGGCTCTTTTCCCATCCATCGGGCCAAGCGGCGCATCATATCCGCAAAGGTGGTGCCATCTTCCAGTTCCTCCGGTGTGATGTTGGTCAGGTCCTTGACGATGCCCGACAGCTTCTTGCTCACCACGGGGCGGATGGTGGTGCCAAAGCAATCCAGTATCCGCATATCCTCACTGACCTTGACCGCACCCACCTCAATGATCTCGTTGAAATAGCCGTGTGCCCGTTTGGAGTAGGCTCCGTTCCATTCCAGATCGATGATGACATACTGCATAACCGCTCCTTATGCCATACCGCCCAGAGTGCGACCGCCCAAGAGATGGAAGTGCAGATGCTGCACTGTCTGCCCAGCCTCAGGGCCGTTGTTGGAAACGATGCGGTAATCGGTGACACCCAGTTGAGCCGCCACCTGCGGGATCACACTGAAAATGTGAGCCACCACGGCGGCGTTCTCCGCCGTGATCTCCCGCACACCCGCCAAATGCATCTTGGGAATAAACAACACGTGAACCGGGGCAGCAGGGGCGATATCGTAAAAAGCCAATACCTGCTCGTCCTCGTAAACCTTCTTGGAGGGGATCTCCCCTGCTACAATTTTACAGAATAAGCAATCCATTTTACCGCACCTCTCAGTCTTTGATCATCGCGGAGACGGTATCCGCCACCGCCGCCACCACGTCATCCGCCTTGGACACATCCTTACCGCCCGCCATAGCGGAATCGGGACGACCGCCGCCCTTACCGTCACAGACGGCGGCGATGGTGCGCACAATGTTGCCGGAATGGGCACCCTTGGCAACCGCAC
The DNA here is from genome assembly GCA_045659145.1 of Acutalibacteraceae bacterium. GTDB lineage: Bacteria > Bacillota > Clostridia > Oscillospirales > Acutalibacteraceae > UBA5905. Next base: position 11,471 of record JAZOWI010000042.1, on the reverse strand, counting down.
CCGCAGTAGCGGTAGCCAAAATGCTCACCTTGTCCTCGGTGGTGGTGACCAGCACCACCACGCCCTCGCCGATCTTATCGCGGAGCTGGTCGCCCAACTCCCGCAGACCGCCGGCATCCAGACCGGGCACGCGGGTGGCCAGCACCTTAACCCCCTTGATCTCCTGCACCTGACTCATCACATCGCCCAAAGCACTCTGTGCCAGCTTGTTTTTGAGTCCTTCGTTCTCCGCAGACAAGGTCTTGACCTGGGCAGTCAGCGCGGCGATCTTATCCTCGATCTCACTGTCCTTGGCTTTCAGCAGCGCGGCAATAGCGCCCATACGGCTCTCCAACTGAGCATAATAAGCCAGCACATTGTCACCGGTGATGGCCTCGATACGGCGCACGCCGGCGGCGATACCGCTCTCGCTGAGGATCTTGAAGGTGGTGATGGCGCCCGTATGCGCTACGTGGGTACCGCCGCACAATTCCTTGGAGAAGTCGCCCATGGTCACCACGCGGACGGTATCGCCGTATTTCTCACCAAACAGCGCCATAGCGCCGGATTTTTTCGCTTCTTCCACCGTCATCTCGGCGGTCACAACCGCCAGATCGGCGGCGATCTGCTCATTGACCAGAGCCTCTACCTTCGCCATCTCCTCGGCCGTCATCGCCTGGAAATGAGCAAAGTCAAAGCGCAGACGGGTGGGGGTTACCAGAGAGCCCTTCTGCTCCACGTGCTCACCTAACACAGTGCGCAGCGCCTTCTGCAACAGGTGGGTAGCAGAGTGGTTCTTGCAGGTCTGCTGACGGGAGGTGCTCTCCACACACAGCTCCACCTCGTCACCCAAAGACAGCATACCCTCGATCACAGTACCTACGTGCCCCACCTTGCCGCCACGGAGTTTGATGGTCTCAGATACGGCAAACTTGCCGTTCTTGCTGATAATGACACCGGTATCGCCCTCCTGTCCGCCCATAGTGGCGTAGAAGGGAGTCTCCTCGGTAAACACAGTACCGCACATACCCTCGGTCAGGTTCTCGCTCAATTCGGTCTCCCCAGCCAATACGGTCACCACGGAGGTGGCGGTAAGGCGGTCATAACCCACAAAGGCGGAGGTGACCGACGCATCGATCTGATCGTACACAGTGGCGTCGGCACCCATATAGTTGGTCACCTCGCGGGAGGTGCGGGCGCGGGTGCGCTGCTGCTCCATCTCAGCCTTGAAGCCGTCCTCGTCAATGGTATAGCCCTTTTCGGTGAGGATCTCACGGGTCAGGTCTACGGGGAAACCGTAGGTGTCGTACAGCTTGAACACAGAGGCGCCGTCCAGCTCGGTTTTGCCGTCGGTCTGCATAGCCTCTTCCATCTCCGTCAGAATGCGCAGACCCTGATCGATGGTCTTGTTAAACTGAGTCTCCTCATTGGAGAGCACCTTGAAAATAAACTCTTTCTTCTCATCCAGCTCGGGATAACCATCCTTGGAGCCTTCGATGACGGTGCGGCTCAGGTCCGCCAGGAACAGGCCGTCAATGCCCAGCAAACGGCCGTGACGGGCAGCACGACGGATGAGACGACGCAACACGTAACCGCGGCCCTCGTTGGTGGGCATAATGCCGTCGGAGATCATAAAGGTGGCGGAACGGATGTCGTCGGTGATCAGGCGGATGGTCACATCGTTCTGATAGTCCTCCTTATAGGTCTTGCGAGCCAGATCGCACACGTGCTGACGCAGGGCGTGGAGGGTGTCCACATCAAAGATGGAATCCACATCCTGCACCACCACCGCCAAGCGCTCCAGGCCCATACCGGTGTCGATGTTTTTCTTCTCCAAAGTGGTGTAGTTGCCCGCTCCGTCGTTCTCGAACTGGGTGAACACATTGTTCCACACCTCGATGTAGCGGTCACACTCACAGCCCACCTTACAGTCGGGACTGCCGCAACCGTATTTCTCACCGCGGTCATAGTAGATCTCAGAGCAGGGACCGCAGGGACCGGCGCCGTGCTCCCAGAAGTTATCCCCCTTGCCGAAACGGAAGATGCGTTCCGCGGCGATACCGATTTCTTTGTTCCAGATATCGAAGGCCTCGTCGTCCTCCACATACACAGAGGGATACAGACGCTGGGGATCCAATCCCACCACCTCAGTGAGGAACTCCCAAGACCAAGCGATGGCTTCATGCTTAAAATAGTCACCGAAAGAGAAATTGCCCAGCATCTCAAAGAAGGTGCCGTGACGGGCAGTCTTGCCCACATTCTCAATGTCGCCGGTACGGATGCACTTCTGGCAGGTGGTCACCCGATTGCGGGGCGGCACCTCGGCGCCGGTGAAATAGGGCTTGAGAGGGGTCATACCCGCATTGATGAGCAACAGACTCTTGTCGTTGTGGGGCACCAGCGAGAAGCTGGGCAGACGCAGGTGATCCTTGCTCTCAAAGAAAGAGAGATACATCTCGCGCAGTTCGTTTACTCCGTACTTTTTCAGTTCTTTTGCCATTTTTAAACGCTTCCTTTCTGTCGGCGGTAAAAAGAAACCTCCGCCCCAACTATGGGGCGGAGGGTCCGTGGTACCACCCAAATTGCACGGTAAGTGCCGTGCCGCTCTATGACCTCTAACGCAGATCCTACGCCGCCGCTTATGTCGCGGGGTGCTCGGGAGTGGCCGGCAAAAGGACCTGCGGAGTCACCTCACAGCGCGGCAACTGCCGCAGTGACTCTCTCTGAACGCGTCTTGTTTCGCCTTGTCTCCGTCGATGCATTTCTTCTCTGTAATTATAGAATATAAGTATGTATTTGTCAAGGGATTTGCCCGTATATTACGGCAAAAAAACAGCCGCCGAAATCGGCGACTGCTCTTTTGCCCTTGCGACCGTTTCCATCGAATTACGACGGATTTCCGTGGGCAGGTCGATTAATCGGTGGTGTCCGCATAGCGCACCTCCACACCCAAGGCGCCTACGGGATCGATGGGCTGTCCGTCCACCGTCATTTCCAAATGCAGATGGGGCGACTGAGCACTTTCGCAGGGAATCTCCGACAGGGTGCCGATAGCATCCCCGGCATCCAGCTTATCCCCCACGCGCACCGAGGCGGTGACCCCGCAATAGCGGGACAGCACCCCTACCCCGTGGTCGATCTCCACGATATCGCCCCACCAAGGGTCCTCCTTCACCGCCGAGACAGTACCACGCGCCACCGTCTTGACCGTCTGCTCGGCCCGTCCGGCGTAATCGGTGCCCATATGAAGCCGCCAATTCTCCATGGTTTCGGAATACAGCGGCTTGTCCGGCGAAAACACCTTCTGCACCGTGTTGGTCAAGGGTAACACATACAGGTCTGCTGCCTCTTGGGTAGTGGTGGTGGTCGTGGTGACGGTGGTCTGTTTGGTGGTAGTCGTGGTAGTGGTGCGGTCATCCTTCTGGTCGGTCACATTCTGCTCCACTTGCTCCTCCGACGGCGGCTGGCTTTCCTCCGGCGCAGGGGACAGACGCTCCCCCAAACCGGCGATCACCACGCTCACCACTGCAAACAGACTTACCGCCAAGGCCAAAAACACACCGTTATGGCGAAAAAATTGACGAAAACGGGAGTTCCCGTACGAATTACTTTTCATTGCTCTTCCTCCTTTGTCACTGACAGTATGGACCAAACAAAGCCTTTTTATACGCAGGTCATTTATCTGCTTTGCCCAACCAACGGAGTGAAAGTTTGGCACATTTGTCCAATTGTGTGTTTCATTTGGATATGGTATGATTAATGTGTATGATTTTGCAAAGGAGGGCGCTTATGGCTTTGGGATTCCCTCTCCTGGTAGATTTAAAGGATAATAATTGCACTGTGTTCGGCGGCGGCAAGAGTGCCCTGCGCCGTGTGCGGGAATTGCTGCGCTTTGGCGCCAAGGTGACGGTGGTATCGGCACAGGTGTGCCCCGAACTGGAACATATGGGCAACAACGGGCAGATCCGCCATATCCCCCGCAAATACTTCCGCGGCGATTGCACCAATTCCCAATTGTGTGTGGCCGCCACCGAGGATAACAATATAAATATCGCCATCTCTACCGAATGCAAGAACAAAGGCATCCCCGTCAACGTGACTCAACCCCGTAGTTACGGTACCTTCACCTTCCCCCGTATGGTGCTGGGAGAGGAAGCGGTGCTGTCCGTCACCGGCACCTTATCGGCGGATGAGCTCACTCTCCTGCAAGAGAAATTGCAGGATATCCTCCCCGAACTCATTGAAAAAGTCAAAAATGAAAACCGATAAAGAAAGAGCCTGACCCGAAGGTCAGGCTCTTTCCTATTAGTAGTTGCTGCGATTCTCAGACTGGTTTTTCTTGTTGTAGGACTCGTTTTTGCTCTGGTTGTTCTGCTTGTTCTGGCTATTCTGGCTGTTCTGCTTATTCTGGCTGTTCTGCTTGTTCTGGCTGTTCTGGTTGTTCTGCTGATTGCTCTTATACTGATCCATCTTGCTTATCCTCCTATTCACACAAACTCAATTTGCAGGAACGATTTTTCCTGCACCACTATCTTACCCGATTCAAAGTTTCAAATCCGCTGTAAAAATTTCTATTTAATCGTTGCACGAAACAAGATGTTGTGATAAAATGGATATAATTATAAAGTAAAGAATCACACCATCGGAAAGGAGGATCTTTATGGACGTGCGGGTCGGCGACGTACTGGAAATGAAAAAGAATCACCCCTGCGGAAGTCACACCTTTTCCGTGTTGCGGATCGGTATGGATTTCCGTCTCAAATGCACCGGTTGCGGTCACGAAATGATGATCCCCCGACACAAAGCGGAGAAAAACATCCGCAAGATCCTGCGGGACGAATAGTCTGTGTACTGTCACCTACATCACACAGAAAGGTCGTTTTGCCCCCATGATGGAGAAATTGCAGGCGGTGGCCAATCGCTATGAAGAAATTGACAACCGTTTATATCAACCGGAGGTTACGGCGCAGCCGGAACTATACCACGCGCTGATGAAAGAACTGAGCACATTGCGCCCTTTGGCGGAGGCCTATCACGCCTATCGAGAACAGCAAGAACGACTGCGCGAGGCGGAGGAGATGCTGACGGACGGCAGTGCCGACAAAGAATGGCAACAGCTGGCTCAGCAGGAATACACCGAAGCTAAGGCCGCCATCAAGCAACTCACGGAGGAGATCAAGATCTTGCTTCTCCCCCGAGATCCCAATGACGACCGCAATGTGATCGTGGAGATCCGTGCCGGCGCCGGCGGCGAGGAGTCTGCCCTGTTTGCCCACAGTCTGTACCGCATGTACACAATGTATGCCGAGCGGCGAGGGCTGCGTTGTGAGCCGATTCACAGCAACGAGACCGAGCTGGGCGGATGCAAGGAGGTCAGTTTCCTCATCACCGGCGACGGCGCATATAGCCGCTTAAAGTTCGAGAGCGGTGTCCATCGGGTGCAACGAGTGCCCGAGACCGAGACCGGCGGACGCATCCACACCTCCACTGTCACCGTGGCGGTGCTCCCCGAAGCGGAAGAGGTGGAACTGGACATCAATCCCGCCGACCTGCAGATCGACACCTACCGTTCCAGCGGTGCCGGCGGTCAGCACATCAACAAGACCGAATCCGCCATCCGCATCACCCACCTGCCCACCGGCACGGTGGTGGAGTGTCAGGACGAGCGCAGTCAGTTTAAGAACAAAGACAAGGCCATGCGGGTACTCCGCGCCCGTCTTCTGGAACAAAAACAACAAGAGCAGCAATCCGCCATTGCCGCCGACCGCCGCTCGCAGGTGGGCACCGGCGACCGCAGTGAGCGGATCCGCACCTATAATTTCCCCCAAGGACGGGTCACCGATCATCGCATCGGGCTGACCCTCTACAAGATCGAGTCCATACTCAACGGCGATCTGGACGAGGTGATCGACGCGCTCATCACCGCCCACCGCGCGGAACAACTGCAACAAGCCGAACATCAAGTATAAGAGGCGTGGAATGATGGAAACCAGACTGTTACAACCGAATACAGAGGGCATCCACCAAGCGGCCCGTCTGTTGGCAGACGGCGGTCTGGTGGCTATTCCCACCGAGACGGTGTACGGTCTGGCCGCCAACGCGTTGGACGGCGATGCCGTGGCCTCCATCTTCACGGCGAAGGGACGTCCCTCCGACAATCCGCTGATCGTACACATCGCGGACGAGGGAGATTGGGCACCGCTGGTGACCCACATCCCCGACAATGCCAGGGCACTGGCAGATGCCTATTGGCCCGGACCGCTCACCATCATTCTGCCCGCGGCAGACTGTGTTCCCAAAGAGGTGACCGGCGGTTTGACCACCGTGGCAGTACGGTTTCCCTCTCACCCCATCGCTCAGGCGGTGATCCTCGCTTCCGGCTGTCCCTTGGCAGCTCCCTCCGCCAACCGCTCCGGCTCCCCCAGTCCTACCAATGCGGCACGGGTGACCGAGGATATGAACGGGCGCATTGACGCCATTGTGGACGGTGGCGACTGCGACGTGGGCGTAGAGTCCACCGTCATTGACCTATGCCACACCCCGCCCCGTCTTCTGCGTCCCGGCGGCATCACACCGGCAATGCTGGAAGAGGTGTTGGGACCCATTGACATCGATCCGGCAGTGACCGAAGCCCTGCAAGAGGGCGCGGTGGCCGCCTCCCCCGGTATGAAATACAAGCACTATGCACCCCATGCGGAGATCCATATCGTCAAAGGATCCCCCGCGGCTTACGCCGCCTATGTGAACGCTCACAAGGCGGACGGAGTGGCGGCGCTGTGCTTTGACGAGGATACCTCGTCCCTTTCGGTACCCTGCGTTTCCTACGGCAGTCGCACGGATGCCCTGTCTCAGGCGCGGCGGTTGTTTGATGCCTTGCGGCAACTGGACGAGCAGGGTGCCCGCACCGTCTATGCCGCCTGCCCTGCCCCCGAAGGCGTGGGACTGGCAGTGTATAACCGTCTCATCCGCGCCGCCGCCTTCCGCGTCATACCGGCCATACGGGTGGTGGGTCTGACGGGTCCCTCCGGTGCGGGAAAGACCACCGTCACCGACGCTTGGAAAGCGCTAGGTGCCTATATCATCAACACCGATGAGCTGGCTCGGCAGGTGGTAAAGCCTGATTCCCCTTGCCTGAGCCAATTAGTTGCCGCTTTTTCGGAGGCAATCCTAAACGAGGATGGCACACTCAACCGCCCCGAACTGGCGAAGCGAGCCTTTGCTACTGCTGAGACGGCGAGGCGGCTCAACGCCATCACCCATCCTGCTATTTTGGAATTAACAAAACAGCAATTATTCACAGCCGCCGACGCCGGCTATGAAACCGCGGTGGTAGATGCCCCCTTGCTGTTCGAGGCGGGGTTTGACGCCCTCTGCGACCACGTTGTGGCAGTGATCGCCCCTACCGATAAGCGACTGGCACGTATTATGGCGCGGGACGGCATCACGGAGGACGCGGCTCGCAGACGGATGGCGGCTCAACAACCTGACGCATTTTATGCCCGTCAAGGAGTATCGGTGCTACGCAACGACACCACCCCTGACGATCTGCATGTGCAGGCAGATGCCTTATGGCAACAGATCGGCGGGTGGTCTCCCTTATGACCTTCAAACGATGGCTCGGCATCGGAACAGTGTTTCTTTTGCTGATAGTGTCCTTTCTGCTTCTGGGTCAGGCTTTGGATCGTTTTAACGAAAGCGCCTATCCTCTGGCCTATGAAGAGACGGTCAACCGCGTGGCCGAGGAATACAATATTCCCCCGTCGCTGATCTACGCCGTCATTCACACCGAGAGCCACTTCCGCCCTTCTGTGAGTTCCCACGCGGGCGCCATCGGGCTGATGCAGATCACCGACGACACCTATCGCTGGGCGTTGCAACGGGCCAACGCAAAGGATACCTATGACCCCGACGCCTTGCTGGATCCCGCCACCAACATTCGCATCGGCACCTATATTTTGCATTTGTTACAGCAGGATTTCACAGAGACCGAAACCGTATTAGCCGCATATAATGCAGGCCAAGGAAAAGTGCATCAATGGCTGAAAGAACCCGCCTGTTCCTCAGACGGGATCACGTTACAGCACATTCCCTACACCGAAACCGCGGATTATATCGACCGTGTGCTGTCCGCACAGAAGCGATATCAAACGATATACAACATTCCGTAATCCAAAACTTTTGAAAGGTGGTTAAATATTATGAGCGAAAACAAAGAAAAGACGGCAGGCGAACTGCTGCGCGAGAAGTTGGTCTACAAGCCCAAGAATGGCTTCTCCAAGCTGTCCGACACGGAGCTGGCGGTAGTCAACGCCTATTGCGAAGGCTACAAGGCCTATCTGGACTCTTCCAAGACCGAGCGGGAGGCAGTCTCCTCCGCCATTGCGCTGGCAGAGGCCAAGGGCTTTGTGCCCTACACCCCCGGTATGCCCCTGAAGGCCGGTGACAAGGTGTATCTCAACAACCGCGGCAAGGCTCTGCTGATGGCGGTCATCGGCACCCGTCCCATCACCGACGGTGTCACCATCGCCGCCGCTCACGTAGACTCTCCCCGTCTGGATCTGAAGCCCGTGCCCCTGTACGAGGACACCGAGTTCGCCTATTTTGATACCCGCTACTACGGCGGTATCAAGAAGTATCAGTGGACCGCTATCCCGCTGGCTCTGCACGGTGTCATCGTCCGCAAGGACGGCACCGCTGTGACGGTAAACGTGGGTGAAGAGGAGAACGATCCCGTCTTCTGTATCACCGATCTGCTGCCCCATCTGGGCGGCGAGCAGATGAAGCGCTCCGCCGGCGATGTGATCCGCGGCGACGACCTGAACCTGCTCATCGGCTCCCGTCCTCTGAAAGACGACGAGGGTTCTGAGGCAGTCAAGCTGAACATTCTGAACATCCTGTACGAGAAATACGGCATTGTGGAGGAAGATTTCCTCTCTGCCGAGTTGGAGATCGTTCCCACCTACAAGGCCAAGGACGTGGGCTTCGATCGCAGCCTGATCGGTGCCTACGGTCACGATGACCGCGTCTGCGCCTATCCCGCCGTCACCGCCATCATCGATGCCGGCACCCCCGCCTACACTGCTGTCACCATTCTGGCGGATAAGGAAGAGATCGGCTCTGAGGGCAACACCGGTATGAAGTCCGCCTTCCTGCGCTATTTCATCGACGATATTGCCGCCGCCTTCGGTGAGAAGGGCCACCACGTACTGTCCAAGTCCATCTGCCTATCGGCGGACGTGAACGCGGCGCTGGATCCCATCTATCCCGAGGTGATGGTCCGCTCCAACGCGGCTAAGCTCAACTACGGTGTGTGCATCACCAAGTACACCGGCGGTCGCGGCAAGGGCGGCACCAGCGATGCCGCCGCCGAGTATATGGCGCAGGTGCGCGCCATTCTGGATGAGAATGAGGTGCTGTGGCAGACCGGTGAGTTGGGCAAGGTAGAGGCCGGCGGCGGCGGTACCGTGGCTATGTATATCGCCAATCTGGACATCGACACGGTGGATCTGGGTGTGCCGGTGCTGAGCATGCACGCCCCCATGGAGATCGTCTCCAAGATCGACGTGTATATGGCCCACAAGGCATTCCTCGCCACCATGAAGCGCAACTAATGCCTACGATACTGTACGAAGATCCCCATCTGTTGCTCTTAGAGAAACCGATGGGGATCTCTTCCCAGGACAGCGAGGAGGACTGTGTCCCCCGTCGTCTGGCACTGCGGGGATATCCGGTGAAAACGGTGCATCGGCTGGACAAGCCCACCGGAGGTGTGATGGTGTATGCCCACACCGATAAAGCGGTGGCAAACCTATCCGCCTTAGTAGGGCAACACCACCGCTTCCAAAAGGAATATCTGGCGGTGGTACAGGGATGTCCTGACGAAACGGAAGGCACCTTCACCGACCTGCTGTATCACGATGTGCGGCGAAACAAGTCTTATGTGGTGAACCGTTCCCGTAAAGGGGTGAAGGAAGCCAAACTGGACTACACAGTGCTGGAAACTGTCACCACGGTCCAAGGAGTCTTCTCCCTCATCCGTGTGCGGTTGCACACCGGACGCACCCACCAGATACGGGTGCAGTTCGCCTCGCGGAAGATGCCCCTGTACGGGGACAGCCGCTACGGCGGTATAAAGGGCGATGCCTTAGGGCTATGGAGTCATCGGCTCACCCTCCCCCATCCCGTGACCGAAGAGACACTTACCGCCGAAAGCCGTCCCCCTGTGGATCGTGTTCCTTGGTGTTTTTTTGGAAATGTATAGAAAAAGCCTGACCCTCACGGGTCATGCTTTTTTGTTTTGTTCTGACGATTAGTCGGTCACAAAGGGTACCAGAGCAACCTGACGGGCACGCTTGATAGCGGTGGTCAGATCACGCTGATGACGGGCACAGGTGCCGGTCACACGACGGGGCAGGATCTTAGCGCGCTCAGACATGCAGCGGCGCAGACGAGCCACATCCTTGTAATCGATGTAGTCGATCTTATCGACACAGAACTGGCACACCTTGCGGTGGCCCTTACGGCCGGGGCGCATGGGGCGCTCGGGTCTCTCGGTTCTTTCAGCCATGATAGAAAGGCCTCCTTTTCTCAATTTTCAGCCGATTGGCAGATCCCATCAGAAGGGCAGGTCCTCATCGGTGAGGATCTCCTCGAAGTCACCGGCATTGGCGGTGGAGAAGGCGGGTTTCGCCTCGCTCATAACGGGGATCTGGGAATCGTAGCTGGGAGCTCCGCCGGCGTTGCCGCCCTTGGACTCACAGAAGAATGCGTTGTCGACCACGACGTCGAAAGCAGTGCGCTGACTGCCGTCCTGCGCCGTGTACGTGCGGGTCTGCAGGCTGCCCTGCAACGCAATGCGCTGACCCTTGCGGAAGTAACGGGAGATAAACTCAGCCGTGCCGCGCCACGCCGTGCAGGGGATGAAATCTACCTGACGCTCCTGATCTTTGGAGCGATAGGCACGATCCACCGCTACGCGGAAACTGGTGACGGACACACCGGTCTGGGTGGTCTTCAACTCAGGGTCACCGGTCAAACGACCCATCAAACAGATAGTATTCACCGTTATCCCTCCTTAGTTGGCTTCCTTGCGGATCACCATGGAACGCAGTACACCGTCGGTAATACCGGCGCGTCGCTCCAGCTCCGCGGGGAAGTCGGGGCCGCTGACGAAGTTGTACAGGACATAATAGCCCTCGGCCTCGTCATTGATGAGATAGGCCAGCCTACGCTTGCCCCACTCGTCGATCTCGCCGAGCTCAGCGTGCTTCTCGATCAGCTTGCTGAACTTCTCCTTCAGTGCGGTGACGCTCTCCTCACCCTGGGTCAGGGAGAAAATGAAAACGGCCTCATAGGATGCTTTGATAGTGGGCATTGATTGCACCTCCTTATGGTCTAATGGCCTCCTCTCTGGGAAGAGGCAAGGATTTGTCCACAGTCGCGGACCATAGTAGTATAGCAGGTGTTTCGTCAATAGTCAAGAGGGAAAAGAA
>JAZOWI010000041.1:0-10361 GCA_045659145.1 Acutalibacteraceae bacterium | reverse complement strand
AGACCCTTGTCTTCCTAAGACCGCTTGGCCTCCGACTTCCGATCACCCTTCCCCACTTAGACTCGGATCAGTGGCTCATACTGGGACTGGCGCTGCTTCTGTTTCGCAATCATTGTCGTCCCGAGCTGACACTGGCGCTGCTGTATTTGGCACTGTGACGGAGTTTCCCCTTGCATTTTGTGTCTGTGCAAGATATAATAAAAGGCGGTGAGGTGCTTGACCTCACCGCCTTTTGCATTATTCATCCAACGTTTTTTCCGCTGTACGTAACAAGTTAAGCAGCGAATTGGCGAAACGGGGATACTGGTCCGCCAGTTCGTCCGGCAACATGGCGGGCAACTGTCCGTCCGCCAGACCATCGGCACCGTCCACGGCGCCGCCGCGGGCCAACCGCCCCACCTTAGCCACCGAATTGGCAATGGAACTCATGGAAACAGAGTGGTACAGATACTCCTCCACCGAGAACATCGCGGCGGGGTGCTTGCTATCTGCACTGTACATCTCACGGAACAACAGGTACGTGACCTGAATCAGGGCGTTGGAGGCCTCCACCGTGAGGGCCTTGTTGTTGCACTTTTGAAGCAGATCGAACAGGATCTGGAGAGAATTGACCACCAGCTTCTTGTTCAGTACCGGCAACACACCGCCGGCCTGCATCCGACTGTCCCGAATGGCGGGATCCTCTTCGGGGATCTCTTCCACTGCGATCATAGAGCCGGCCTTGTCGGCGGTACGTCCCAACAGATAATCGCAGGAAACGCCGTAATAATCCGCAGCGGCCACCACGAAATCCAATCCGCACTCACGGATGCCCTTTTCGTAGTGGGACAAGAGCGCCTGTGAAATATGCAGATCCGCGGCCACCTTTTTCTGGCTGATTCCGCGCTCCTTGCGCAACAGGGTCATAATACGGGGGAATGCGGCATTCACGGGCGTCACCTCCTGTCAACATCTTTCCCCTGAAAAAGGGGTGCACTGGAAATTGTACCCGCATTTGCGGCGGTTGTCAAGAAAAACTTTACAGATAGTAATATTTTTTCTCGTGTTTTCTCCGAGTTTACAGTAAAAAAAGGAGTCAGGACCTATGAAAACCTACAAAATCCACCTGCTGCGCCACGGTATGACCGAGGCCAACACCACCGGCCGTTACATCGGGCGCACCGATCTGCCTTTGTCCCCCGAAGGATTGGCGGCACTGCTGGAACTGAAAAAGACCTATCAATACCCCGGCGGTGTGCGGTTCTTCACCAGCCCGCTGCTCCGTTGCCGCCAAACGCTGGAGGTGCTGTATCCCGGCTGTTCGGCGGAAACAGTGGAAGGGTTGTCCGAGTGCGACTTCGGCCGGTGGGAGGGGAAATCCCTGCAAGAACTCAAAGGGGACGAGCGCTTCCTCCGCTGGATGGAGGGCACCGACCGCTCCATCCCCGACGGCGAGGACAGCGAGGCCTTCCGCGCGCGGGTGTGTGCCGCCTTTGAAGGGGTGGTCAACGATCTGATCCACTCCGGCGATACCGAGGCGGTGATCTGTACCCACGGGGGTGTCATCACGATGATTATGCAACTCTATGGTCTGCCCCGACTGGATCCCAAGGACTGTCTGGCCGCGGCCGGACAGGGCTTCACCCTGCGGGTGACCCCCTCCATCTGGATGAGTGAGCCCCTGTGTGAAGCATTATGCATGATCCCGTGGGAGAAGGAGGATTAACAACTTTTGGCACTTTGCACAAGTTTTTGGGTAAACGGAAAGCGATAATTTTTTAACAAAACTATTGTACCAAGCATAAAAATAAGTTATAATAAGAGCAACAAGGTATTATACCATCAAGGAGGAACAAATTATGGCACTCGTAAACACCAAAGAAATGTTCAAGAAAGCCTATGAGGGCGGCTACGCCATCGGCGCTTTCAACGTCAACAACATGGAGATCATCCAGGGCATCGTGGACGCCTGCAAGGAGCTGAACAGCCCCGTCATTCTGCAGGTCTCCGGCTCCGCCCGCAAGTATGCCCGTCACGCCTATCTGTACAGCATGGTCAAGACCGCCGCTGAGGAGACCGGTCTGCCCATCGCCCTGCATCTGGACCACGGCTCCAGCTTCGAGCTGTGCAAGGAGTGCATCGACGGCGGCTTCACCTCCGTGATGATCGACGGCTCTCATCTGGACTATGAGGAGAACGTGGCTCTGACCAAGAAGGTCGTGGAGTATGCCCACGCCCACGGTGTCACCGTGGAGGGCGAGCTGGGTCAGCTGGCCGGCGTGGAGGACGAGGTCAGCGTGGACGCCGACAAGGCCAACTATACCGATCCCGATCAGGTGCAGGACTTCGTCACCCGTACCGGTGTGGACTCTCTGGCCATCGCCATCGGCACCAGCCACGGCGCTTTCAAGTTCAAGCCCGGCCAGAATCCCCAGCTGCGCTTTGACATTCTGCAAGAGGTTATGGATCGTCTGCCCGGTTTCCCCATCGTGCTGCACGGCGCCTCTTCCGTGATGCAGGAGTATGTGGCTACCGTCAACCAGTACGGCGGTCAGATGGCCGACGCCATCGGCATCCCCGAGGATATGCTGCGTCAGGCCGCTAAGATGGCGGTCTGCAAGATCAATGTGGACTCCGACCTGCGTCTGGCTCTCACCGCCGGCATCCGTAAGCATCTGGCAGAGAACCCCACCCACTTCGATCCCCGTCAGTACCTGACCGACGGCCGTAACAACATCACCGCCGTGGTCAAGCACAAGATCGAGAACATTCTGGGCAGCGCCGACCGCGCCTGATTCCAAGTGTAACCAACGCAGGTGCAGAGGCAACACCTCTGCACCTGTTCACTTTTCCGAGAGAGGTGACTCCTATGCTGCTAGTGTTGGATATGGGCAATACCAACATCACTCTGGGTGTATTTGAAGGAAAAAAACTACTGCTGCAATCCCGTATTGCCACCGACCGAACCAAAATGGAGGATCAGTATGCCGTCGAACTGATGGACCTGCTCCGCCTGTATAAATTGGAGGTGGCCGCCTTCTCCGGTGCCATTCTCTCCTCGGTGGTGCCACCCCTCAACCACGCCCTGTGCGGCGCGGTGAAAAAGGCCACGGGACTTACCCCCTTGTTGGTGGGACCCGGCACCAAGACGGGACTGAACATCCGCATCGACAACCCCGCCACCTTAGGTGCCGACCTGCTGGTGGGTGCAGTGGCGGCAGTGGACGCGGTGGGTTATCCCTGCATCGTATGGGATCTGGGCACCGCCACCACCGTGTCGGTGGTGGATAAAGACGGCGCCTTCCGCGGCGGCGCCATTATGCCCGGTATCCAGACCGCCCTCGGTGCCCTGGCGGCAGGCACTTCTCTTCTCCCCCAGATCAGTGTGGATGCCCCCGACAAGGTCATCGGCTCCAACACCAACGCCTGCCTGCAATCCGGTGCCGTCTACGGCAACGCCGCCATGATCGATGGGATGAACGCCCGCATTATGGAAGAGCTGGGCTATGAGGCACCCGTGGTAGTCACCGGCGGACTGGGACGGGAGATCGCCCCCCAGTGCCGCAGTACGGTACAATACGTGAGCGAGCTGTTGCTCACGGGTCTGCGGATCATTTACGAAAAAAACAAAAAATAATGACGTCTTACCCATAGACGGGACAGCCATCGGCGCCCCAGTCTTAAAGGACCGATGTCTTTATATATAATCCGAAAACATGGTATCTCGATAAGAGAACGATAGTAAAGGAGTAATCGTTATGTCTGCTATTCATCAAAAAACCCTTCGTTTGGCGCAGTTGGCACTACTGGCCGCCATCATTTTCCTTCTGCAACAGATCGTGATCCCCCTTCCCGGCGGTCTGACCCTTTCCTTGGTGCTGATCCCCATTGTGGTGGGAGCCGTGCTGTTCGGCGCCGGATCCGGCGCTCTGTTGGGCGGTGTGTTCGGTCTGGTGGTCTCGGTGATGGCTGTGCAGGGCCGACTGGGCCTTTTGACCACTATGATGGTGACTTACAACCCCTTCCTGACCGTCGCCATCTGTATGCTTAAAGGAGTCGCCGCCGGCTGGGTGGCCGGATTGGTGGGCAAGCCTTTTAAGCGGCGCCCCTTTGTAGGCATTGTGTTGGCGGCAGCCGCCGCCCCCATCGTCAACACCGGCGTGTTCCTGCTGGGTATGCTCACGGTGTTCCGCGGTGTGATGATGGACTTCGCCACCCAGATCGGTATGGGCGGCACCTCGGCGCTGTATTTCGCCGTGGTGGTGTTGGTAGGCGTCAACTTTATCATTGAGTTTGCCGCCAACGTTGTGTTGTCCCCCACCATTGCCACGATCGTGAAAGCGGTCAAGAAACTGTAATCGTTCAAAAAATCTTGCAACAGCTATTTCCTGATGCTATAATGGAATAAAGTGGTGACACTTTATATCATTGAGGAGGTATTTTTATGAATCGTGTAGAACTGAAAGCTATGGCGAAAGCCCAGATCAAAGGTAAGATCGGTATTTTATTCCTGATCACCCTGATCGCAGGTGCAATAGCGGGTCTGCTGAATGCGATTCCCGTTGTGGGCTCTATTGCTTCGCTGGTGCTCTCTCCCGCCCTTGTTCTGAGCTTGGTCCGTGTGTATCTGAATGTTATCAAAGGCGCCAAGCCTGAAGTGGCCGATACATTCTCCGGCTTCGATGATTTCTGGGCTGCCTTTAAGGTGCAACTCTTGGTAGGTGTTTACACCTTCCTGTGGAGCCTGCTGTTCATCATCCCCGGCATCATTAAAGGGCTTTCTTATTCTATGTCTATGTATATACTTGCCGAAAACAAGGGTATGTCTGCCCGCGAGTGCATTGAACGCTCCAAGCAGATGACCGAAGGGCACAAGATGGAGTTGTTTATTCTGGGTCTGTCCTTTATCGGTTGGGCTATGCTGGGCGCCCTGACCTTTGGTATCTTGTATATTTGGCTCACCCCCTATATGCAGGCCACCTATGCCAATGCCTATAACCTGCTGCGGGGTATCCCTGCGGAAGAGGCTCCCGTAGCCCCCGTTGTGGCTGATGCCGCCGACGCTCCTGAGGTGATCTGATCCCGCCTACATAACACAAAAAGGTCTGTGCCGAATGGCACAGACCTTTTTTCTTTACAGTAACACCGACAGCACCAGCATCTCCCGCGCCTTCTCATAGATTGCTTCAAATTGAGACACCGGCAAAGGATTTTTACCCTGTCCCAACTCAATGGTAAATCCTGGGCGGTGATAGCACCGAATGAACCAATCCTTGAAGCCACCGTGGGCCGCCTCAGGGGAGGGATCGGTCACCCTATAACCGGAAGCCTCCCCCAATATCTGTGCCATCATCCGACTTTGCGGCGGTGTGTCCTCTCCGTAGGACCAATAGATCTCCTCTCCTTGACTGTGGAGCGCCACCACGTGACGAAAGGCATACCGCCGACACAAATCCGTCAGCGCGCGTGTCTCCGGCTCGCTTTCGGGAGAAGGACCCATGTGCCCGCAAGTTTTTTTACTGTTTTTTGCCGCCAAGGCTTGCATTTCTTCCCATCCTGCATTAAAATTAGAATTGATATCCACCCCACGGGCATTCCATCGCCCTAGGTTAGGGGCATCGGGGGTAGGACTTTCGTACCGTGCCATCTCCACCCCATCAGGATTCACAAGAGGGACAAACCAGATCTGCCGCCCCTGCAAGGCCCGCGACACGGGAATGCCGCACAGGGACAGCTCCCCTCGCACCGCACTGCACAATTCTTCGCACAGTCGAAGAGCACACAGGGCGGTGAGCCATTCCGGTCCGTGAAAGGCGGCGGCCATCAGCACCCGCTGATCGCACCCTCCCGTGGAGAGCACCAAGGCGGAAATGTCCCGCCCCTCCACGCTGCATCCCAGCGGCACCGACCGTAAGATAGGGTATCGCCCCAAAAGAGCGGCACACAAGCTCCGCACCACCCCATAGTCCACCGGTTGCGGTGTCACCAACCGCCCCTGCACCTCTATTTTCATAACCAATCCAACCCCTTTCAGGAGGATACGATGAACGATCTAACCGAAAAAACCTTATCCCAAACTACCGCGTTTCAGGGACGGCTGCTCCGCCTGCGGGTGGATGAAGCCTTGCTTCCCGATGGCACCACCGCCGGTCGCGAGGTGGTAGAGCATCCCGGCGGCGTGGGTGTTTTAGCCCTCACCGAGGATGAAAAAGTGCTGCTGGTGCGGCAATTCCGCTATCCCTACGGAGAGATCCTCACCGAGATCCCCGCCGGCAAACGGGACCCGGGGGAGGACCCTCTCACCACGGGTATGCGGGAATTGGAGGAGGAGACCGGCTATCGAGCCGGCTGCTACACTCCCCTCGGCAAGGTGTATCCCTCCCCCGGTTACTGCGACGAAATCATTTATTTATATTTGGCTACCGACCTAACACCTACGGCGGCCCATCCCGATGAGGACGAGTTTCTGGAAGTGGAGAAGCGGGATCTCTCCTTGCTGGTTCAGCAAGTGCTAAGCGGTGAGATCACCGACGCCAAAACACAAATCGCCGTACTCAAAGCCGCTCTGTGGCTTTCTGAAAGAAAGGATGTGTGACACTATGCGCACCGTTGCAAAAATCTGTATGATTACCGCCATCATTTTATTGACCGTAGCCCTGGTCTTTCAGTGCTTTGCGCTGTACGCTATCACCCACTTCACCGTTAATGAGGAGTTGGCCGGCAACGGGTGGCTGGTTCCCTTGTGGCTTGCTTCCCTGATCCTCTTACCCGTCTCGCTGGTATTGGGGATGCTGTTCAAGCAAAAGGAGCGGTTGCCTCTGATCCCCTTGCTGATGGGCGCGGTTGGCGCAGCGTTTTCTCTGATGGTGGCCTTGGCTCTGTGGAATGCCCTGCCCTCGCAGGTCAACCTTAACAGCCTTAACCAGATACAGGGGCTTACCCCGTGGCGTCTGGTCTACCGTCATCTGACCTCGGTGGTGGCTGGTCTGCTGATCGTGGTGGCCTGCCACCTGAACGGAAAATCCAGCCGCGAGGAGCGCATTCAAAAGGAGAACGAGGCCTACAAGGAGCACTACAACCTCACCGACACTAAGGCGGTATTTAAGGACGAAGAGAGCACCCTCGGTCTGAACACTTACGCGGAAGAGTTCGGGGAGAAGGCGCCGAAGCGCCGTCTCAAACGCAGTCTGCGGGAGAAAATGCGCAAAGCATAACCTATGTATATGAATGAGTACTCCATAATATGAAACGAGGCTGTGTCCCCCAAGGGACACAGCCTCGTTTTTTACAGTTGTCTCAATAGATGTATGTAGAAGGCTACCGTTTCCATCAAGGAATCCAGAGGAATACGCTCATTATGCCCGTGAATCAGCCCCCGCTCCTCCTTGGACAGATACATGGCCGAAAAGCGGTACACCCGATCCGTGATGCGGCAATAGTGACGGGAATCGCTGCACGCCATCATCAAATAGGGAGACACGATCACATCCGACCAGGTCTGGCGGATGGCCGTGCTCAGCTTATCCCACTCCGCACAGTCGGTATCGGAGCAGATGGAAGGGTTCATTCCGTTAACTACCTCCACCTCGATGCGCTCATCCTTAATGACCTTTTTAAGATAGGTCACCGCGGAATCCACCGTCTCCTTACCCATCAAGCGAATGTTGGCGCCAAAACTGGCGCTGGTAGGCAACACATTATAGGCCTGACTGCCCTCCATACGGGTCACCGCCACGGTGGTGCGCATCATGGCGTTGAGTTCTCCACCAGACAGTCGGCAGATGAGATCTAACACCGGTGCAAAGCACCAAAGATTGGCGAAGATCAGCCGATACAGAAAATTGGAATGCCGCCCGAGCACATTAAACATTTTTTGCACGGGAGGGGTTAACTCATAAGGGAAGGGCTTTGACTCAATGCGGGTGACCGCGCGGCTGAGATTCCCCAGCGCCGTATGGGGCGGCGGTGTGGAAGAATGGCCGCCGCCGGCATCGATGGAGAATCGCAGATTGAGACCGCCTTTTTCAGCAATGCCGATGAGGGCACAGCGATCCTCCACACCGGGGAACACCTTCTCCACCACGGC
This sequence comes from Acutalibacteraceae bacterium, assembly GCA_045659145.1. Classification (GTDB taxonomy): domain Bacteria; phylum Bacillota; class Clostridia; order Oscillospirales; family Acutalibacteraceae; genus UBA5905. The sequence goes on along the minus strand of JAZOWI010000041.1, from coordinate 2,296 downwards.
ACCGCCTTCGTCCACCACAATGGCGGGGCGAATGCCCTTCTCTTCCAGATAAGACACAATGGCAGGGCAGGTGTCGCCGTCGATCTCTTCTTCACCGGAGAAGGACAGATACAGATCCTGCGCAGGGACATACCCTTCACTGAGCAACTGCTCCAACGCCTCCATCACACCGCACAGAGTGCTCTTGGTATCCAAGGTGCCCCGTCCCCACATCACGCCGTCCTCAATGACCGCGTCAAAGGGCGGCTTCTGCCAGCCTTCTTCCTCTACCGGCACCACGTCGTAATGGGCCATCATCACTGAGGGGGCATCAGAGTTTTGTCCGGGAATGTGATAGAGCAACCCGTTACGGCCCAGATGCTCGAGCGTACTGTGCTGGTGGATGAGAGGAAACCTCTCAACAAGCAAGGCTTTAAACTTTTGAAACTCCGCCGTGTCCTCTAAGGCGTAATCTCGATAGGATACGGTCTTGCAACGGATCATATCCGCCAGATCCGTCGTGATCTTGTCACGGTTGAGGGTCACGGGTTCTGCTGTTACCTCCTGCACAGAGGCGGGGCGAAACCGCAACGCACGGAGGACAATCACTGCCAAGAAGACAAACAGCAGACCTAACAGACCATACAGTAGATACACCATATCAGATCCAGCCCTTCTTATACAGAATGCGGCCCACACCCAGAGAAATGAGCACGCCCACCGGCACCAGCACACCCACGGAAGAGGCGAGAGAGGGCACCAGCAGGAACAAGACCACCATAAACACCAGCGGTGCGATGGATAACTTGGGGTTCTTGCTGATATACACCACGCCCAAGCCACCGAACAGGGCGGGGAGCATATGCTCAAAGGCAGGCTCCAACACGGGGTGGTTCAGGATGGGAGTAATGAGACCCAAGCCGACTACACCCAAAATCAGAATAATCGTAGTCACAATGGAACTGGTGGCAATGGCGATGGTGGAAATGACCTCGCCCTCCTCGCTGTTCACGTCCGCATCATTATTCTCCAAAGCTGTCAGGGCAGCAGGCGCTTTCAGCGAGGTCACGTTACCGGTGACAAAGGAAAGGTAGGTGCCTCCCATTCCCAACATAGGGGTATAGGTGATGATCTCAATGACGCCCACCGTCCAATAAATAGGGGCCACACCCAACAAGCCTTGCAGCACTTCTGTGAACTTCGGCCACGCATCAAAGGCAACACAGATGACAACAGGTACCATTAAAATCACCAGCGCTGCCGTCCACATCCAGATCTTACCGTACAAGTCGGTCTTCTTAACATATTCGCTCATCTTGCTACCCCCTCTCAGCCTGCGCGCTCAATGAGCGGCGTGATCCATGCGGCGAACACCATACCGCCCAACATACTTACGGAAATGGCGTAGTTTTCCAGCCACTTCCAGCCTTTTTTATTGATTAGCAAGCCGCACAGCGCCATCAGCACCGCGGACACGATCAACACAAATACGGGAATCCAACCTGCTAAACCGGCACGCACATCCGCAAAAACGCGCCCCAGGAAAGCAGAAATCATACCCAAAAACAGGGAGGCCATAAAAATATCACCCCATTTTTGGTCCTTGTTTTTAAGGCTGATAACGCCACCGCGAATTTTCTTCATCAACAAGGGCGGTAACACGATGCTGGGCATAATGCCCAGAGTCATTACCCAGGCAATAGCTGCATACACCTTGGGATCGGTAACCAGACGCACCAATTCTTCCTTTGCGATGTTAAAGGCCGCCGCTGCACTCTCCGCCGCTGGCACTTCGTAGGTCAAAGCGCCGATAACGCTCAGCCGAATCCAAGGCAGGGGGATACCTAAGAACTTGGAAAGCACCAACACACCGGTGAGAATAGAAATGGCCGGTGCAATAGTAAAAATCGATGTGGAAAGAATTACCTTCCGCATCTTTGCAGCAGACAGACCGATCTTTTTGCCCTGCCGATAGGCGCGGACCAAGAAAAAAATCGACTGGGCCAACACAAAAACAATCACGATGGCAGCCACAAGATATAACAGGGAGCCATTAGGGTCAAACTTCATACAAAAACCTCCTCATACCTCTGCGATTGTTCTCATTATACCGCAGAATCCGCCATATTGCAACAAAAGAAAAAAAGACCACGGAATTAATCCGTGGTCTTTCCTGGGCAGAACCCTCAGAACTGAATAAAGAGACTGAAACAGAAGTGAGAAGAACCAAGTTGTGGGTGGCGGGCATCACACCGCGCCCCACCAAAAAACATTCGATTTCATCGTCGAATTTGTAGGTCAAGCCCTCGATCTATTA
>JAZOWI010000040.1:0-16116 GCA_045659145.1 Acutalibacteraceae bacterium | reverse complement strand
CAAGTGGTATTACCTCGATGCCAACGGCTATATGGTTACCAACGCGTGGAAGAAGGATTCCGTGGGTTGGGTGTACGTTGGTTCCGACGGTGCGATGCTCACCAACGCCTGGTGCAAGGACAGCAAGGGCTGGTGCTATGTGGGTGCCGACGGCTACTGCGTCACCAACTGCTGGAAGAAGGATAGTGTCGGCTGGATCTGGTTGGACAAGAACGGCTCCATGACCAAGAATGCTTGGATCAAGGATAACGGCAAGTGGTATTACCTCGATGCCAACGGCTATATGGTCACCAATGCGTGGAAGAAGGATTCCAAGGGTTGGGTCTATGTAGGCTCCGATGGCGCCATGAAGACCAATGCGTGGGTCAAGGATTCCAAGGGCTGGTGCTACGTAGGCGCTGACGGCTATGCGGTCACCAACTGCTGGAAGATGGATAGTGTCGGCTGGATCTGGCTGGACGAGAACGGCTCCATGAAGAAAAATGCCTGGTTGCAGGATGGCGACGAGTGGTACTACCTGGATGCCAATGGTTATATGGTGGCGGGCAAGACCATAACCATCAACGGTAAAAAGTACACCTTCACTAAGAGCGGCGCTTTGGTATAAGCAGGTTATAAAAGCAAAGACTGAGGTGGAAAAATGAAACAATTTCCTATTGCCCTGCAACTGTACACGGTTCGTGACCAAATGGAGCAGGATTTTGAAGGCACGCTGAAAGCGGTCAAAGAGATGGGCTACGACGGTGTGGAGTTTGCCGGCTTGTTCGGTCGCAGTGCCGCGCAGGTGAAGGCGCTGTGCAACGAACTGGGACTGGTTCCCGTGTCCGCACACGTTCCTTATGTGGATCTCATCCGCGATCACGATCTCTTGGCAACTTACAGCGAGATTGGTTGCCGTTACGTAGTCATCCCCTATCTGGCGCCGGAGAACCTACCCGGCAATCCCGCTTTTGCAGAGTTTGTCAAGGCGGTCAACGATCTGATCGATCGCGCCGCTACCGTGGGACTCCAGGTGGCTTACCACAATCACGATTTCGAGTTCGTGGACGTGGACGGCGAGATGGCCATCGACATTATGTATCGGGAGATTCCCCGTCTGCTGCCCCAGTTCGATACCTGCTGGTTGCAGATTGCCGGTGAGAGTGCTCCTGCTTATATCCGTAAGTACGCGTCTCGCCAGGAGATCGTACACTTTAAGGATTACGCGGGCGTTCGCACCGAGCATATGTACGGCCTGATCGGTCTGGACGACGACAAGGAAACGGAGTCCTCACCCGTCTTTGAGCTGCGCCCGGTGGGCAAGGGCATTCAGGATTTTCCTGCAATGCTGGAAGCTTGCGAGGATGTGAATATGCAGTGGGTGATCGTAGAGCAGGATGAGCCTACAATGGGGCTGGACCGTATGGCCTGCGCTAAGGTGTCCATTGAGTATCTCCGCAGCCTATAAGTAAACGCACACCCCCGACAGATCGAAACGTCTGTCGGGGGTGTTTTTTCTTGGTCACCAAACACCCCCGGTTCTACCGGGGGAGCGGGAAAAGAGCGGAGTTACAATAAAAAGGGCGAGCTAAAAGCAAGCCCGAAAAAGACTAAAATAAAAGAAGAACCTCGTGTACAATAGTAGTGGTTTGGCAGCCGCATTACTAAAATACAGGAGGTTTTTTCAAATGAAAGAAAATAATAATGAAATAAGAAGTAGTTCGCATTCAAAGTTTAGATGTCAGTATCATATAGTTTTTGCACCAAAATATAGAAGAAAAGGAATGTATGGTCAAATAAAAAGAGATATAGGAGAATACTGAGAAAATTATGTGAACAAAAAGATGTGGTAGTAATAGAAGCAGAAGCTTGCCCAGATCACATACATATGTTGGTAAGTATTCCACTGCACATAAGCATAGCACAGTTTATGGGATTTCTCAAGGGGGAAAGCACACTAATGATTTTCGACCGACACGCCCACTTGAAGTATAAATATGGTTCAAAAAGTTTTTGGCGTCGAGGATATTATGTAGATATGGTCGGTCGAAATAAAAAGCTATTGCCGAATACATCAGAAAACAATTGGAAGAAGATTATATGGCAGAGCAGATAAGTATAAAAGAGTACATAGAGACCCGTTTACGGGTCGCAAGAAGCAGTAGGCAAAAAAACAGCCGCACGTGAGCGGCTGCCCCAAAAAGTAATGCGCTGCTAAACATTAGGGTCCCCTTTCAGGGGCTTCGCCAGTAATCACCACTTCTAGGGGTGGAGCAAACCACCGGTTGAACCGGTGGTTTTGGGTCTAAATGAAAACTATGCGATAGTTGCGTGATTGAAAAGAGTTTCAACAAGGAAAAGATCCGCCGCAGCGGTGAGGCCCCTTTGTGTAAAGGTCGCTTTTCCTCGCGATGCGGGGGATTTTTACATCGTTAAAAAATAGTTGAAAAATCTGAAACAAACTGATATAATAATAGATGCCAAACTAATTAAATATAACTTTAAGTGGTATGCAACAAGGGATAAATGGGTCTTGTTGTATGTTTTCGAGTGTCTATTCCGAGAATTTGATAAAAATGCAAGTTCTATCGGTATAGACACAGCGTACTGCTTGTTATATTGAATTAGTTTGGCGACTATCGGAGCTTGCGTTTTTTGTGCGTCTGCTTCGGTAGGCGCACTTTTTGTTTTTAGGAGGTAAAAGAAATGAAGAAAGTTTTGTCGGTCATACTTGTGTGGGTTTTGTGTATATCAAGCATTTTTGTGTTTTATAATGAAGAAAATGTAAGTGCATATACTTCTCATACTGCAGATGAGGCAGTGGTTTATTTACATACTTTGGTAGGAAAAACTGTTGGCAGTGGACAATGTGTGGCATTGGTAGTAGATTATTATCAATATCTGGGTGCTCCTAGGCCTTATGGAAACGGAAAAGATTATGTCACTAACGCACTGCCATCTGGTTGGATAAGGATAAAAGGAGCTCAACCACAAAAAGGCGATATAATGATTTGGACTGGAACCACGTATGGACATGTCGCAATTTGTGGCGGCGAGGGAGTTTATTTCCATCAAAATTGGGATGGCCTATATGTGTCTATAAAAGACAAGTCTTACACTAACGGATATAATATTATTGCTACGGGAGAACATGCGGATTATTGGGGCGTAATTAGGCCGGATTTCCAACAAGACTCCCACACCACCCACACTTATAGCACCTACGCCTATTATGAAGCTGCACACCCTCATTATAAATGTTACAAGTGTTCTTGTGGCGATGTGAAAGCTAATTATTCTGAGACAACGTATGTAGATTCTTGTGAGAAATGCAATCCGGCCGCTGCTATCGACACCGGGGTGTATTGCATCAAAAACAATGCACGACAGGAATACATGAATGTCGAATACGGAACCGATGCGAACGCCCAAAATATCCGTGTCGGTAGTTTTGGGGACTGGGCATCTATGAAGTACGAAATCACCCCCTCTACGACTACTGCCGGGTATGCTATGCGGCCTCTCTCAAGCAGTTCCCGAGTGGTGAACGTATATGCAGAAACAGTGGTTAGCGGAAAGAATGTTTGCATTTACGATAACACCGGACACAATTCTCAGCGGTGGCAATTCCAAAAAGCGGATGGTGGCTATATCATTCGCAACGTGCAAGCGTCAAACTGCGTTCTGGATGTGGAAGGTAACGGCAACGTATATGTATCGACCTATACCGGCGCCGCCAGTCAAATATGGTCAATACAAAACACCATTTCCTACGATGCTAACGGCGGCTCAAATGCTCCGGCTCGCCAATTTAAAGATTATGGAACTACCATTTATTTGAGCACGCAAACGCCGATACGGGATGGTTATGTTTTCGGTGGTTGGGCGGAAAGTGCCACAGCACAGCAAGGACAATATATGGCGGGAGCGGATTATAGACAGAATAAAAACGTCACACTGTATGCAGTGTGGAAAAAAGGCACTTGTAACCATCGATATGATCGCCAGCCAGACTCAAACATGGTTGTGGTTTGTAGTCTATGTGGAACGCCGGAATACGTCGGCAACATCGGTTGGATCAAGATACAATCCAAATGGTACTATCATCAAGATGGTGCGATGATGACAGATAAGTGGGTTAAAGATAATCGTTATTGGTGTTATGTAGGCTCAGATGGTGTCATGGTCACCAACAAGTGGATCAAGGATGGCGGGAAGTGGTACTACTTAGAGGCTGACGGTCATATGGCCGCCAACGCGTGGAAGAAGGATTCGGTAGGCTGGTGCTATGTGGGCTCCGATGGCGCAATGCTCACCAACGCTTGGTGCAAGGACAGCAAGGGCTGGTGTTACGTAGGCGCCGACGGCTATGCCGTGACCAACTGCTGGAAGAAGGATAGCCACGGCTGGATCTGGCTGGACAAAAACGGTTCTATGACCAAGAATGCTTGGGTGAAAGACGGCGGCAAGTGGTATTTCCTTGACGGCAACGGCTATATGGTCACCAACGCGTGGAAGAAGGATTCCGTGGGTTGGGTGTATCTGGGCTCTGATGGCGCTATGCTCACCAATAAGTGGGTCATGGATTCCAAGGGCTGGTGTTATGTGGGCGCTGACGGCTATGCCGTGACCAACTGCTGGAAGAAGGATAGCCACGGCTGGATCTGGCTGGACGAAAACGGTTCTATGACCAAGAATGACTGGGTCAAGGATGCGGGCAAATGGTATTATTTGGATGGCGAGGGATATATGGTTTACAGCACCTCCCTGACCATCGACGGCGAGAAATACAACTTTAACAGTTCCGGTGTCTGCACGAACCCGTAAGGCTTTTGGCTATTTGGATATGTAAAGAACGAAATGAAAGCGGCAGATGGCTTTTTCTGTCTACCGCTTTTGCCTTGCTTTATATTGACGGGGCGCAGCTTTTTTTGGTATACTATAGTTTTGAAAAGGAGTGTGATCCCTATGAAGAAATATGCAATTAAATGGCTGGCGGTGCTGAGCGTGCTGGCTCTGCTGACAGGACTCTCCGGCGCGCTTCCTGTAGTGGCCGCGAAGGAAGAGGAGCCTGCCGTCAGCGGAAAAATGATGATTGACGAAATTTTGGAGCGGGACGGTCTGCTGGACGGCATCTGGTTCCCTTGGTTTGACGGCGGCTCCATTGGTCACGGCCTTACCGGCAACGACGTGATGGCTAAATATTACGGCGCTTCCTGGGCTAAGGTGAGTATGGATGCGTACGGCGCCCACAAGGTGTATCGAGAAATCTACAACTTAAAGGCTATGGGCTATAACATGTTAGGTTATGGTGGTTCGGTGTACGACGAGGGCGTGGTGTTCGATCCTTACGGCGACGTGTTGGGCGTTAAGCAAGACTACTTGGACAACGCGCGTCGTCTGCTGGATATGTGCCGTGAGATCGGAATGCCGGTGATGTGGACCATTTGCTTCCACTCTTCCTCTTCTCCCAACTATCACGGTATGGATGCCTATAATATTTTCTCTCAGAAATATGCCCGTGCCGAGGTAGCGGATCACTATGCCGAGCGGTTTGTCCGTCCGGTGTGCGAGATGCTGGCCGAATACCCCGACGTGGTGGGCTTGGTGGCTATTGCCGATGAGCCGGAGAACGAGATCAACGACAGCGATATCGGCAACCATTTCGACGGTGAGCGCTCTATGTACGGCGTCAATCAGGAGAATATGGTGTATTTTATGAGCCGCATCAATGACATTGTCAAAGAAGTGCTGCCCAATGTGGCCCGCACCGTAGCTTCCAATAACACCAATAAAGCCATCTACGGCGGCTTCGATCTGGATCTGATGGGTCACAACCGCTATCACAACAGCGCTCGCCTGCTTTCGGTGGAGGAGTTTGTTACCGATGCGCCGGTGATTATGACCGAGTACAATGTGGGCGGTGAGTTGGTTGTGTCTGATGAAGACTATACCAAATTGCTTATCAACTTCCGCGAGGAGATGGTGGAAAAGGGCTACAAGGGCGGCATTCAGTGGTGCTGGTTGTCCCACGGACTGAATCCCGACGTGGCCTATTATCTGTTGGACAGTTCCCCCGGCAGCGGCAAGCCCAACACGGACTTTATTTCCACGGTGGCGGATCTGCGCCATTACATTGACGACTACCGCGCCACCCATCGCGGCGAGACGGTGGTGCTGGACAAGCCGGTGATGTATTGCAACGAAGGCGGCGGCTATGTGGAGTGGATCCCTTCCCGTCAGGCTACCTCTATGGATCTGCTCCGTTCTACTGACGGTGGCGAGACCTGGGTGAAATTGCTGGATAATGCGAATCCCAAGTTCTACATTAACAAGGGTAAGGGCAAGTACTTTGACGAGGCTATTTCCGGTTCGATGTATAAGGTTGTGGTGCGGGATGACGCAGGCAATGAGGTAGAGTCCGAGCCCACGAATATTGCCGGAGAGGAGCGTCAGTACGTGCGCTCCGCTACCCAGATTCTGCCCGAGGGTGAACTGGGCATCGGCAACTACAATAGTCAGATGTGTGCCTATCCGTTGACCTCTTTCGGTGAGGTGACCAACCGTCCCGTATCCGCAGAGGCGAACCTGTTGACCGACAGCAGTTTTGAAGAGGGCACCGGTGACTGGACCTCTATGTTAGGAGAGACAGTGCGGGTGGTGGAGGACGCCACCGCCCCCAACGGCGGCAAAAGCCTGTATTTTGATTCTTCGGCTACCACTACGGCTAAGTGGCACAAGTTCACCGTGCCTGTGGAGCCCCACACGGAATATGTTTTCTCCGTGTGGGTCAAGGGTGCCTATCTCTCTGCGCAGAACAGCGGCCACGCCAGCATCGGCGTCATCGACCCCACCATCAATCGGTTTATGGTGTATGGCGAGCTGCGCAACCGCACATCCCGAGATAATCGCCAGATCTACCCTCCGTCCTGGGACGGCGAGTGGCACCTGCGCAGTGTGCGCTTCAACTCCTTGGGTCTGTCCAAGGTCACCATCGCCCTGTACGGCGAGGGCTCCCGGATGTGGGTGGATGATATGGCACTGTTCGAAAATGGCGACGGTGTTAAATATGTAAGCGAAAACCTCCGCAACGGGGTTTCCTACTATATGACGGATGCGAACTATTGTGAGCCGCAGGACAGCCTGATCGCTGATCCGCAGGTGTCGGTGGCCGGTTCGGACTATTGGCAGACCGGCTATGGCTGGAACAATGGCTTTATGAGTGTATTGGAATCCGATCTGGGATACGGCAATTCTCTGCACTATTCTTCGGATGGCAGTATCCCCGGCGTGTTTTACGTTAAATGGGTGGACGTGACCCCCAATACCGATTACATTTTCTCGGTGAGCATTAAAGTCTTGCAGAGCGGTGCCGGCAAGCTGGTGCTGCTGGACGGCAAAAAGACAACGCCCGTCCCTGTTGTGGAATTGGATTTTGATATGGATAGCTACGGCGAGGAGTGGTTCCCTTACAACATCGGCCTCAACACCGGTGCCTATAACCGCATCGGTATTGCCGTGTGTGATTTGGGCGGCGAGGCACTCATTGACAATATCCGTTTGTTTGCGGCGGACAAGGCTGTCGAGGGAGAGGACCCCTACCACGGCTGGCGCACGGACTGGGACGGCGAGCGGGTCTACTACGACCACGGCGTACCGGCGGTCAACAAGTGGATCTGGTCCGAGGGTGTGTGGTACTATATGGGCGCCGACGGCTATGTGGGCGCCGACGGCTATGTGAGCACCGACAAGTGGGTGAAGGACTCCAAGGGTTGGTGTTACTTAAACAGCGACGGCGCTATGGCCACCAACAAGTGGATCAGGGACTCCGTCGGTTGGTGTTACGTGGGCAAGGACGGCTACTGCGTCACCAACAAGTGGGTGAAGGACAGTGTGGGCTGGTGTTATCTGGACCAGAACGGACGGATGGCCACCAACAAGTGGATCAAGGACTCCGTGGGTTGGTGCTATGTGGGTCAAAACGGCTACATTGTCAAGAATGCTTGGGTGAAAGACGGCGGCAAGTGGTATTTCCTTGACGGCAACGGCTATATGGTCACCAACGCGTGGAAGAAGGATTCTGTGGGTTGGGTGTATCTGGGTCAGAGCGGCGCTATGCTCATCAACAAGTGGGTTCGCGATTCCAAGGGCTGGTGTTATGTGGGCGCAGACGGTTACGCGGTCACCGAGTGTTGGAAGAAGGATAGCCACGGCTGGTGCTATCTGGACGAGAACGGTTCTATGACAAAGAACGACTGGGTTCAGGATGGCGGTAAGTGGTATTATCTCGACGGCGAGGGCTATATGGTGACCAACACGTCTGTGAAGTGGAAGGGTACGACCTATTACTTCAATTCTTCCGGTGTCTGCACCAATCCGTAACGCCTGTTCAACAGAAAAGAAAAAGCGGCAACTTCATATGTGAAGTTGCCGCTTTTCTGCTTGATCACATCCGGTTGTGTTTTTTGATGATGGTGCCAACGAAAATGTTATCGATTGACAGAGGGGTTTTCGGTACGACACAAAATGTAGTCGATGCTCACGTCGTAAAAATCAGCCAATCGTAACAGCGTTTCGGTAGGTGGGGTGCGTTCTTCGCTTTCGAATTTTGAAAGCAGAGATTGTTCAATGCCGGTCTTCATTTGCACTGCAATTTGCGTATATCCCTTTTCTTTTCGCAATTGACGTAATTTGTTTTTCACATAACCACCTCAATGACATTATGTCATATTTTCTTCTTGACAAATATGACACATTGTCATAAAATAAAAAACGGCGGACCGTATGAATGGGCGCTTTTGCGCTTGACAAAGATAGTCTAATATGGTAGACTGGAACTACAAGTCCACTAACCGTTAACTAAAAGGAGTGTGTCAAAAGATGAAAAAAGTGTTGGCGTTCGTTCTGTCGATGCTGTTGATGATGACGGCGTTGCCGCTCTCCGCTATTACCGCCTCGGCGGAAGAGGTAGAGCTTGACTATGACTACGAAATCAGAAGTGTTGAGCAGGACGGCGAGGAAATCCTTGCCGCGGTGCTGACGGGCACCTTCGGCTTCGCGGAGGGAGACCTGATTCTGCCCGCTTCTTTTGAGGGATACCCCTTGGTGGCTATCGACGATGGAGCCTTTGCATATTGTGAGGGCATCACATCCGTCACGCTGCCGGAAACGGTTGTAGAGATCGGTTACGGTGCGTTTTTAGCATGCTCGTATCTGAAAGAGATTCATTTCGGCTCTGCCGTTGAGCGCATCGGTGAATCCGCCTTTGAGTATTGTGAAAGTTTACAGGTTGTGGAGTTTCCCTCTTCGCTTAAAGCCATTGAAACAGGCGCTTTTGCGGCTTGTGAACAGTTGACGACTGTGACGATTCCGGACAGCGTTACCAGCTTGGGCGATGCCGCGTTTAGCAGTTGCACCTCTCTTTCCACAGTTGCGATCGGCGCCGGCTTGCAGCAGGTGGGGTATAACCCGTTTATGGCGTGTATAAGCTTGCGACATCTTACGGTGGACGAGAACAATGAATATTTTGTCACCGAGGATGACGTGCTGTTCAGCAAAGACAAGTCGGTTTTGTACGCCTTTCCTATGGGAAAAGGTGCTGTCTCTTATGCGGTGCCGGAGACGGTGAAGACCATAGGCGGCTATGCCTTTGCCGGCGCCATGTATCTGCAAGAGGTCTCTTTGCCCGACGGACTTGAGGTGATGGAGGAAGCGGCCTTCACTATGTGTATATCGCTGACGCAGGCAACGATTCCCGCCTCGGTGCACATCATTGGTGCGGGTGCTTATTTGATGTGTATATCGCTGACATCGGTGGATATTGCCGCGGGTGTACGGGTCATTGAGATGGGAGCCTTTACCTATTGCACAGGCCTGACGTCGGTGGATATTCCCGACAGCGTTACCTACCTCGGCACGGAGGCGTTCAGCATGTGCATGTCGCTCACCACCGTGAAGTTGCCCTCCGGTATCTCGGAGCTGGAGCCTTACATCTTCTCCGACTGTACAAACCTGCTCTTTGTTACCATCCCCGGCAATGTGAAGACGGTGGGCGAGGGTGCCTTTGCCTATTGCTATTCTCTGGTGGGAGTGGCCATTGAAGAAGGCGTTACCACTATTGAGAGTCATGCCTTTATGGGTTGCAGCACCCTTACCGACATAGCGCTCCCCAACACGGTGACCACGATTGACGAAAGCGCCTTTGAGTGGTGCGACAATCTGTCCGACGTGTGGTATACCGGCACCTTCGATGAGGTGTCCGAGCTGGTCGATCAGGACGGGATGTATCCGTTGCTCGAAATGCTGTGGCATTTGGAGTCGGAGGGCATCGGCGTGCAGGAAGGGCTCACGGTGGATTTTGTCAACGGTTATCTATATGACGAGTACGGCAGTTGGCTTTACGATTGTTGGGTTAAGATCAGCGGCGCTTGGCGATTCCTTGGCGCGGATGGTCGGTATGTCTATTCCAAGTGGGTCAAGACCGGCGGCAAGTGGTACTACCTCAATAGAGACGGCGAGATGGAGAGTAGCCGCTGGCTCAAAGATTCCAAGGGCTGGGTGTACGTAGGCTCCGACGGCGCTATGCTCACCAATAAGTGGGTCATGGATTCGGTCGGCTGGTGCTATGTAGGCGCTGACGGCTATGCCGTGACCAACACGTGGAAAAAGGATAGTCACGGCTGGTGCTATCTGAACGGCAGCGGCTCTATGGCCAAAAACACTTGGGTCAAGACCGGCGGTAAGTGGTACTATCTGGACAGTGAGGGCTATATGGTGACCAACGCGTGGAAGAAGGATTCCGTGGGTTGGGTGTATCTGGGCTCTGATGGCGCTATGCTCACCAATAAGTGGGTCATGGATTCCAAGGGCTGGTGCTACGTAGGCGCTGACGGCTACTGCGTCACCGAGTGCTGGAAGAAGGATAGCTACGGCTGGTGCTACCTGGACGAGAACGGCTCTATGACCAAGAACGACTGGGTTCAGGATGGCGGTAAGTGGTATTATCTCGACGGCGAGGGCTATATGGTTTCCAACACGTCTGTGAAGTGGAAGGGTACGACCTATTACTTCAATTCCGCCGGCGTATGCACCAATCCGTAAAAAACAGAAACAAAACAGCGGCTTCGGCATCGCAGCCGCTGTTTTGTTGGCGCCTTAAGGCGTGGAAATAAACCCCCAGTTCTACTGGGGGAAGATAAAAAGCTTTAGCAAAAGAAAAACCTCCGTGATACAATGGTAAAAGGTTTGGCGACCGCATTACCAAGAAGTATCAAGGAGGTTTTTAGCAAATGAAGAAAACGAACAACGAGATAAGACACACAGCCCATTCGAGTTACAGATGTCAATATCACATAGTGTTTGCACCGAAATACAGACGAAAAGAAATATATGGGCAATTACGAAGAGATATTGGAGAAATACTGAGGAAATTGTGCGAGCAAAAAGGAGTAGAAATCATAGAGGCAGAAACGTGTGTAGACCACATACATATGTTGGTGACAATTCCGCCGTATCTTAGTGTAGCACAATTTATGGGATTTCTCAAGGGGAAAAGTTCGTTGATGATGTTCGATAGACACGCCAACTTAAAGTACAAGTATGGAAGTAGGCATTTTTGGTGTCGAGGATATTACGTGGATACGGTTGGCAAGAACAAGAAAGTCATTGAAGAGTACATACGAAATCAGCTGGAAGAAGATTACTCGAGTGATCAAATCAGTATGAAGGAGTATATGGACCCGTTTACGGGTAGCAAGAACAAGTAGGCAAAAAAGACAGCCGCACGTGAGCGGCTGCCTGAAATGGTAATGCGGTGCCAAACTTCTGTGCCCCTTTCAGGGGCTAAGACTGTAATAGCCCCTTCTAGGGGCTACTCAAACCACCAGTTTACTGGTGGTTATGATTGCCCAAATGGACAAAAGGAGTAATTTTCCAGCCATATCCCCACTTTTTACACAAAAACGGTTGCCAAGTAGAACGAAATGATATAAAATACGAGTGACCGGACAAAGATTTTGTCCTTTTTGTCTAAGTGATATGTACAAAGCAAAAGCATATAGGAGGTAGGAGCGTATGAAAATCGGAAAGGGCAAGCGTTGGCTCTCCCTGTTGCTGGCGGCGACAATGTGCCTGACGGCCATGGCCTCCACCGTCGGCTGGGTCTCTGCCGCCGACGGAACGACAAAGAAATATCTCCCTTGGGTTGAAGAGGACAATCTGTTGGAGCAGATCCTTCAACGGGATGGATTCATCGAGGGCGTGTGGTTCCCGTGGTTTACCCACGACAATCTGGGCCACGGCCTGACCGCCAACGAGGCAATGACTCTTTACGTGGGTCAGCAGTGGGCCTCGGTGGGTATTGATGATTACGGCGCCAACAAGGTGTACCGTGAGATCTACAACCTGAAGGTGATGGGCTTCAACATGATGGCCTATGCGGGCTCCGCCTACGGCGAGGGCGTTATCTATGATGACAACGGTGACGTATTGGGCATCAAGGCAGACTATATGAAGAACATTCGCCGTTTTCTGACTATGTGTCGGGATATTGGCATGCCCATCTTGTGGAACATTTGCTTCCACTCTTCTTCGGTGCCGGATTACTACGGTATGGATGCATGGAACTACATTAATGCTATGTACGGCAACCGCGAGATCGCGGACCACTATGCCGAGCGATTTGTTCGTCCTCTGTGCGAGGTGTTGGCGGAGTTCCCCGACGTAGTGGCCATTGTGGCACTCACCGATGAGATCGAGAACGAGACCAACGACAGCGAGATCGGCAACAATTTCACCGGCGGTCGTGCTATGTACGGCAACAATCTGGATGACATCCAGTATTTTGTCACTGCGATGAACAACGTGGTGAAAGAGGAATTGCCCAATGTGGCCCGCACCATCGCAGCAAATAACATTGACAAGGCTCGCTATGCGGAGCTGGATCTGGACCTCAACGGCCACAACACCTACAACAACAACGGAGAGTGTTCTTGGCCGGAGGAGATGGTGGCCGATGCCCCCGTTTTCTTATCCGAGTACAATGTGAGCGCTTCTTCTCATCATTCGGAGGCGGAGATGGCGCGTCGTCACATCGCTTATCGCAACGATATGAAACTCAAAGGTCATATCGGAGGCTTTATGTGGAGTTGGCAGCCCAACTCCTATGGCGAAGCGCATTCTATGTTGCCTACCGGTGCTGATTCGGTGACGGATTTCCGCGACTATCTGTACGATGTGCGGGAATATACCATCGACAGCCTGAATGCCCATCGGGGAACCGAGGGGGCGATGGATAAGCCGGCCATCTTCTTCAATATGGGCACCGGTGTGGTGGAATGGGTTCCTTCCCGTCAGGCCACCTCGATGGATATTCTCAGTTCCAACGATAACGGAAAAACCTGGACTACCTTGGTGGAGGGCGCCGATCAAAGCACCTATCTGCAAGGCAGAAAGTGCGTGTACAAGGACCGTCGCGCTAAGACCACCACTATCTACAAGATCGTGGTGCATGACGACGCGGGCAATACGGTGGAATCCGACGTGAGCAACCGCAGCGACGTGGCGGTGGACTACGTGGAGAACCCCTCTTGGATCACTCTGATCACCAATTCCCGCCCCTATGTGGAAAAAGCGGAAGGCACACCCGGCGGCGCCGAGATCAAACTGACCTCTTTCGCCGAGGGGAAGAACCGTCCGTTGATGGATAGTCTTAACCTTATTAAAAATGCCAGCTTTGAGGACGCAGAGGGCGGCCAGTGGAACACCGACGCTTTCTTCGGTGACGTGTTGCAGGTGGTGGAGGATCCCACCGCCCCCGACGGCAATAAGAGCCTGTATTTTGACACTTCCGCTACTATGCAGCCCGAGTGGTACTGGTTTACGGTGGATGTGGAGAAGAACACTGAGTACGTCTTCTCTGCGTGGGTCAAGGGCGCGTATATTGCCGCTGACAATCGATTCTACGCCAGCCTTGGTGCCATCAATCCCGCCAGCGGTAAGTTTATGAGATATGACGGGATCAATGCTTCCAGAGAAGGCGGCCAGATCTATCCGACCGCTTGGGACAACGAGTGGCATCTGCGCAGCGTCGCCTTTAACTCCGGCGAGCAGACAAAGATTGCCATCGGTTTCTACGGTTATTCCTCCAAGATGTGGGTCGACGACATTTCCCTGCACAGCAAATTGTTGGGCACCACTTACGTGGGCGAGAAAACGGCCGGCATGATCATTCCCACCAACTCGGATGCGAGCTATTGCGATCCAGCGAAGTCGGCTACGGAGAACGTGAATCTGGACGACGCCGCCTCCACTTACTGGCAGGACGGTAGCGGCTGGAAGAACGGCTTTGTCACCATCACCGACGACAAGGTGGGATACGGTCCGTCCTTGCATTATGATGCGTGGATGGGTGTGGGCACTTACTATATGAAGTGGATCGATGTGGAGCCCCACACCCGTTACACCTTCTCTGCCGATGTGAAGGTGCAGGAAGCGGGCGGGGGATGCCTGCGGCTGATGATCGATAAGCCTAAGAAACCCGAACCTTTCTATCAGAAGTTCTTTAATGACAATTTGGGCACCGACTGGACCACCTTGTGTGTCACCTTTGATACGGGTGTGTACGACCGCATCGGCTTCGCGGTGGTGGATAAGGGCGGCGAGGCGCTCATTGACAACATTCGCGTGTTCAAGTCTGCGGACGCCACCGAGGGTGAGGATGAGTATGTGGACGCCCTCCCCGACGGCTGGTACGAGGACGAAAACGGCTGGTACTACTCTCAGGACGGCGAGCCTGTGAAGGACGCTTGGCTGGAAGATCAGTATTATGTCAATGAAAACGGATACCGTGTCACCAACGCGTGGAAAAAGGCCGAAGGTGGCTGGCGGTATCTGGGTGCCGACGGCAAGGTGACCACCAACAAGTGGGTCAAGGACTCCATCGGTTGGTGCTACCTTGGTGAGGACGGCTATGCGGTCACCAATTGCTGGAAGAAGGACAGCCACGGCTGGTGCTATCTGAATGCCGGCGGGTCTATGACTAAGAATGCTTGGGTCAAGGACGGCGGCAAGTGGTATTACCTCGATGGCAACGGCTATATGGTCACCAACGCGTGGAAGAAAGACTCCGTGGGTTGGGTGTATCTGGGCTCTGACGGCGCGATGCTTACCAATGCCTGGTGCAAGGATTCTCAGGGTTGGTGCTATGTGGGCGCTGACGGCTATGCCGTGACCAACTGCTGGAAGAAGGATAGTGTCGGCTGGATCTGGCTGTATGCCAGTCGCTCTATGACCAAGAATGCGTGGATCAAAGATGGCGGCAAGTGGTACTATCTGGACGGCGAAGGCTATATGGTCACCAATGCGTGGAAGAAAGACTCCAAGGGTTGGGTCTATGTAGGCTCCGACGGCGCGATGCTGACCAACGCCTGGTGCAAGGACAGCAAGGGCTGGTGCTACGTAGGTGCTGACGGCTACTGCGTCACCAACTGCTGGAAGAAGGATAGCCACGGCTGGATCTGGCTGGACGAGAACGGCTCCATGAAGAAGAACGCCTGGGTTTCTGACAAGGGCAATTGGTACTACATGGATGGTGAAGGCTATATGGTGTACAGCACCACTCTTGTCATTGACGGGAAGACCTATACGTTTGACAAAAACGGTGTAATGCAGTAACAAAAATGCCGAGAAGTGACAAGCTTCTCGGCATTTTGCTCATTATTTGTCGCAATCTTTTGTGCAAAATATGAATTTTGATAAAAATTTTTTATAATTTCTTCAATTTTTGTATTGAAAAACCAAAAAAGGGTGTTATAATGATACTGTGTTTTGGCACATTTTCCTTCGGGGGGATGTGCTACATTCGGAAAAAGCACAAAAAACAGAAAGGAAGAAAGCGTTATGAAAAAGATCCTAGCAATCTTGCTGTCTATCGCTATGCTGTGTACCGTAGTACCCTTCGGCGCACTGGTTAGCGCGGACGGCGAAAACCTGCTCGCCGACGGCGGCTTCGAGTCCGGCAACGGCGATGCTTGGAGCGTTGAGGCTCCCTCTGCCATCACCGACAATGCTGACTATGTCAAGGAAGGTCAGTATGCTCTGATTCTGGACCACACCGCTCAGTGGGGCTGCGGCGCTAAG
>JAZOWI010000039.1:0-6273 GCA_045659145.1 Acutalibacteraceae bacterium | reverse complement strand
AAAAAAAAAAGAAACCCCCCGGGGCCAACAAGGCAAAGGGATTCTTTTTTATGCGATGAGACTTTCCAGCATTTGCACAAACTCGTCTTCGGTGATATTCCAGCCTTCGATATAATATTCTATATCTCCTTTTGGAATCAGGACGGACCAACACCAGCAGTCGGCGGAATCTTCGAAATAGGCCGCCTGCAACGTGGTGCCGGCCACCGTGATGGGATCATCAAAGCGACTCATATCCCCCAATTTATAGCGGGGATAGGGGGCAGTGGCAATGTGCAGGAGCAGTTCCCGCCGTCCGTCAATAAAATCTGCCCAACGAAGCTGGTTACAGTCGTAGACCACCTCCGCATCTCGGACAATGCCGGAAGTCAGCAGGCTGCTCCAAACGTCTCTGTTTTCGGCAACAAGAGTCTCGTCCTTCCGACACACCCCCAGCCGTTTGTCCGGATCAAGACGCATCTCCAATCCTTCCGGCAACTGGGTGGGCACTATTTTTTCTCCATAATAGGCTTCCAGTTCCGCTATGGTCATCTCCTGAAAGGTGCTCACTTTAAGTATTCCGGCTTCCTTTGTCGGCGTCCCACCTACCGAGGGGCGGGTGGTGTGGTTAACCGTAGTAGACGGATACTGACTAGGTATGGTTGTAGTCGTGGTCGATGCCGCGGTGGACGGAGACGGCTCCTCCGTCGTGGAAACCGTCGTGGAAACCGTCGTGGACGATTGCTTGCCGGCAGTGGTAGAAACAGTAGTGGGGTGCGTGCCGACGGTGCTTCGGGTGGTGGTATCCTCGGCGGAAGTGGTGGTAGACTCTGTGACCACCGTCTTGCTTGTGGTGGTTGATTGTGTGGTGGTGGTATCCTCGGACACATCCGATGCACTGGTCACCACGCTGTTCTCAGTGGTGCTTGTTTCCGTTTCTTTGGTGGTGGTATCCTTAGACACGTCCCCGCTCACCGACGCATCGGGGCTGTACGGGGGCACGGGGGGCTTGTTTTGTCCGGCAAACAGCGCCACCCCCAACACCGCGATGCAGGCCGCCGCCGACACCGCCATGGGCACCCAGCGCACCACGCGGAGGGGCGCCGCAGGCTGTGCCGCCTCAGCGCGGCAGGCTTTCATAATGGTTTCGGTTAAGTTTTCAGGCACAGCAATGCGTTCTATCGCATCCGTTAATGCTTTTTTCATTCATCTTCCTCCTTCATGCTGTCGCGGAGCAACTGCCTTCCTTTTTGCAGTCGCATCTTCACCGTCGACGGAGTCAAATGAAGACGATTGGCGATCTCTCTCACCTTATAGCCTTCCACATAATGGAGCAGCAGTACCACCCGCACCTTATCCGGCAAGGTCATCAGTCGGTCCAGCAAGGGGGTTTCCTTGGCCGTGTCGGCAGTAAGCAACGCCTCTTCCAGAGGGAGCGGCGTATGGGCACGCTGCTGACGCAGATGATTGCGACACAGATTCATCGCCACGGTCAACAACCACGCCTTTTCGTGCTCGGTGTCGGTCAGGCGGGGATTGGTGCGCATATACCGCAAGAAGGTCTCCTGCACCAGATCCCGCGCATCTTCTTCATTGTGTACCATCGCATAGCAGTGGCGATACAGTCGCCCGCTATGAGTCTTCACCAATCGCTCCGTCGTTTCCAGAGACGGTGTTTTGTCCTTCATCTGCTCCCCTCCTCTCTATCCTTTACACACATAACCCCGACGTTTGGTCAATTTTGGATGAAAAATAAATAAACCCGTTGCCCACGGCAACGGGTTGGGGTTATCTCTTTCCAAATCTTTGTTCTACCAGTTTTTCGCGGGCTTGCTTTACTAAATCCGCCTGTTTTTCTGCCTTTAACTGACGGAAAGTCTGAATCAGCATCTTCTCTTGCAGCGTTAATTGGATAGGCGCGTCCTCGTCACTTTCCAAAGGAAGCTCCGTAGGGCAATCCACCTCGCGTCCCAACAAATAATCCACCGTCACGCCAAACAATTCCGCCAAGCACACCAAACCTTGTTGATCGGGGGTCACGACGCCAGTCTCGTACTTGGTGTAGGTGGTGCGATGAATGCGCAGACGGTCCGCCACCGCCTGCTGGGTCATTTTATGGTATTTGCGCAACACCTTCAGGCGCGGTCCGAACATGGAGGGAATGGGAATCGGTTGCTTATTTTGCATAGCATCACACCTCCTTTTGTACTTAATAACAAGTTTATCATATCACGGGCATCCTTAAACCTCAACAAAAACGGCTCGAAAATATGTGAAGTTTACTCACAAAAGAGCGTCGTCCATCTCTCCGCAAAAATCCCCTTGTTTTTACTGTAAACATTTGGTATACTACTGTTATACGGAAGGAGGTTCGCTATGGAGCGCAAACAAGCCCTCAAAAAATGGCTGTGGTATTTCAGCATTCCCGCCGCCGCCATTCTTCTATTCAAACTTTACGACAATTTTGGTGAAGCCTTGGGACTCATCGGTAAATTGTTCAGTATCCTCGCCCCCTTCGTGGGTGGCTTTATCTTAGCCTTTTTTCTCTACGGACCCAGCACCTGGCTGGAAAACCGTTTCCTGAAAGGAAAAAGGAAAGGCTGGAAAAAGGCGGCCCGCCCCCTGGCACTCACCATTGTGTATCTGCTGTTGTTCGGTCTGCTGGCACTGCTGGTGTATCTGGTGATTCCGGTGCTCACTAAGAGCCTCACCGACCTGATCTCCGCCATGCCGGGCTATCTCACCGCCGCCATGGAAAAGGTGAATGAATATGCCCAGTCCGAGGGACTTATTGCTCAGTTGGGGCTCACCGACAAGCTAAACGAAGTGTATCAGGCCATGTTGGATACCGTCACCCGCCTGCTCACTACCGAGAACATCCTCGCCACCATCAAGCGGGTAGGCAATGTGTTCTCTTCGCTGGTGGATGTGGTCATTGCCGTAGTGGTGTCTATGTATATGCTGGGCGGTCGGGAGAATCTCTACAAAGCGTTGCTCAACTTTGTGGGCCTTTTCATGAAGCGGCGCCCCTTGGCGACCCTGCGGCAATACAGCCGCCGCACCGCGCGTATTTTCTACAACTATTTCTACGGTGCGTTTTTGGACGCCATCATCGTGGGTATCGTGGTATCCATCGGCCTGCTGATCTTCCGCGTGCCCTATGCCGTATTGTTAGGTATGGCCCTGGGTCTGATGAATATGATCCCCTATTTCGGTGCTATCGTGGGTTGCATCGGCATTGCGCTGGTCACCTTGCTGACCAGCAACTTCTACACCGCCCTAGGTGTGGTGATCTATATCATCGTGGTGCAGCAGGTAGATGCCAACATCATCCAGCCCCGTATTGTGGGCGACTCGGTGGGTCTGCGTCCTATCTATGTGCTGCTCAGCATCACCCTGTTTGGTGGATTGTTCGGATTCTGGGGCATCTTCCTGGCGCCTCCCCTGATGGCGGTGGTGCAGATGTTTGTCCGCGACGCCAGCGCGCGCCGCAACAAAAGAGCAAGGATCACCGGCGAAACCGATTGGTCGGATTTCGATACAGACGTAAAATAAGAAAAAGGTCGGTCATTTAAAATGACCGACCTTTTTCTTATTCGGGAATATACACCGTCCCATCCGAATCGGAAAGGATAATCTCGTTGATGGCCACAGCACTGCGAATGATCGTATCCTCTTGCGGATTCGACCCTCTCTCGCAAACGATCTCCACCATATCCCCCTCTTTAACGAGGTCGTGCTTGATATAACGGCTAATGCGCGGGTCGTCCAGAAGAACCGTATACATCATACCGTCGGTGGGATCCTTGCACAACAGTGTGTCGTCCAGAAGGATAGAATCTTCCGTTATGGCGGTGATCTGCCCCATCACCGATTGCTGATAGGGCTCGAAGGCTGCCTCCTTGCAATGAGACGTGGCATAGTCAATGATGTCGACCGCTGCCTCTTCACCGATTTGGAAACAATATCCCCAGGACATCATATTGGTCCACAGATACCCATCCCGACTGATATACATGGCCTGTTTGTAGATCCCCAGCTCTTCGGAGGTGACGGTGAAACTAATGGACTTATCCACCTGTATTAATTCTTCCGTAAAAGCGGCGTCCTTACAGGCGGATAGCACCTGCCATACATAGCGATCGTTCTTTAAGGTATAGTGTTCGGTGCGGTTGCCTTCCCCGCCTTTGGAGAACCGCTCCAACTTCACCAGCCTCGGCAGATCCACCGTCTCCATCAGTTCTCCCAGCGTGTTCGGCGGGTCATAATCAGCCTTTCGGAAGATCGAGTATCCTTCTCCCATTTCGACCGCCACATAGTGGCTTTGCTGGGCGTTTTTCATCTGATATACGTCAAAATCGGCAGAATGGAGTTCCTCTTTGATGTTGTCATAGCCTGTCAGTGTATAGGTGCCGATCTTCTTACCGATGCCTGCGGCAGAGTTGGTGGTGCCTGCGGCAGAGTAGCGAATTCCGTCAATCTCGGTTTCCCGATATTGTTCGTACACCGTCAGAGCCTCCCATGGCCATAGGACGACCCCCGCCTCTGAATTGACGATGTTTTCTTTGTAACGATCATCCGTGTCCAGGTGCGGCTCCTCTCGATTTTGCAAGTAAGACGGTAACAGCGCCGTTCCCACCGCCACCAGCACCATCAAACAAGCGGCCAATGCGGCCCATTTGCGCCAGACCTTTTGGATGGTTACCTCCTTGGCGGCATCGGCGATCAGATCCTCTTCAATATATCCCACTACCTTTGCCGTTCGCGGTAATTTCATAGGGCAATACCCTCCTTTATTAAGTAGTCTTTAAGGTCGTTTCGGGTGCGGAATAGTAAAGTTTTCACCTTGCTCTCGGTCAGTGAATATCGCTGCGCAATGTCCTTAACGGAGTCAAAGAAGAAATATTTGCGGATAAAGACGTTCCTCGCTTCCTCTTTTTGCTCACGTAAAAACCGACTGATAGCCACACCGATCTCCTCTTCACTCTGGTGCGGTGCGTACCGCTCATCCGGCAACACCGCCGCCAATTCATCCAAGGAGAGCTTTACGTCGGCAGATCTCTTTTCGCGGTTGAGATATTCCAGCCGTTTCAAGGATAGATTTCTTGTGATCTTGCATACATAAGCTATAAGTCGGGTTGGTCGCGCAGGCGGAATGGCGTTCCACAGGGCTGCGTAGGTGTCATTGACACATTCCTCCGCGTCCTGTTGATTGTTTAGGATCGCATACGCTGTCCGATGACAAAGCTTCCCGTATTTTGCTTCCGTTTCCCGAATAGCTTGCTCATCCCGCTCAAAATAGAGCTCGATGATCCTTCGGTCCTCCATTCCATTCACCTCCCGCGTTTTATCAAAAGCGCTTTCAATAATATAGTCCGTGTTTTGGGCTGTTGGTTGCAGTGAGTTGCATTTTTATTATTATACGCAACAAGGTAATGGTTTTCAACAACAGACGTCCACATGAAGATTGAATTGCTCCATTTTCAGTCTCACAAGAGTAGGGTGTAACCCGTTCCCATCCACACAAAAGAAAAGAGACCATCCAAAAAGGATGATCTCGAATCATTCCGTGATGTGATTTTCATCGCACCGGTGCCTCTGCGCTGTTCAGCTGTCCCCCGCCACCTTCAAATCGTGACCGTAGGGGCGGATACCATCCGCCCGCTTCGTAGGGACAGGTGTCCCCACCTGTCCGTCAAGAATAAACATCGCACCGATGCCTCTGCGCTGTCTGACTATCGCTCACCGCCTTCAAATCGTGACCGTAGGGGCGAACTGTGTTCGCCCGCTTTGTAGGGATAGGTGTCCTCACCTGTCCGAGAAAAAACCATCTTACCAGTGCCGCTTGCAGTGGCGCCACAGTTACCTTGTTCGCCAACTCGCATCGCCACTGCTCGAGAATGGCGCTGGGCGCCATTCTCCCACAGTTGGCTAAAACAATCAAGTGGCCGGAAGCGTGCTCCGGTAAGATACGGTAACCTACGAAGATAAAAAGAACTCCCCTAACGTTCGTTAGGGGAGTTCTTTTTATGTTGGCACCTACCTATCTTACCGGGCCGCTTCCAGCCAAGTATTGTCGGCACGAGTGAGCTTAACTGCCGTGTTCGGGATGGGAACGGGTGTACCCTCACCGTCATCAGCACCAACTATTGAGGCAGAACCCTCAGAACTGAATAAAGAGACTGAAACAGAAGTGAGAAGAACCAAGTTGTGGGTGGCGGGCATCACACCGCGCCCCACCAAAAAACATTCGATTTCATCGTCGAATTTGTAGGTCAAGCCCTCGATCTATTA
>JAZOWI010000038.1:0-5026 GCA_045659145.1 Acutalibacteraceae bacterium | reverse complement strand
GAAGCATTTCCCTATCTCGACATGGTGGATATGGTGCTGGTGATGACGGTGGAGCCCGGCTTCGGCGGTCAGTCCTTTATGGAGGATATGATGCCGAAGGTGGCGGCTCTGCGGGCCGAGATCGACCGCCGCGGACTGTCGGTGCAGATTCAGGTGGACGGGGGCATCAATGCCGCCACCGCCGTCACCGCCGCCGCCGCCGGTGCGGACAACGCGGTGATGGGCAGCGCCCTGTTCAATGCGGCGGATCCCCGCTCGCTGGTAGACGGGGTACACGCGCTGTAAAGACCTCTCCGGCGGCCACCAGCCGCCCGTATTCTCCCCAGTGGGCCGCGGCGCCCTCGCCCCATCCCCACAGAGTGCCGTATTCCGTCAGCAGCCGCTGATGGGCGGTGGTGAGGGGCACCAGCGGATACACCGCCAGGGCATAGCCCCCCTCCCCCTCGTACAGAGCCAGATGGGGCGCTTCTTCCCCCCCGACGGTGCGGGGCCATTGGTGGGCCAGACCCAGCAGTCCCTCCTCTGTGAGCCAATAGACGGCAGGCAGACGACGGGGTCGGTGGGCAGGCGTCACCAGCATCAGTCCTCCCCCTTCCACGGGGATCATTTCCACCGTCAGCCGTCCCGTAGGGTGGTGACCGGCGGCGGCATAGGCGCGGCGCACCAATCGGGTCAGCTCCCGACGGTTCTCCCGCTCCTCCTGCCATTCGCTCTCGGACAGCCAGATCCGCAGACGGCCGCCCTCTATGGGTTCGATATGCACACAGCTTCCCTCTTTTCATTGCAAACTTCTTCTCCATCATACGGAGAGTTCACCGTAAAAAGCAACCGGTACTTTCTGGCGGAAACACTTTCCGCCCATCCCACGGCGGCGCCGCCGCCGTACAGAAAGGTGTGATCTTATGCCGATCTTTCCTCGGGGCGTGGTCCTGCCCTTTCAAAAAGGTAAAGCGCTGGAACGGGGCATCGAGCGGCTGACCGTCACCAAGGTGCGTCAGCCCATGGGCCCTGCCGGTATGGACAATCCCATCGCCCACCTGCCTGCGGACACTCCCGTGGCGGGGGGACAGACCCTGTGTCGGGTAGAGGATACCCCCGTTGTGGCCCCCGTGGCGGGCACCATCGAGGGCACGGTGGTGATCCATCACCCCCTCTACGGCGACCTGCTGTGTGCGGATATCGCCGCCGACGGCGACACAGAGGAGCGTCTGCCCATCCTGCCGGAGGAGGAGCTCACCGCCGATGCCATTCTGAACATCGCCCGTGAGGCCGCCATTTACGACGAGCTGGACGGCATCCCTCTGTGGGAAAAATTACAGCAGTGGCGTCTGCCGGAGAACGATCTGGCGGCCCTTCATTCCGTGTTGGTGGCGGATGCCACCGAAAACGACATCTTCGGCTCCGCCGCCTGGGCCACGGTGGCAGAACAGCCCAAGCTGGTGCTGTACGGCCTGCAATCCGCCGCCCGCGCCATTCATTTCTCCCGCTATCACATCGCCACCATGCTGCCCAAGCGGCGCCGCCGCACCCTCAAACGGGCCATCGGGCGAGAAAACGTGTTCACCGTGCCGGACGAATACCCCGTCACCGTGTACGCGGACCGCAAGGACGAGGTATACCGCATCGGTGTGCAGGCCTGTCTGGCGCTGGGACGCGCCATCAAGCAGGGTCTGCGCCACACTGCCGCCATCGTGACGGTGGCAGGCGACGCCCTGCCGGCGCCCCGCAACCTGCTGGTGCCCTTCGGCACCGAATTGGGGGTCTTGCTGGACGCCTGTCAGGTGAAGGTGGGACACCACACCCTGCTGGGCGACTCCATGGTGGGTGTGTCCTGCCCCGATCTCCATATGCCCCTCTTGCCGGGCATCACCACCGTGCTGGCCATGCTCCCCCGTCGGGTGACCCCCGCCGGTCCCTGCATCGGCTGCGGTCGGTGCGCTCAGGTGTGCCACGCGGGTCTGTTGCCCTATGAGATCGTGCGCCGCTCGGAGAATATGCACTACGAACGCTTGCAGCACCTGCACCCCACCGACTGTGACGGCTGCGGTGCCTGCTCCTATATCTGTCCCGCCCTGCGGGACGTGGCCGGCGAAGTGCTCAAAGCCGGTCAGACCAAGGGAACCGTGTTCCTGAACTGGGGGGAGGATGACCATGACTAATACCACCGCGCCCCATATCCGCACCGACGTGCGCGCCGGTCGGATGATGTTTGATGTGTTTCTGGCCATTATTCCGCTGGGTGTGTTTGCCTATGTGAACTACGGTCTGCGCCCTCTCCTGATCCTGCTGTGCAGTATGGCAGCGGCGGTGCTCTCCGAGGTCCTGTGCTGTGTGGTGGGGCGCCGTCCCCTGCGCACGGTGATGGACGGCACCGCCGCCATCACGGGTATGCTCATCGGACTGGTGATGTCCCCTATGGCCCCCTATTGGGTGCCTATGCTGGGCAGTGCCTTTGCCATCATCGTGGCCAAGGCCCCCTTCGGCGGCTCCGGTCGGTACGTGTTCAATCCCGCGGCCGCCGGTCTGGCGATCTTATCCTACTGCTTCCCCCTGCGGATGTTTGTGTATCCCGCCATTGCCAGCAAGACGCCTCTGCCCCTGACCATGGAGATCCCTGCCGGCACGGTGATCACCGAGTCCTCGCTGGCGGCTCAGCTGCGGGCGGGGGCCTATCCCTCTGCCTCCGCGATGGATCTGCTGCTGGGCGACTATGCCGGTCCCATCGGCACCACCGCCACCTTAATTACCTTGGCGTTTCTGGTGTTCCTGATGGTGCGGCGCACCGTTAACCCTTGGATCGCCCTGCCCTATTTGGGCACCTGCGTGCTGATCGCCTGGCTGTTCCCCCTCACGGGACTGGGCAACGGCTACAACATACTGGCTCAGCTGTGCAGCGGCTACGTGCTGTTCGCTGGCGTGTTCCTCATCAACGACCCCGTCACCGCTCCCCGCTTCTGGCTGGGACGGCTTATTTACGGTATTCTGTGCGCCATTCTGGTGATGCTGTTACAGCGGGTCGGTCGGGTAGAGGCCGGCTCCTGCTTCGCGGTGCTGCTGGCCAATGCGCTGGCGCCCATCATCGATCGGTGGAGCTGGCACTTCTGGTACTGGCTCACCCGCAAGCGCCGCATCCGTCGGGAGGTGAAGGCCTATGAATAAGTCTGCCAACACCCGTCGCCACCTGATCCACAATGCCCAGTTGTTTGTGGAGAACGCGGTGACCAACAACATCGTGCTCATTCAGGCGCTGGGCCTTTGCCCCATCATCGCCGCCGGTGTGAGTCTGCAAAACGGCGTGGTGCTCACCGTGTGCACCGCCGTGGTGCTGGTTCCCCTGAGTCTGTTCATCGCCTTGGCAGGCAACCATTTACCCAAGTGGCTGCGCCCTGCCCTGTATGTGGCGCTGGCCGCCCTGCTGCTCACCGGCACCTCCTACGTATTGGAGCATTATATCTCCTCTGACCTGTTCGCCAAGTTGCATCTGTTCATCCCCCTGATGGCGGTGAATATGCTGTACACCCGCAGTGTGGGCTTCTCCTCCATCGTCAACCCCGTGGCTACGGTGGTGGATGCGCTGGGCAGTACCGTGGGCTTCGGCGTGGTCATCTGCGCCATCTCCGCGCTGCGGGAGATGGCCATCAGCGGCACCATCTGGGGACAGCCCATTCACACGCAGGTGACCCTGCCTGAGGTGGCGGCCCCCTTTGCCGCCTTCATCCTGCTGGGCTTTATGTCCGCCTTCCTGCAATGGTGCCGTCAGCGCGTGTCGGCCTTTATGCAACGAAAGGGGGCGGAGGTAGAATGAGCGGTTTTTTCGGTAATATGGGCAACAATGTGCAGGAGCTGCTTTCCTTCTTCGTCACGGTGGCCCTGCTGCAAAACGTGGTGCTCACCACCGGCTTCGGCTCCTCGGTAATGCTCCATATGGTGCGCAAGCCCAAGAACATCTGGCTGTTCAGCGGTCTGATGACCGCCTTTTCGGCGCTGACGGTGCTCATCGCCTATCCCTTGGATAAGCGGTTCGGCACCGAAATGACCAACCTGTATCGCCCCCTGATGATGGTGGGCATCACGGTGGTGCTGTATATCCTCGCCACCCTGCTGCTGCGCCGCTTTGTCCCTAATTTCTTCCATCGGGTGGAGCGTCTGCTGCCTATGGCGGCCTTCAACAATCTGGTCACCGGCATTGCGCTGGTGTGCAACGCCCACTTCTCCTCGGGTCTGGCGGGCAACATCGGTCTGGTCATCGGCGCGGGGCTGAGTTTCAGCGTTCTGACCTGGCTGACGGCCGAGGGCATCGAGCGGATGGATAATCCCGATATGCCCGATCCCTTCCGCGGTATGCCCTCCACCCTGATCTACGTGGGTCTGCTGGCGCTGGCGCTGATGGGCTTTGCCTCCAACTTCTCTCTGATCTAAATCTTGTTTCGGGAGGTTTCCCCTATGAGACAAAAATTGCATCGCTCTCGGCGCTCCGTGTTTCGAAGGAAGCGTCACCCCGTCCTGCGCACACTGGGCATACTGTTGGCCTGCGTGGGTGTGGTGGCGGTGGGCTTCTTGGGCGCCAAGTATTTCTCCGAGCATCCTCAACTAACACCGGATACGGGCGTGGAACAGCCCACCCAGTCCGCCCCTGAGCACAGCTCTGCCCCCGACACCTCCCAACCGGAGGATAAACCCGCGGATCCCGTGACCCCTGCCCCTTCCATCCAAGAGGCCATCCGCGGATTCTATCTGCCCCATTCCGCCCTGTCGGTGGACAGTCTCACCGACACCTCTCTGTTTCACGATGCCAAGGCCGCGGGCTTCAACGCGGTGGTCTTTGACGTGAAGGGGGCGGACGGCACCCTCTATTACCGCTTCTCCTCTCCCACCGCCACCAAGGTGAACAGCTTTGCGGAGAATGCCCTGAGCGGCGAGCAGTTCGCCGCCCTGATGAGCCTCATCCGCGAAGCGGGACTGGTAGCCATCCCTCGGCTCTACGCCTTTGAGGACCATTTGGGCGCCAAGGCGCTGGCGGATGCCC
>JAZOWI010000037.1:0-14164 GCA_045659145.1 Acutalibacteraceae bacterium | reverse complement strand
GGTCGGGAGACCTGTCCCTACAAAAGTCTATCCGAACGCGGAATAGAATCCGTAGGGACAGATGTCCTCATCTGTCCGCGAAGATACCGCGCTCTTTGGAACGGGCGGATGCTATCCGCCCCTACGGACATAATTCAGACGGATTCCATCCGCCCGCAGAAAAAGCCGTGGTGCGGTTGCACCACGGCTTTTACTCATACCTTCTCCAATTTGGCGTAATTGGCCATCAACTTCTTCTGTCCTGCCTTGTCAAACTGAATCACCAGCAGGGTATCCCCCGCCATGGGGGACATGGATACGATCTCGCCCACCCCGAAGCTCACGTGGCGCACCTTCTGTCCCACCGCATAGGTCGCCGTGGGGGTGGCCTTGGGGGCGGCGCCCACCGTCACCTGCGTGCCGACTGCCCGCGGGGGCGCGGGACGGGAGGGAGCGGTGTAGGTGTATCCGCCCGTCGACCCAAAGGAGGTCTGACCGCCATAGGTGGTGTGACCGCCGTAGCGGCTGCCGCCCAGCTCGGTGTAGGTGCCGTAGGAGCGCACCCGATTGACCTGGTCGGTGAGATGGTCGGGTATATCCTGCAAGAAGCGGGAGGGGGGATTGCGGTTGGTCTGTCCGTACAGCATACGGCTCTGGGCGCGGGTGATATACAGCTCCTCTCGCGCACGGGTGATGGCCACGTAGCACAGACGGCGGTCCTCCTCCAACTCGGTGGGGTCGAACATAGTCTGGTAGCCGGGGAAAATGCCATCCTCGAAACCGGGCAGGAACACCACGGGGAATTCCAGACCCTTGGCGGCGTGCATGGTCATCAGCACCGCCGCATCCGCATCCGCATCGTAGTTGTCGATGTCGGTCATCAGCGCCTGCTCCTCCAAGAAGCCCGCCAAGTCTGCATACCCCTCTTGGCTGTTCTTCTCATACTGAATGATGGTGGAGGCCAATTCCTCTAAGTTCTCCACGCGGCCTGCCTCGGCATCCCCTTGGGCCTGCCACATCCGCAGATAGCCGCTTTGTTCCAGCATTTCGCTGTACAATTCCCGCAGGGGGGTCTCGCCGTCGGCGGCCAGCGCCCGCAGGCCGTTCATCATGGCCATAAAGGGGGCGATCTTGCCCGCCGCCCGACTCAGGTCGGGATAGTCCGCCGCCTGCTCCAACACCTCATAGAGGGGCAGTCCCAGCCCTGCGGCAATGGCCGCCGCGTGCTCCACGGTGGTGTCGCCGATGCCCCGCTTGGGCTGGTTGATGATGCGGCGCAGGCTCACCTCGTCGGCGGGGTTGTTGATCACCCGCAGATAGGCCATGGCGTCCTTGACCTCCAAGGTGTCGTTGAAGCGGTGACCGCCGATGATGCGGTAGGGGACACCGCTCTTGACCAGCGCCTGCTCGATGGCGTTGGACTGGGCGTTGGCGCGGTACAGCACCGCAAAGTCGCTGTAACGCCGTCCGCCCGACACACCGGAGTGAATCACCTCGGCGATGTATTTGCCTTCCTCCTCCGCGTTGTCCACCGTCACCAGCCGCAGGGGATCGCCCTCGGGGTTTTGGGTCCACAGGGTCTTGCCCTTGCGTCCCTTGTTCTTGGCGATGACCGCGTTGGCGGCTTCCAGTATGCGTCCCGTGGAGCGGTAATTCTGCTCCAAGCGGATGACCCGACAGCCGCGGAATTCCTCCTCGAAGCCGAGAATATTCTCGATGGTGGCGCCGCGGAACTTGTAGATGCTCTGGTCGTCGTCGCCCACCACGCACAGGTTGCCGCTGCCTGCCGCCAGCAGGCTCACCAGCCGATACTGGGCGTGGTTGGTGTCCTGATACTCGTCCACCATCAGGTAGCGGTAGCGGCTTTGATACCGCTCCAATACGTCGGGGCAGCGGGTGAACAGCTCCACCGTCTTGCCGATGAGATCGTCAAAGTCCATGGCGTCCGCCTCCGCCAGCCGCTTCTGGTAGAGGGCATAGGCCCGCGCCACCAGTTTGAGGCGCAGATCAAAGGCGTTTTGGTGGCGGGCGGTGTATTCCTCGGGATCCACCAGCTCGTCCTTGGCGCGGCCGATCTCGCTGAGGATGGCCTTGTGCCCGATGGTCTTTTCGTCGATATTGAGTTCCTTCATACAGGACTTCATCAGACGGCGGCTGTCGTCGGTGTCGTAGATGGTGAAGTGGCGGGAATAGCCCAGCCGCTCCCCCTCCCGTCTGAGTAGGCGAGCGCAGAAGGAGTGGAAGGTGCCTGCCGACACCTCTTCTCCCTCGGAGCCCAGCATACGGCACAGCCGCTCTTTCAGCTCTCCCGCCGCCTTGTTGGTGAAGGTGATGGCCAGAATGCGCCAGGCGGGGCAGGGGTCTGCCGCCAGCAGGGAGACGATCTCCCCGTCCACGGGGTGTTGTCCCGCGGCGCACAGCCGCAGCCGCTCTGCTTGTTCAGGGGTCAGGTGGGGCAGGGCGGTGCTCTCGTAGCCGCGGCCGTAGCGCACTAGGTTGGCAATGCGGTTGACCAGCACCGTGGTCTTGCCGCTGCCCGCCCCCGCCAGAATGAGCAGGGGGCCGTCGGTGTGGTAGACCGCCTGCCGCTGGGGGGCGTTCATACGGGCGAACTCCCGATCGATGATCTGCCGCCGCAGGGTGATAAATTCATTGGGTGTGAACATAAGATACCTTCCTTGTGAATGAGCAATGAGGAATGAGGAATGAGGCGGATGTGGGGCTCTCCCTCCGGGAGAGCTGTCACCGGACTTTGCCGTAGGCAAATGTCGTGGTGACTCAGAGGGACAAAGAGAGGCTGAACGGGACACCGTTCAGCCTCTCTTAGCAACCTATTATCAGCCGAACAGGCTCAGCAGCACACCCGCCGCCACCGCCGAACCGATAACGCCGGCCACGTTGGGGCCCATGGCGTGCATCAGCAGGAAGTTGGAGGGGTTGGCCTTCCGACCCTCTTTCTGGGCTACGCGGGCTGCCATAGGCACCGCGGATACGCCCGCAGAACCGATGAGGGGATTAACCTTGCCGCCGGTGACGATATACATCACCTTGCCCAGCAGCACACCGCCGGCGGTACCCACCGAGAAGGCGATGAGACCCAGCGCGATGATGAGCAGGGTGGTGGGACGCAGGAAGCTGTTGGCGTTGGCGGTGGCACCCACCGTGACACCCAGACAGATGGTGACGATGTTCATCAGCTCGTTCTGGGCGGTCTTGGCGATACGCTCCACCACACCGGACTCCCGCATCAGGTTACCCAGCATCAGCATACCGATGAGGGGCGCCGCAGAGGGCAACAACAACACGCAGATGGTGGTGACGAAGATGGGGAACAGAATCTTCTCGGTCTTGGACACGGTGCGCAGCTCGGTCATCACCACGCTGCGCTCCTTTTCCGTAGTGAGGGCGCGCATAATGGGGGGCTGGATGATGGGCACCAGTGCCATATAGGAATAGGCCGCGATGGCGATGGCACCCACCAGCTCGGGCGCCAGCTTGGAGGTCAGGAAGATGGCGGTGGGACCGTCCGCGCCGCCGATGATGGCGATGGCCGCCGCCTGCTTTTCGGTGAAGTTGATGCCCCACGCCTCAGCAAAGGGCAGCAGATTCAGGGCACGGGCGCCGAAGAAGGTGAAGAAGATACCCAACTGTGCAGCGGCGCCCAGCAGGAAGCTCTTGGGGTTGGACAGCAGGGGACCGAAGTCGGTCATACAGCCGATGCCTAAGAAGATCAAGGGGGGATAGATACCGAACTTAACGCCCTGATAGAGATACCACAACAGACCGCCCTGCTCAAAGTGCTGCCAGTAAGGGAGCACCACGCTGAGCATCCCGTCGGGGGTCATGGAATCCACCTTGTAGGGCACGTTCTGCACGTACAGCACCAGCACGGTCTGGCCGTTGGCGTTGACCGTCTCTTCCAGACGGTAGATCTCGCTGCCGTACTGCTTGTTGGTGTTCTCAATATCCGTCAGAGAGATGGTCTTGTATTCCTCGTAGACGGGATAGACCTGGTCGTAGGTGCCGTTGATGTAGCTCATCATCTCCGCGTCGGAGAAGGGCACGATGGAATTGCGCTGGGGGTCCATCACGCCGCCCAGGGGCAGGTTGACCAGCAGCATACCGAAGGCGATGGGCAGCAGCAAGAGGGGCTCAAACTGCTTCTTGATGGCCAGATACAGCAGCACGCAGGCTACGGCGATCATAATCAGGTTCTTCCAGCCGCCGCCCTCGAAGTTGAGCAGACGGGCGATGCCGGAGTCGTTCCACAGGGAAACGATGGCGTCTAAAAACTGTTGCATAGTCCTCTACCTCCCTTACCGCTTACGGATGCCGCGCACGGCGTACTGACTGCCCGCAGGGGCCACCGAGGCCACCGCCGCCGAGATGACCGCCACCGTCTCCTCAGGCACGCCGCCGTCTACCTCAGGCTTAGAGGACACGGCTTCGGTGTTGCCCACGATGGGGGCCGCCGCCACGGGGGCGACGGGCGCCGCAGCCGCCACGGGTGCGGCAGGGGCGGCGGAAGGGGTATTCGCATTCTTTTTGCCCGCGGACATCATCTTGCCGAACAGCCAAAAGATGCCGGTGAGCAGCAGCAGCATAACAAAGACCACGGTGAAGCCAATGACCACGGTCATACCGGCGTCGCCCAGAATCTTGCCCGCCTCGGCAGAAGCCAACAGATACATAGTAATCCCTCCAAAATAATCATAAAAACGAGAAAAAACAGTTGAAAAAACCGATTTAACCCATTATAATGTACTCTATGATTATACTACCCCATAGGGGAAAAAGCAACCGCTTTTTCCATCTTTCTCCGACTTTTTTTGCAATCCTTTTCTTTTTGTTCACACCACGGTCACAATCTCGGTGTAGAATGAGTGGGTTAAGCCATCTTATCTTAGGAGTGAATATATGACGACCACCGAAACCACTGTTTCATCCACCCACCGCCGCTGGCGCAGGGAATTGTTCTCCCGCACCCTTTGGCGGCATTTCACCATTTCCACCACCCCCCTGCGGCTCACACTGGGCATCGCCCTGACGGTGGCGCTGGCGGGGCTGGTGCTGCTGCACACCGGCTCCTATATGGCCGACCCCGTGTATCTGTCGGGCCCCGTGCTGTACGCCCTGTCGCTGGTTGCCTGCCCCCTGCTGGGCGCCTTCGTGGGTGTGCGGGTCCACACCGACAGCGACCGACTGGCCACCGCCCTGAGCCTCGGTGCGGCGGTGCTGATGCCGGTGGTGGCCCACACCATGGCGGAGTGCCTCAACGGCGTGTTCACCTGGTGGTGGGATCCGGAGATCTTTTTCATCAACTACGTGCTGTATCTGGTGCTGTTCGGCGCCGTGTTCGTGTTCTGCGGACGGCTCCGCCTGCCGGCGCTGGTGGTCAACACCCTGCTCTTCGCGTTGGCACTGACCAACTACTACGTGATGCTGTCCCGCGGCCCCCCCTTCGTGCCTATGGACTTCTTTGCCGCCACCACCGCCGCCGGCGTGATCATGACCTACGACTTCTCCCTCAACTTTCAGGTGGTCATCGCTCTGTTGCTGTTCGTGTTCCTCACGGCGGTGGCCTTTAAGCTGCGCACCCCCTGTCTGCGGTCCATCGGACGCATCGCCGCGCGGGTGTTCTGCGGCACCCTCACCGCCGCGGTGCTGGTGGTGTATCTGTGCACCGACCTGTACGCCGAGGCAGGGCTCAAGCCCGACTTCTGGAATCAGGCCCGCGGCTATGACAAGACGGGCGTGACCCTCAATTTCTGCCTCAATACCAAATACATCTTCCCCCAGAAGCCCAAGGGCTACGACCCCTCTCAGATCAAGACCTATATCACCCGGTCGGTGGGAGATACCCAAGCCAGTGCGCTGGGTGTCAGCGGCACCCCCGTCACCCCCACCGAGACCCCCAACATCATCTGCATTATGAATGAGTCCCTGTCGGATCTGGGGGTGCTGGGCGACTTGCAGACCAATATGGACTATATGCCCTATCTGCGGTCCCTGACCGAGAACACCATCCGCGGCACCCTGTACGTGCCGGTCATCGGCGCGGGCACCAGCAACACCGAGTACGAGTTCCTCACGGGACTGTCCACCTCCTTCTTCCCTGCGGGCAGTAACGCCTATTCCTTGTATATCAAGGATCCGCTCCCCTCGCTGGTGTCGGTCTTAAAGGCGCAGGACTTCTCCGCCACCGCCTTCCACCCCTACTATTCCACCGGCTGGAACCGCATCGCCGTGTACGATGCCTTCGGGTTCGATCGGTTCTATTCCCTGTCCTCGGTGATCCCCAATTCCATTCTGGCCCAGTATTCCGCCGCGGGCTTCTCCACTCGCGTGTTGCAGGAGTTGGTGGAGGAGATGTATCCCGGGGAAGGCGTGCTGCTGCGCCGCTATGTCAGCGACAGCTACGACTACAAGGAGCTCATCCGTCTGTACGAGAGCCGCAATAAGGACAAACCCTTCCACATCTTCAACGTGACCATGCAGAACCACGGCGGCTACACGGAGAAGACCCCCGACTTCGTGGAGGATGTGTACGTGACGGGGGTGTCGGACAACCCCATCTCCGCCGCCATCGAGAAGGACATCACCAAGGCCTTCCCCAAGGTGAACCAGTATCTCTCGCTGATGAAGCGGTCGGACGACGCTTTTAGAGAGCTAATTACCTATTTCCAAGACGTAGAAGAACCCACCGTGATCTGTCTGTTCGGTGACCACCAGCCCAGCGTGGAGAATGCCTTTGTCCGCGCCATGCTGGGAGAGGAAGACCTGAACAACCTGCCCTTGGAAAAGGAGCTGCTCCGTCATCGGACCCCCTTCTACATCTGGGCCAACTACGATATCCCCGAGGAGGAAATTGAGGCGCTGAGCATCAACTACCTCTCCTCCTACGTGCTCAAAACCGCGGGGGTGGAGATGCCCGCCTTTAATCAGTATCTGCTGAAACTCAGCGAGACCCTGCCGGTGGTGAGCACCGTGGGCTACATCGACCGTAACGGCGTCCAATACGCCAACGGCAAGAACAGCCCCTATACCGCTCTGCTCAAAGAGTACGAGTACATCACCTATAACTATATGTTCGATGAGAACAACCGCGACCTGTCCCTCTACACCATCGGGGACGCCCTGCCTAATTAAGTCCATCCCCCCTCCCCACACGGAGGGGGGATTTTTTTGCGGGTTTCCGTGAGCAATGAGGAATTTACAATCCGTAGGGGACGGGTTTCCCGTCCCGCAAGCCTCCCCCTTTGGGAGAGGCTTTTCTCTCCCGCCAAGGCACCGCCAACCTTGAAACGGACAGGTCGGGAGACCTGTCCCTACAAAAGTCTATCCGAACGCGGAATAGAATCCGTAGGGACAGATGTCCTCATCTGTCCGCGAAGATACCGCACTCTTTGGAACGGGCGGATGCTATCCGCCCCTACGGACTCGAAATCAAAACCGTAGGGGCGAACTGTGTTCGCCCGCGGGCGGTCACAGACCGCCCCTACGGATTCTATACCGAGTTGATTTCATTCCTCATTCCACATTAAAAAAAGCAGTCTGTCCACGCCGAACACGCCGAACAGACTGCTTTTTCTTATTTCATCAACCGTTGTTTGATGGGGAACCGATCCAGCGCCGCCGCCAACAGAATAAAGGCCAATCCGCCTGCCAGAGACTGGATGCAGTTGGGGACGATGGCCGCCGCGGCACCGCCCAGCGCCGCGCCCAAGGCAGAGCCGGACAGGGTGACCAGCACCACCTCCGCCACAAAGTAGCCCGCCACGTTGACACAGCCTGCCGCCAAAGGCGCCATCAGGTTGCGGCGCCCCAACAGACGGGGGTTTTTAGCTGTAAAGGGGAGCACCATTACACCTTTGATAATTGCGGTGAAGGGGGCCCACATGGCCGCGCCGCACAGCACATCCGCCAGCGCGCCGCCCACCGACGCCGCCAGTATCGCATAGGGGGTGGGCAACAGCGCCGCCGCCAGATACACCATCGTATCCCCCAGATGCACATACCCCAGTCCCACGGGGATGTGCAGGATATAGGCGGTAGTGAGGGTGGTCATAGCCGCCAGCAGACCGGTGAGCACACCGTAATACAGTTTCTTTTTCATTTTTACAACAACTCCTTTAAATAAGGTTCAAAGGCAATACCGTCCTGTCCGTTGGCCCCTGTTTCGGCGGTCGCCGCCGCCGTCTCGGACACGAAGGCGGCGGTACGGCGCACCGCCTCCTCCGCGGGCACGTCCCGCAACAGCCAGCCGCACAGCACCGAGGCGAACACATCGCCGGTGCCCGCGAAGTGCTGTCGGACCCGATGTCCCCGCACCCACACGGGGTCGGCGTCGGGGGCGGTCAGCACCAGATTGTCGATCCATTCCTCACCGGCCACGCCGGTGACCGCCAGCGCCTCACATCCGCTTTGCAGCAGACGGCGGGCCATCTCCTCCACACGGGGGCGCAGGGTGTCGGGGTGAGCGGTGACCTGCTCATAGTCCTCCCCCGTCAGCAGACACAGCTCGGTCAGATTGGGGGGGGCGATGCTGGCCAGAGCCACCAGCCGTCCCATGGCGGGAATCAGGTCGGGGGAACAGGAAGCGTACAGCTTGCCGTTATCCGCCATGGCGGGATCCACCAGCCGCATGGCCCCCTGCTCACGCAGACGGGTGAGGAAGGGCGCCAGCACCTCGGCCTGCTCGGGGTGGCCGAGGAAGCCCGTATACCCGCAGGCGAAGGTGAGCCCCAGCCGCTGCCAGTGGGCCAGATACGCCTCCATATCCGCGGAGAAATCCCGCACCAAGGGATCGGGATACCCCGTGTGGCTGGACAGCACCGCCGTGGGTACGGGACACACCTGAAATCCCATGGCCGACAAAATAGGAATGGTCACGGTCAGGGAACACCGCCCGAAACCGGACAGATCGTTCACCGCCGCCACCCGTTTGACTTCTTGCATAACCTTGCTCCTTGCTGTTTCCGACTGATTTATCCTTCCACCCAACGGGGTTCGTTCTCGGTGCCGCTGGGTCGCTCGATCAGGTCGGACACCGCCTGACGGGGGTCCTTCCCTTCATAACACACTTGATAGCACTGCTCCACGATGGGCATCTCTACCCCGTTCTGCCGCGCCAGCTCTCGGGCGGCCCGCACCGCCAGATACCCCTCCACGGTGCCCACGCGGCGGATGGTGCTCTCCACCGTCTCGCCCCGTCCCAAGAGGGTGCCTGCCCGCAGATTGCGGGAGTGCATACTGCCGCAGGTGACCATCAGGTCTCCCATCCCGCTGAGCCCCGCGAAGGTGCTCTTGTGCCCGCCCATGGCCTTGCCCAATCGGGCGATCTCCGCCAGTCCGCGGGTCATCAGCGCCGCCTTGGTATTGTCGCCCATGCCCAGACCGTCCACGATACCGGCGCACAGGGCGACTACGTTTTTCAGCGCCCCGCCCAGCTCCACGCCGATCAGGTCGTCCTTGAGATAGATGCGGAAATGGGGGTGGTTGAGGGTATCCCGCACCTGCATCGCCGCCACCATATCCGTGGCGGACACGGTGACGGTGGTGGGCACCCGCCGCGCCACCTCCTCCGCGTGGGAGGGACCGGAGAGCACCGCGATCTTGTTGTCGGGGAGCTCCTGCTCCAACACCTGCGAGA
Organism: Acutalibacteraceae bacterium; assembly: GCA_045659145.1. GTDB lineage: Bacteria > Bacillota > Clostridia > Oscillospirales > Acutalibacteraceae > UBA5905. Next base: position 4,533 of record JAZOWI010000037.1, on the reverse strand, counting down.
ACCGCAGGAGCGTGCCGTCCTCCAAGCCTTTGGCGGCATTGACCACCACCGCGTCGGGGCGGAGATACCCCCGCAGACGGCGGGCGGTGGTGCGCACCGCAAAGGAGGGCACCGCTATGATCACCATATCGGCGGTGGCGGCGGTCTCGATCTGTCCCGTCAATTCAATGCCGTGGGGCAGAAACACCCCGGGCAGACAGCGCTTATTTTGATTGTGCAGGCGGATGTCTTCCAGCTCCGCCTCGTCGTGACACCACAGGGTAACGGTATGACTCATACGGGTTGCCACCAGCGCCAGAGCAATGCCCCAGCCGCCGGCACCCAAGACCATGATCTGACTCATATCAATTCTCCTCTTGTTGGTTGGTGACAGCCTTCTCCTTGGTACTGTCGCCGATGCGGCTCTCGGTGCCGTCGGCGATGCGGCGCATATTGGCGCCGTGCTTAAAGATGACGATGAGTCCCACCACGCCGGACAGCACGGTGCAGAATACCACCGCCTCCATGGACATATCGTCCGCGAAACGTCGGAACATAAAGGTGAGCACCGGCACGTAGGACATGGCCAGCACCGACCCCAGGGACACCATACGGCTCAGGGCCACCGTGATGAGAAACAGACCCAGACACATCAGCGCCATACGCCAGTCCATCACAAACAGGATGCCCATAGTGGCCGCCACACCCTTGCCCCCGCGGAAGCCGTGGAAGATGGGGTGCAGATGTCCGATAACGCAAAAGAGACCCGCCACGTAGGGGCCCATAAACTCCAATACCTCGCGGGTGAGCATCGGGTCCTCCCCCGGCGCCAATTGCACGTGGGACAGGATGAAGCCGCCCAGCAGGGCCGCCACCACGCCCTTGCCCACGTCCCCTAAGAGGGTGAGCAGTGCCAGCCCCAAGCCTTGGGAGCGCAGCACGTTGGTGGCACCCGCGTTGCCGCTGCCCACCTGACGGATGTCCTGATGGGCAAAGAGACGGGTGATGATGATGGCCCAGTTGGTGCTGCCCAGCAGATAGGCGGTCACCGCCGTGAGCAGCAGGGCCAGCCAACTATTCTGAAAAAATGATACCATAGATACTCCTTCTCTTATTGGGTGGTGCGCTCGCCCTTCTCCCGCACGATGAAGCGGACGGGCGTGCCTTCCAGACCAAAGGTCTCACGGAACTGATTCTCCAAATACCGTTGATAAGAGAAGTGGAACAGTTCCGCCCGATTGACGAAGAATACGAACGTGGGCGGCTTGGTGGAGGGCTGGGTCACGTAGTAGATACGCAGGCGCTTGCCCTTATCCGTGGGGGGCTGCACACGGGCGGTGGCCTGCGCCAGCACGTCGTTGAGCATACCCGTCTTGATGCGCATGGCGTTCTGCTCGCTGACAAACTTGATCAGCTCGAACAGGCGGTCCACCCGCTGTCCCGTCTTGGCGGAGATAAAGAGGAAGGGGGCGTAGGGCATAAAGGAGAAGTCCACCATCAGCTGCTTGCGCATCTTGTCCATGGTCTTGTCGTCCTTCTCCACCGCGTCCCACTTATTGACCACGATGATGCAGGCCTTGCCCTTTTCGTGGGCCAGACCCGCCACCTTGCTGTCCTGCTCGGTGAAGCCCTCGGTGCCGTCGATCATAATCACGCACACGTCTGCCCGCTCCACCGCCATCTGGGCGCGGAGCACGCTGTATTTCTCGATGGCGTCGTCCACCTTGCTCTTGCGGCGCAGACCCGCCGTGTCGATGAAGATAAAGTCGGCGTATTGATTGTGGTTCTCGGTGTCGATGGCGTCGCGGGTGGTGCCGGCGATGTTGGAGACGATGCTGCGCTCCTCCCCCGCGATGCAGTTGATGAGGGAGGACTTACCCGCGTTGGGCTTGCCGATGACCGCCACCTTGATGGTGTCCTGCTCCTCTTCCTCCTCCTCGGTGTCGGGCAGATATTCCAGCACCGCGTCCAGCAGGTCGCCGGTGCCCATACCGTGCACCGAGGACACGGCGATGGGATCGCCCAGTCCCAGATTGTAGAATTCATAGAACTCCGCAGGAGGGGTGCCGGGGGTGTCGCACTTATTGACGCATAGCACCACGGGCTTGCCGCTCTTTTGCAGCATAGAGGCCACCGACTGGTCGTTGGCGGTGACTCCCGCCCGCAGGTCGGTGACCAGCACGATCACGTCCGCCTGCTCGATGGCCAGCTGGGCCTGATCCCGCATCTGGGCCAGGATCACGTCGTCGGTCTTGGGCTCGATACCGCCGGTATCCGCCAGCATAAACTTGCGGCCGCTCCACTCGCACTCCGCAAAGATGCGGTCGCGGGTGACGCCGGGGGTATCCTCTACGATGGACAGTCGCTGTCCGATGAGTTTGTTGAATAGGGTGGATTTTCCCACATTGGGGCGGCCCACTACCGCCACTACCGGTTTAGCCATTGGCTATCCCTCCTTCATCTGTAATCAATGCCGACAACAGGGCATAGGCGTCCGTCTCGGGGACAAAGGTCACCGGCACGCCCAGCGCCGCCTGCAATTCTTCCACGCTCACGTCGTCCAGGAACAGGTCCCCCTCCTGACGGAGCATATTCATAGGCAGTACCAATCGGTCCATCGGCACCGCCGCCAGTTGCTTCATTAAGTCTCCTCCGGTGACCAGCCCCGACACGGTGATGGTCTCCCCAAAGAAGTCGTTGCGGATGGGCACCACCTTCACCTGCAAGGTAGGCCACTTGGCTCTTGCCAGCGCCACCAGCGCTTTCAGATAGGGCGCCGCGTCCACACCGGTGGCGATCACCGTGCGCCTCTCGGTGGCGGTGTTGGCAGTGGCGGTATCCACCGCCTCCGCAAACTGCTCTTTCAGCAGGGCCAGCATGCCCACTCCGTTCTCCAATTGGGGGTATTCCTCATAAAAATCCTCCGTGGGAATGGGCAGACCCGCCTTGATATACCACTCATCCGAGGGATAGAAGATCCGCCGCCCCCGCTGAGTGAGCATCCGCTCCCCCATGGCGTTCATCTGTGCGATGACGGTGCGGCACTCCTCGGGGGTGAAGGGGCGCAGAGGGGTGAGCCCCTCCCGATAACGGGTCAGCCCCACCGGCACCGCCGCCACGCTGCTGACCGCCTCCCCCAGAGACGCCAGCTCTTCCATGGAGCGGGTCAGCTCCTCCCCGTCGTTGTAGTCGGGCACCAGCACCAGCTGGCAGTTGAGGGTGAGTCCTGCCTCAGCGAACCGCCGCAGGATGTCCAGCGCCTCACCGGCGAAGCGGTTGTTCATCATCTTACATCGCAGGTCGGGGTTGGTGGTGTGCACCGACACGTTGACGGGGCTGATGTGCATCTCGATGATGCGCTCTACATCGTGTTCGGTCAAATTGGTCAGGGTGATGTAGTTACCGAAGAGGAAGGACAGGCGGCTGTCGTCGTCCTTAAAATACAGGCTCTCCCGCATCCCCTCAGGGAGCTGGTCGATGAAGCAGAAGACGCAGTTGTTGCGGCAGGAGCGCTGTTTGTCCATCAGATAGGTGGCGAAGGTGAGCCCCAGCTCCTCGTAGGGGGCCTTCTTCACCCGCACGGTGCGGCGGCGCCCCTTGGCTGTCTCAACGGTGAGGGTCAGACGGGTGTCGGGGGTGTAGAATCGATAGTCCAGCACGTCCACAATGTCCCGTCCGTTGATGGTCAGCAGGGTGTCCCCCGCCTTGATGCGCGCCCGCGCCGCCGCGCTGCCGCTCAGCACCTTTTCGATCACAACCGCCATTCCGTCACCTCCCGACGCCCCCCAAAAGGGGTACAAATCTCCATATTTATCCACATTACCATATAGTATACCATTTTTAATTGGAAAACGCAACAGGTGCGCGGATTTTTTTATCATCAGGAACCGAATCCGCCCGATTATAGGTTACCGCGAACCTAATATAGAACCCGCAAATGGCTCTCCCTCTGGGAGAGGCATGTTTCTCGTCCGCAAGGTTTCGGCGCTCCTTTGAAACGGACAGGTCGGGAGACCTGTCCCTACAAAAGTCTATCCGAACGCGGTATAGAATCCGTAGGGGACGGGTCTCCCGTCCCGAAAGCCTCCCCCTCCCCCGAAAAAACAAAAAAACAGAGAAGGATCTCTCCTTCTCTGCTTTCGTTTGCCGCTAGGGGATGACGATTATTCGCCAACCTTGACGATCTGCTTGCCGCCGTAGTAGCCGCAATTACCGCACAGACGATGAGCACGCTTGTACTCGCCGCACTGAGGGCACTTCACCAGCGCAGGGGCTTCCAGCTTCCAGACGTTGTTGCGTCTCTTATCACGCCGGGCTTTGGATGTTTTTCTCTTGGGTACCGCCATGTCAGCACCTCCTTGCATTGATAAAAAAGATTAATGTAATAATTGTCCCAACACAGCGAGACGGGGATCGACCGACTTGCGGTTGCAACCGCAGAGTCCTTCATTGAGGTTGGCTCCGCACAGGGGGCACAGACCGCGGCAGTCCTCTCGGCAGAGGCTCTTGTACGGCAATTCCAGCAGGATGGCCGCCAGCACCAGATCGTCAAGA
>JAZOWI010000036.1:0-3721 GCA_045659145.1 Acutalibacteraceae bacterium | reverse complement strand
CTGTCGCTGACGCGGACAATGACGTCGCCGAAGATGGTCTCACGACCCTCGGAGGGGATCTTCACGGACACGATCTGCTTGTCCACCAGACCGAACTCAGCGGCATCGGCGGTGGTCATATGGATGTGACGCTTGGCGGCGATGACGCCCTCTGCAATCTCCACCTCACCGCAGGGACCCACCAGCTTGCAGGCACCGCTGCCGGCGATGTCACCGGACTCGCGGATGGGGGCAGCCACACCAATGCTGCGGGCATCGGTCAGAGACAGCTCCACCTGCGTAGAGGGGCGCACGGGACCCAGAATGGACACACCGGGCAGGGTCTTCTTGGGACCTACCACGTCCACGCGCTCGGCACAGGCATACTGACCGGGCTGGGACAGATCCTTCTTCTTGGTGAGCTGATAACCCTCACCGAACAGGATCTCCAGATGCTCCTGGGTGATGTGCATATGACGGGCAGAGGTCTCCACTAATACTTTACACATAAGTTTACACTCCTTCTTGATGCGGCGGGGAGGCCGCTCTTTTGATTCCTTTGCTATTCTATCGCAAAACAAGTCACAATGCAAGGGGGGAAACGGAAAAAATTATTCCACCGCCACCACGTCACGGAACAAAGCCCGCCGCTGAGGGCTGATGATCTTGTCCCGATGCAGACAGCCGAAATACCAACGGCGGCAGGTGACCGTCTCCTCCAAGGTGCCCAAAAAGATGCTGACACCGTCCGCCACCCGCTCCCGTTCCAGACGGGCACGGGATTTGGGCGAGGGGGTGTGGGTGAGCACGTAGTCCACCCGATTGTCCCGCTGAGCCAAGTTGCGGCGGGCCCGCTCCATCTCCTCGGGAGTGGGGGCCTCCGCCTCCCACCAGCTCTCACCCGCCACGCGGAACTCCTTGTCATCGCTTTCGCCGCCGCCGAACACAAAGTAGGTGGCACCCTCGATGGTGTAGATCTCGCCCCGCAACAGATGATAAAGCCGCTCACCCAGCTTGTGGGCCGGTGCGCCGTTCCATTCCTCCGTGGGATAACCATTCAGCAGATCAAAGTTTTCGTGCCGCCCGTCCAAAAAGGCGATGGTATACCGCCGCCGCGCCAACCGTTTGAGCAGCTTCTGCTCCGCGGCACCGCCATCCCACACAAAGCCGAAATCGCCACACACCAACAAAGTGTCCCCTTTTTTCAGGCGGCGCAACGTGGGATCCGACAACCGCGTGGGGTCGCCGTGCATATCTCCGGTAATATAAACCATAGCAAATCCGTCCTTTTCTACCGAAAAACCTTGTACAAAGTCCCTCGGTTGTGCTATACTGTTTCTGTTATGGGGATGTGCCCCTCTCTATTATACTAAAAACGGTGGGGATTGTCTATGGTAAAAAAGAGAATAGCCGCCTTTCTGTTGGCTCTGGGAATCACAGTGGGTCTGCTCAGCGCAGGCGCGGGTGCGGCGAGTGCCGCCGGCTACCGCCTGCCGGAGGATACCCCCGTGCACGCCGCCGCCGCCATTCTGGTGAGTCTGGGAGGCAATGCCGCCAACGACGTGGTGCTGTATGAAAAAGGCGCAGACGACGTCCACGCCCCCGGCTCCATGATGCGGTATATGGTGCTGGCCTATGCCCTGCATCAGACCGAAAAGAAGAATCTGGATATTGACACGGTCACCGGCACCTATACGAAGGAACTCTTTGACCGCTATGTGGCGGGCACCGGCGTGCCCACCGCCAATATGGTCTATGACGAGACCTGGACCCTGCGGGATCTGATGAGTGTGGCCTTTATGCAGAGCGCCAGCGACGCAGTGGCGGTGCTGGCCACCGCCATCGACGGCAGTGTGACCTCCTATCTGGACGGTATGAACGCGTTGGCGGAGGAACTGGGCTGCACGTACAGCCACTTTGCCAACCTGACCGGTGTGGACTCCCTGAGCCAGTACACCACGGCGCGGGATATGTACCGCATTGTGCGGTATTGTCAGCAATTCTCGGTGTTTGAGGACTTGGCGGTGAAATATCAGGTGGAGGTCACCCCCGTATCCGGCGGGAAGAAGCGCACCATCGTATCGGGCAACAGTCTGTTGCAGCCTTCCAGCACCCACCGCTATTCCCCCATCGTCCACAGCCGCACGGGGCTGTCGGAGCACGAAGGACGCACCTGCGCCTCGGTGGCGCGGGACAGCGGCTACGAGTATCTGGTGGTGGTGATGGGCTGTCCCGAGCAGAACCAAGCCGGCGAGACCGGTCTGCACTATCGGGATACCAAAGCCCTGTTCAAATGGGGATTCTCCCAGTTTGAATACAAGACCGTGTTGGCCAAGAGCGAGATCCTGGCCAGCCTGCCGGTGGATCTGGCCTGGGACACCGACCATATCAACCTGGTCCCCGCCAAGGAGATCGCCACCGTGGTGGAGAGCAAATTGGATCTGACTCAAATCATCCGCAATATCACCCTGAACGTGGATCGGGTGGAAGCTCCCATCGAAAAAGGCACCGTGTTGGGACGGGTAGAACTGATCGTCAACGTGGATCAGGTCATCGGCTCGGTGGATCTGGTGGCGAGCGACACCATCGGCCGCAGTAATTTGCTGTTTATATGGAGTCGGGTGGCAGCTTTCTTCACCTCCGTATGGTTCTGGCTGGGGGTGGGAGTGCTGTTTCTGCTCATTATCGGCTACGGCATCCTCAACGTGGTGCACAACCGCCGTCGCCGCCGTCAACGGCTGCAACGGGTCAAACGGCAGTAAGGAGCGTCAACTATGCAACAACCGACCGCCCCCCGTCTCACCGACATGGGCTATATCCGAAACCTGCTGGAACGGCACGGGTTTCATTTTTCCAAAAAACTGGGACAGAACTTCCTCATCAATCCCTCGGTGTGCCCCCGTATGCCAGAGGCCTGCGGCATTGGCTCGGAGGGCGGCGTGTTGGAGATCGGTCCCGGCATCGGTGTGCTCACCCGCGAATTGGCCCGTCAGGCAGGACAAGTCGTCGCCATTGAACTGGACGACCGACTGCCCCCCGTATTGGCGGAGACACTGGCCGGCGTGGACAACGTGTCCTTCGTGTGGGGCGACTGTATGAAGCTGGACCTGCACGCCTTGTTGCGGGAGAGGTTTGGTGACCGCCCCGTGGCGGTGTGCGCCAATCTGCCCTATTACATCACCTCCCCCATCATTATGATGCTGCTCGAAAGCCGTCTGCCGGTGGAGAACATCACCGTCATGGTGCAAAAGGAGGCCGCTCAGCGGCTGTGCGCCGCCCCCGGCACCCGCGAGGCGGGCGCCGTCACACTGGCGGTGCAATATTATGCCGAAGCACAGACCCTCTTCGGGGTGTCCCGCGGCAGTTTTCTGCCCGCTCCCAATGTGGACAGCGCGGTCATCCGCCTGACCATCCGCAAGGAGCCTCCTTGCTCCGTAAAGGACGAGGCACTTATGTTCCGTCTCATCCGCGCCGGCTTTAATCAGCGGCGCAAGACCCTGCTCAACTCCCTCACCGGTGCCGGCTTTACCAAGGAGGCGCTCAGCGCAGCCTTCGAGGCCGCCGCCATTCCTCCCACCGCACGAGCGGAGCAGTTGACACTGACTGCGTTTGCCGCTATTGCTGACGCACTGACAGAATAAATAGGAAAACCCCGTTGCCGCCAAAGCAACGGGGTTCTTTTTTTTGCGATGAGACTTTCCAGCATTTTCACAAACTCGTCTTCGGTGGTATTTCAGCCTTC
>JAZOWI010000035.1:0-36571 GCA_045659145.1 Acutalibacteraceae bacterium | reverse complement strand
AAAGGAGGCTGCCACCACCACGCCGTCCTTGGCCGCCAAGAGGCGCACCGAGGTGACCGCAAACTCGCGGGCAAGGATGAGGAACACCGCCCAGCACATCATCCGTCCGCCCCCTTGGGTCATCAGACCTAAAAAGGCCGCGGTGGTCAGCGCCTTGTCCGCCAGCGGGTCCAGAAACTTGCCCAAATTGGTCACCAGCTGCTGCTGACGGGCGATCTTGCCGTCAAAATAGTCGGTGAGGGAGGCGGCGATAAACACCAACAGCGCCGCCGCATAGTGGAAGGGGAAACGCGCCAACATCAAAAACAGGAATATAGGGGTCAGGATGCAGCGCACCAAGGTCAGTTTGTTCGGTAAGTTCATTCGGTCATCTCTCCTATCAGATCCCAATCCATGGTATCGGTAATATGAATCTCTACGAAGTCGCCGGGGCTCACCCGACGGGTGGCTGTGAAGAACACCTTACCGTCGATGTCGGGGGCATCCCCCTCGGTGCGGCCGAACCAGCACTCGGCGTACTTGTCAAAGCTCTCCACCAGCACGGTGACGGTCTTGCCCACCATCTGCTCATTGTAGGCGTCGGAAATGCGGCTCTGCTCCTCCATCACAATGTCCCGACGGCGGCATTTCACCTTGTCGGGGATCTGGTCGGGCAGGTCGTAGGCGGGGGTGCCCTCCTCGGGGGAGAAGGCAAAACAGCCCAGCCGCTGGAACTTGGCTTCCTTGATGAAGGCGCACAGCTCCTCAAAATCCTCCTCGGTCTCTCCGGGGAAGCCGGTCATCACAGTAGTGCGCAGGGTGATCTGCGGCACCGCCGCCCGAATCCGACCGATGAGGGCGGTGAGGCTCTCCCGATCGCCGGTGCGGTTCATCCGCCGCAGCACCGCACCGCTGGCGTGTTGGAGGGGAATGTCCATATAGGGCAGCACCTTCTCCTCCTTTGCCATCACGCAAAGCAGGTCGTCGGTGATGTGCTCGGGGTAGCAATACAGCAGACGGATCCATTGAAGATCCTCGATCTTACACAGTTCGGTGAGCAGCTCCGGCAGGCGGCTCTCGCCATAGAGATCCTGCCCGTACACGGTGGTATCCTGCGCCACCAGCACCAGCTCCCGCACACCGGCGGCCACCAGCTTCTGTGCCTCTGCCACCACCATCTCCATCCTGCGGCTGCGCAGACCGCCGCGGATACCGGGGATGGCGCAATAGGTGCACCGATTGTCGCAGCCGTCCGCGATGCGCAGATAGGCGAAGAAATGAGGGGTGGTAAGTAGGCGGTCGCCGTCCAGACACCACGCACTCTTGGGCGGGAAGGAGCGGATCGTCTCCCCCTCCATCACCCGATCCACCGCCTCCACGATGTCTCCGTTGGCGCCCAGACCCAGCACCGCGTCACACTCCGGCATTTCATCCACCAGCTCCTGCTGATACCGCTCGGCCAGACAGCCGGTGACAATGATCTTCTTGATCTGTTTTTCTTTTTTCAGTTGAGCAAACTCCAATATATTGTCGATGGACTCCTGCTTGGCATCCTCGATAAAGCCGCAGGTGTTGACGATCACCACCTCTGCGAGACCGCTCTCGGCGGTGATCTCAAAGCCCGCCAGCTCCAACTTGGCCAGCATCAGCTCCGCGTCCATTTGATTTTTGGGGCATCCCAGGGACACCATTCCCACTTTTACAGCCATGCTTCTATCTCCTCGCTGTCCTGCGCCGCGCCGTATTCATCCAGTGCGCGGCGGATCGCTGTGTATGAAAAGCCGCGCCGCGCCAAGGCGGCGGTCACCTTTTGGCGACCCTCGGCGGTATTGATCTTATTATAGTATTTTTTCTCGATTAATGCAAGTGCTTGTTCAAAATCCTCGCTATCCAGTGAGGAAACGGCCTCCTGCACCGTGAGAGGGTCAATGCCGCGGCGGCGCAGTTCCTGCTCCACCCGCCGGCGGGGATACTGCTTCCCCTCGGTCAGGCTCTTAGCCAGTCGGCAGGCATACCGCTGGTCATCCAAAAGTCCCACCTCACGCAGACGCTCCACCACCGCCGCCGCCGTGGGCGGATCGGCCTCGGTGTAGAGTTTCTGTTCCAGCTCCTTACAGGCATAGTCCCGCAGTCCCAGCAGATACAGTGCCCGTTCCCGCGCGCGGTTGTACTGGGAGCGGTGCAGCAGCGCCTGCCACTGCTCTTCGGTCAGTTCGCTCCCTGCCCGATAAGGGGACTCGTCCCAGGTGCGGCGATCCACCAAGGTCTCCTCGCCGCTGTCCTGCCGCACCAGATATAAGCCGCGTCGCCGCACGGCAATTTCGGTAATCTTCATCCATCTCACCTTATAATAAAGCACAAACAGGCAGGAGATCCCTCTCCTGCCTTGTTGTTTTCCTATTAATCATCCACCACGATGTCGATCTGTGCCTTGGCCGCCGCGCTGGTCACCTGAGGGGCCGCCGCCAAGGGGATCTCCACCGGTGCAGGCGCCGCGCTCACCGCGGGGCGGGAACCGGGCACCAGCTTGTGCATATTCTCCCGCACCTGCGCCTCGATCTCGGCCGCTACCTCGGGATGCTCCCGCAGATAGTCGCGGGCATTATCCCGACCCTGAGCCAACCGCTCGCCCTTGTAGCCGAACCAAGAGCCGGACTTGTCGATGATCTCCAACTTGACCGCCAGATCCAGCAGCTCGCTCTCCTTGGAGATGCCGATGCCGTACAGAACGTCAAACTCCGCCTGCTTGAAGGGGGGCGCCAGCTTGTTCTTAACCACCTTAACGCGGGTGTGGGAACCCACCGCGTCCGCGCCGCTCTTGATGGTCTCGGTGCGGCGCACGTCCAGACGCACCGAAGCGTAATATTTCAGCGCGTTCCCGCCGCTGGTCACCTCAGGGTTGCCGTACACCACGCCCACCTTGAGGCGCAACTGGTTGATAAACAGAGCAATACAATTGGATTTGGACACCGCGGGGGCCAGCTTACGCATGGCCTGAGACATCAGACGGGCCTGCAAGCCTACGTGGGCATCGCCCATCTCGCCCTCGATCTCGGCACGGGGCACCAAGGCCGCCACCGAGTCCAGCACCACGATATCCACCGCACCGGAGCGGATAAGCGCTTCCATAATTTCCAGCGCCTGCTCGCCCGTGTCCGGCTGGGACACCAGCAGAGAATCCACATCCACGCCCAGTGCGCGGGCATAAACGGGGTCCAGCGCGTGCTCCACGTCGATGAAGGCCGCCTCGCCGCCCTTCTTCTGGCACTCCGCCACCGCGTGCAGAGCCAGCGTGGTCTTACCCGAAGCCTCGGGGCCGTAGATCTCCACGATACGGCCGCGGGGCAGACCGCCGATTCCCAGCGCCGCATCCAGCGCCATGGAGCCGGTGGGCACCGCGTCCACATTCATCTTGATGTTCTCGCCCAGACGCATCACTGAGCCCTTGCCGTATTGCTTCTCGATCTGCGCCAGCGCCATATCCAGCGCCTTCTGGCGTTCACTGCGCTCCGCCGTGGCCTCGGTCTTTTTCTTATCCGCTTTCGCTGCCATAATCCCATCCGTCCTTTACGATAGACTGTCGGCCCCGCCGACTCATTGTCCTCATTCTAGCACACTGTTCCGAAAAAAGCAAGTGTTTTTCGAACATTTGTTTGCATTTTTTTATTTTCGCGCCACGACCACCCGTTCCACACCGCCCAGATCCCGCAGGATCTCGGTGTTTGCAAGGCCCGCGGCGGCAAACAGGGCGGCCACCTGAGCCGCCTGTCCGATCCCCACCTCCACGGCACAGAAGCCGTCGGGGGCGAGTTTATCGCACCAATGTTCGGCAATGGCGCGGTAGAACAGAAGCCCATCCGCACTGCCGTCCAGCGCCATCTTCGGCTCCCGCTGCACCTCCCGTTGAAGTCCCGCCAGATCGGCGGTGGGGATGTAGGGAGGGTTGGATAAAATCGCATCGTATCCCCCATCAAACGCCTCATAATCGGTGAGTATGTTCCCCTGCCGCACCGTCACGTCCAAGGCAGGATACCGTCTCACGTTTTCTCTGAGATAGGGCAGCGCCTCCTCCGACAGCTCCACCGCCGTGACGGCGGCACCTGTCAGCGAGGCCACACCCAGTCCCACACAGCCGCTGCCGGCACACAGATCCAGCACCCGCGGGGCACTTTTGCCCCCCAGTCGCTCTGCCGCCGCTTCGCACAGCAATTCTGTGTCGGGGCGGGGGATCAACACCCCTTCCCCCACTCTAAGCGTAAGGGTGAGGAATTCCCACTCCCCCAGTAAGTATTGGAGGGGCCGTCCCTCGGACCGCTCTTTCAGCGCCTCAGTGAGCACTGCCAATTGGGACGCGGTCAGGGGCGTATCGTCCGCACCGCCCCCTCGGGGCATCCCCCCCAAGTCTTCCAGCAGACATCGGGCATCAAAGTCCGCGTCCTCACAGCCCGCCTCGGTGAGCACACGGCTCGCCTGACGAAGCCACTGCCGTCGGGTCACCACTTATCCGCCTCGGGATCCTCAGGGATGACCGCCTCCAATGCCATAATGGCGCACTCGATCATATCGTCCTCCGGCTCCACGGTGGTGAGATGCTGCATCCACACACCGGGGGCGGAGATGAAGCGGGTAAACCAATTATCGCACCGCCCCGCCAGCTTGATGAGCTCATAGCCGATGCCCACCGTCAGGGGCAACAGGAGCAGCTTCACCACCGTGCGCAACACGGGGTGGGCGATGGGGATGAGGATGGAGATGAGGATACCCACCAACAGCATCAGCACCATAAAGGAGGTGCCGCAACGGGGGTGGAAACGGCTCTGCTGACGGACGTTCTCCACCGTCAGGGGCAGACCCTTCTCGTAGCAGAAGATGGACTTATGCTCCGCCCCGTGGTACATAAAGGTGCGGCGAATGTCCTTCATACGGGACACCGCCAACATATAGCCTAAGAAGATCATTATGCGCACCACACCCTCGAAAATGCCGCGGATGGCGCGGTTATCCAGCGCCGGCACCGCCGTGCTGAGCCACTTGAAAAGCTGAATGGGCAACCACATAAAGAGGATCAGGGACAGAGCCACGCCCAGCACCATACCCACCACCATAGTGACGTTCATCAGCGCTTCCGCCTTTTTCTTGGTCTTTTCGGTCTTCTCGGCAGGCGCCTCACCCTCTTCGGGGGCCTCGGTCATCGCCTCTTCCAGCTCCTCCTCCATACCGCTCATCTCCACCGAGCGCATCAGGCATTTATAGCCGTAGATCATAGAAAAAACAAAGTTGATCACACCCCGTACCAAAGGCAGCTTGGTGAAGAATGCCAGCTTAGGGGTAGGATTCTCCCAACTGTCAAAGCGGATCTCACCGGACACGTGGCGCACCGCCATAGCCGTGCGCTCCGGCCCCCTCATCATCACGCCCTCGATCAACGCCTGACCGCCGATGGAGGTCTTTTTGAGTACACATTCCTTCTTGTTATCCATAAGTCTCCATTTCCTTTCTTAGGATTCCAGCGGCAACCACACGGTGACGGTGGTGCCCACATTCAGTTCACTATCGATCTCCAAACGGCCGCCGTGCAACCGCAAAATATCCGCCGCCAGCGCCAGACCGATGCCGGCACCGGGGGTGGCGTGTACCTGATAGAACTTCTCCGTCACTCGGGACAGATGCTCCGCGGAAATGCCGATGCCGGTGTCACTCACCACCACCTGCACGCCGCCCCGCACGCGGGCGGCTTCCACGCGGACCCGATCCCCCTCGCGGGAATATTTCACCGCGTTGTCCAGCAGGTTGACAAACACCTGCTTTAAGCGGGCGCTGTCTCCTCGTATGATCGGCAAATGGCGGCGGCGCACCAGTTCCAGCGCGATGCCGCTCCGCTCTGCCTTGTCCCGCAGGAGGAACACTGCCTCCTCCAATTCCGCCAGCAGGTCCACCCGCTCCCAGTGTAGGACCACGTGACCGCTCTCCATACGGGAGAAGTCCAGCAATTCCTCCACCAATCCCGTGAGCCTCTGGGCCTCTTTACCGATGACCGCCAGTCCTTGGGCGGTGAGTTCTTTATCCTCCGTCTCATTCTGCAAGGTCTCGGTCCACCCCTGGATGGCGGTCAAGGGGGTGCGCAATTCGTGGGACACGGAGGAGATAAACTCGTTTTTGAGCTTCTCGGCGGCGGCGATCTCTCCGGCCATAAAGTTGACCGTGTCGCAGAGTTCACCGATCTCGTCGTTATACCGCTTTTCCAGACGGGCGTCGTATTCACCCATAGCGATGCGCCGCGCCGTGGCATTGACCGCAGCCACGGGGGTGACGATGGAATTGATGAAGTACAGTCCCGACAGGGACACGAAGAACACGATCACCAGCATAAAGCCAAACAGCAATAGGCTCAGCAGGAGGATCTGCCGATCCACTGCCGTCAGCGACACCACATACCGCAGTCCGCCCACCACCGTGCCGTCGGCATCTGTCTCCAACATCGTGAGAGCCATCACCCGTTCACCGGTGGCACTGCGTCCTCGCCAGGTGCCCACCCCGTCGTCACTGCCGTGGGCGCGCCCGTAGTCGGGCGCCCGCTCCACCTCAGGGATGAAACCGGAGGAGGACAGCAGCACCTCACCGTCGGTGTTCACCACCTGCAATTCGATCTTATCCTTGTCGTTAAAGGCCGCCACCACCTCGCGGGCACCCGTGTCGTAGGCCAACACACCGGGACCCCAGTTCAGCTCGGTGGTGCGGTGGTAGAGCTGCGCGCGACTTTCCAGCGCACTCTCCACCCCTTGATAGTAATAATAACGGAGCATCGCCGTAAACAGTATCTGCAACGCCAACAGAAACATCACGATAAGGAAAAAGGCGTTGCGCAGCCACCGTCGGGTCAGTCCGTTCTGGGGGGCCATACGGCGGAAGAAACGCCGCAGACGGCTTTCTCTCATCCGTTCCATTGATACCCCCGTCCCCATACGGTCAGCAGATGATGGGGGGCGGAGGCATCTACCTCCACCTTCATCCGCAGACGGCGCACGTTCACGTCTACAATTTTATCGTCTCCGTAGGCCTCGTTCTGCCACACCTGCTCCAATATTTCAGCGCGGGTGAGCAGGCGGTTAGGGTTACGGAAGAAAAACTCCAACATACGGAACTCGATATGCGTCAGTTCCACTGTTTCCCCATCCCGCAACAGGCAATGGGCGCGCAGATCCAGCGTCAGATCGCCGCTGTGCAGCTTCTCCCCTGCATCCGCAGGGCGTTGCAAACGGCGATACAGCGCCTCCACCCGCGCCAACAACTCGGCAATGCCGAAGGGCTTGGTCACATAGTCGTCCGCGCCCACCCGCAGACCGTTCACCTTCTCCTCTTCACGGGAGAGGGCAGTGAGCATAATAATGCCCATAGTCACGTTCTTTTCCCGCAGGCGGCGGCAGGTCTCAAAGCCGTCGATGCCCGGCAGCATCCCGTCCAGCAGAGCAATGGACACCGTGGGATTCGCCTCGTACAGCGCCAGCGCCTCCTCACCGGAGGCCGCTTCCATCACCTCAAAGCCCACGCGGCGCAGATTCACCACCACAAAGGAGCGAATGGACGCCTCGTCCTCGCATACCAAGATCTTACGCATCCACTCCACCTCCTTGTCCGGTCAGGCGAGACACCATATACCGCACCTTCTCCGCCCGCAGCACCTTAGGGTCGTACCAAGCGGTGCAGGCGGGACTGCCCTCGTCCTCGGTGAACACCGTCAGCGAGCGCATATTCTCCTCGGGGGCAGATACGTCGTATTCCCCCATGGTCAACCGCAGCCAGACCCGCTGTGTCTCCCCATCCGCCAGATCCAGCGTGTGGGTGGCGGCATCATAGGCGGTGGTCAGGGTGTCCACCCGTTCCCGATCCAGCGTAATGAGATACCGATCCTCGGTATTCACTACCGTATGGGCGCGGTCCAACCACTGGCCGGTGGCATAGTTCCACGCCCGCCATACAGTGAGGGTACCCCCCACCTTGTTGTCGGCTTGTTCGCCCAGCAGACGGGAATAAGGCACCTCCACCATCCCGTCGCCGTCAATATCCCGCGCCGCCAGCTGTCCCGCGCGGGTGGTCACCGCTGTGCGGTTGGTGGCGGCATCGTAGAAGGGAGCGCACAGCCCCTTGTCGTTATAGTAGATCAGTTCAGTCACTGTCTCGCCGGAGGTCTTGTACCCCTCCACAAAGAGACCGTGTACTCCCTCCGCCAAACGGCACAGAGTCATCCGCCCGAACTGCTCCACCGAGCCGTCCAGTTGTACCGTTTCCGCAGTCATCAGCTTACCCGCCTCCACATAGGTGCGGGTGGCGGTCACATTCTCCGCGCCGCTGTTGTGGAGCAGTAAGAGGCTGTCCTTGTCCTCCACCGTCAGATCCCCCACATACAAGGCCGTATACAAACGACTCCCCTCTATGGGGCGCAGCCCGCCCTCGGTGTCGTAGACCACCAGTTGGTGCACCCGATTGCTGTACGTGGACCAGCCGGTGACGATCTCGGCAGTGCCGTCCCCGTCCAGATCACCGAAGGCCACCTGACGGATAGCGACTCCTGCCCCCACCGCGTCCGCCACAGACACCCAGTCGTCTCCTTCGCGGCGCAGGAGGTTGATATGGATCTCCTCGGGGGTGGCGGTGAAGGAATAAAAGGCCACCGCCATACGGGCATCCTCCTCGGTGGGTCTGCCCGACTCATCGCATAGAGAAAAGGCCGCCGTATGATCTCCCTCCACGGGATATTTCAGCACATACCGCCCTGCGGCACCGCCGCTGTCCAGCATATAGGTTTCCAGCGCGGCCTGAATGGCCTGCTGTTCGCCCTGTACCCGAGGGGGGCGCAAAAAGGACTCCACGTCCAGACTGCAACCGCTGCACAGCATACACAGTGCCGCTGCCAGCGCCACCCATCGTTTGTGCTTCTTCATCCGATGACCTCCTTTCTTCGTTTCGATCATTTTATTATACATCTCGGCTCCCCACGGTGTCAATCCCGCAGCAGTGCCTGCCGTGCCCGATAATCCGGCATAATTTGCGCCACAAAGGCCCAAAAGGCGGCGCTGTGATCGTGGTGGCGGATGTGGGCCAACTCGTGGACCACCACATAGTCCACCGCCTCGGGGGAATACTGCATTAGCCGCCAGGAAAAGCACAGCCCGTTCTTGCCGTTGCAGCTGCCGAACCGCTTGCGGGCGGAGGTGATCTTCACCCCCATGGGGGTGACTCCCATACGGGCGGCAAACACCGCCACCCGCATCGGTATGATCTGCGCCGCCTGACGGCGAAGCGCCTCCTCCTGCTGTGGGGTCACCTGACGGGCGGCCTGTGCCGCCTGACGGCGCCGCCAGCTCTCTTGGTGACGGAGGATCCACTCGGTGTGGGACTCCACAAAGCGCTCTATCTCCCTTTCGGGACAGCGGCGGGGCGCCCGCACCAAGGGAACGCCCTCCTCCCCGATCTCCAATGACAATGTCCGCCGATCGGAGCGGATCACCTTATACTCCATCCCCATTGTACCCCTCTAAAATGTCGGCAAGATAGCGGCAATACTCCTCCCGTGCCGCCGCGGGGCTCTCCAACCGAATGTCGGTGCCGAATCCCGACAGCCACGCATAGAACTGGGGACTGATGACCACCGGCACCCGCACTGTGAAGGCACCCTCCGCCGCCGGCATCAGGGTCACGTCCTGCCCGAACCGATCCAGCACGATCCCCGCCATCGAAGGGGCGCACCACAGGGTCACCGGCTGGGCCTCCCCACCGAACATACCGAAGGTTTTTTGGGTATACACCGCCATATCCAACCCGCGGAACACCGCCTCCCCCTCACGGGGTTGATTGGTCTGACGAATGCGCAGCATCCGATCCACCCGATAGTGACGGATGGCGGCGGCCTGGGCGTCATAGGCGATGAGATAATAGTTCTCGTCGTCCCAGGTAAGCGCCCAAGGGCTCACCGTATACAGGGAGCCGCCCCGCCGCAGATGCTGCTGCTTATCCGCGCCCCAGTCAAAATACTGGAACTTCACCTGCCGCTCGGCGGCGATGGCGGTTTGCAGACTGTCCACGTTGTAGTAGATACTCTCGTTCATATTCTTGATGCGCCCGCTCACCAGCACCTGCCGTTGCAGCTGCCCCGCCAGATGGCGGCTGGTGAGGCTCTCCAAGCGGCGGATCAACTCCTCGCTCTTGCGGCGGGTGATGAACTTGGAGGATTGGACCGCGTCCACCAACAGCCGCAACTGGGGCATATCCAACGTGCGCTCACCGATATAATACCGCACGGTGGTATCCCGCACGGTGACGATATCCTCCCCCAGCAGGCGCAACTGCTCCAAGTCGTCGTAGAGGCTCTTGCGCTCTGCCGAGACCCCCCGCGCCGCCAGTAATTCGGTGATCTGTTGCAGGGTCAGGGGATGCTCCTCATCCGTTTCCCTCCGCAGAATATCCTGCAAATGCAGCAGTTTAAGTTTTTGGTTGCCTTGCCGTGCCATCGTCCATCCTCCTTTGGCAATACATTGTCCGATTTATGTCCCATTCAGTATACCATATCTCTCAAAAAAAGAAAAGCGGTAATTGTGCATTTTTTATAATAAATTAGTGATTGAAAATAAAAGGGGTGTGTGGTACAATAAAAGGTAGTTTATGACAAAAGGAGGGATGGGTATGTCCCGTATCGGCATTATCGGCGCCATGGACTCCGAGGTGGCCAATCTCATCACCCGTATGGAGGATACCACAGAACAGACCATCGCCGGACGGCGATTTGTCAGCGGACGGCTGGCAGGCAAAGAGGCCGTGGTGGTACAGAGCGGCATCGGCAAGGTAGCCGCCGCCATCACCGCTCAGTTGCTCATCGACCGATTTGAGGTGGATACCCTGCTCAACACGGGGATGGCGGGCGGACTGGACGCCCGTCTGGAAGTGAAGGATCTGGTGGTGGCCACCGCCGCCCTGCAACACGATTTCGACCTGACCGCCTTTGGGCACACCAAGGGGTTCCTGTACGGCGAGGACGACACCCGTCCCACCCTCTTTGTCGCGGACACCGCCCTTGGGGAGCGGGCACTGGCCGCCGCCGCCACCGTGCTGCCCGCGGGGAGCAAGGCCATCACCGGTGTGGTGGCCTCGGGTGACATCTTTGTCAATGACAGCGCTCTCAAAGCCACCCTGCGGGACACCTTCGGGGCCGCCGCCACCGAGATGGAGGGAGCCGCCATCGCCCAGACCGCCATGGCCAACGGCGTCCCCTTCGCCATCCTGCGCACCATCTCCGATCTGGCGGAAAAAGAGGCCAACGTTTCCTTTGATGAAATGGAGCGGTACGCCGGTCAACTGGCCGGAGACATCACCGTAGCCTTGCTGGCGGCACTGTAAATATTTTACCGAACAAGAGGGCACACTAATGCCAACCTATGGAAGGAGATTCTCTATGCGACCTGAACCTATCTCTCTGTCCCACGATATGAAGCTGTTGCACCTGTCGGACCGTCTGTTCCGTACCGACCGACTGACGGGTGTGTTTGCGGTGCCGCTGACCAAGGAAACAGCCGCCGCCTATGCCATTCTGCCGGGGCTTCTGACCCGCAGTTGCAAGGATTACCCCACCGTGACCGCTTTCAGCCGTCGACTGGACGAGCTGTACGGTGCCACGGTGCAGGGGCACATCTACCGACTGGGAGATCGGCAGCTTCTATCCTTCTCCATCAGTTATCTCAACCACCGCTACACCCCCGACCACACCGACCTGACCGCCGACTGCACCCGTCTGCTGCTGGATATGCTGTTCTGCCCCGTGTTGGAGGACGGCGCGTTCCCCGCAGACGCTTTTGCGCAGGAGCAGCGGTGTCTGCTGGAACGGTTGCAGGGGGAGATGAACGACAAGCGGATGTACGCCCGTCAGCGGTGCGAGGAGGTGCTCTGCCCCGACCATCCTTTCAGTCTGAATCCCGCCGGCACCGAGGAGACAGTGGCGGCGCTGACCCCCGTCACCGCGGCCGCCGCCCGTGAGCGGCTGTTGTCCGAGGCGCAGATCCACTGGCTGTATCAGAGCGCCGAAGCCCCCACCCCCTTGATCAAGGCACTGGAAGAACGGTTTAACACCCTTCCTTATCGCCGTCCTGCGGCAGGCCGCACCGACACCACCTTCACCGTCAAGGAGAGCGCCCTCACCGAGCGGATGCCCCTCAAACAGGCCAAGCTGGTGCTGGGCTTCCGCATCGCGGTCACCGCACCCGACGGTCCCGTGCAGGCCGCCCAACTGATGAACACCCTGTGGGGCGGTTGCGCCACCTCTCTGTGCTTCACCCACGTGCGGGAGGAACAGAGTTTGTGCTACTATTGCGCTTCCTCCTACGACAAGTTCCAGGGGGTGCTGTTGGTGGACAGCGGCGTGCAATCGGAGAATGCGGAGCGCACCAAAGAGGAGATCCTCAAACAGTTGGAGGCCATCCGCCGCAGCGACTTCTCCGACGACGAGCTGGAGGCCGCCCGCCGCAGCCTCATTCAGCGCTATGTCTCCGCGGCGGATCATCCCGACGCCTTGGAGAACTTCTATATCGGGCAGACCGTCTACGACACCTACCTGACCCCCGAGGAGATGGGCAACCGTCTGTTGTCCGTCACCCGCGAGGACGTGTGCCGCGCCGCGGAGCTGACCCACTTCGATACCACCTATCTGCTGATGCCTGAGGACGAGGAGGTGACCGCATGAACGCCGTAAAGCATCCCCTGTTGGGGGACACCCTCTATACCTACACCCACCCCACCGGTCTGCCCATCGTGGTGTGGCCGCAGCCCGAGGCCTCCTCGGTGTACGCGGTGTTCGCCACCCGTTACGGCTCGGTGCACAACACCCTGCCCACTGCCCAGGGCGGCACCGAAGAGGTGCCGGAGGGCATCGCTCACTATCTGGAACACAAGCTCTTTGAGGGGGAGGACGGGGACGCCTTCACCCGTTTTGCCAAGACGGGCGCCTCCGCCAACGCCTATACCACCTTTGACCGCACCGCCTATCTGTTCCACGCCACCGAGAATGTACTGCCCAGTTTGGAGATATTGCTGGATTTCGTCCAGCACCCCTATTTCACCGAGGAAACGGTGCAGAAGGAGCAGGGCATCATCGGGCAGGAGATCCGTATGGGCGAGGATCAGCCGGGTCGTCGGGTGTTCTTTAATCTGCTGAAAGGGCTCTTCATGGAGCACCCCGTCCGTGTGGACATCGCCGGCACGGTGGAATCCATCGCCCGCATCACCCCCGACCTGCTGTATCGGTGCTACCATCAATACTACAACCTGCACAACATGGTGCTGGTGGTGGCAGGCAATATTACCCCCGAAGCGGTGCAGGATGCCGCCGACCGCCTGCTCAGACCCGCCGAGGCGCTCCTCCCCGCGCCTCTGACCTGTCAGGAGCCGCCCTGTGTGAAGGAAGCCTTGGTAGAGGATAAAATGCCGGTAGCGGCGCCCCTGTTCTACATCGGCTTCAAGGAGCCGCAGGTACACACCACCGCCGCCTCCACCGCCGGTGCGCGGGTGCTGGTGGAGCTCATCACCGGCAAGACCAGTCCCCTCTACACCCACTTAATGGAGGAGGGGCTCATCAACGATCAATTTGAGGCAGAGTATTTCTGCGGTCCCGGCTACGGCGCGTGGCTGTTCGGCGGCGAATCCTCCGACCCCGCCCGCATCAAGGAACTGGTGCAGGAGGAACTGCGCCGACTGCAAAAAGAGGGGCTGGACCCTGCCGCCGCCGAAGCGGTGCGACGGGGCGCCTACGGACGGCTGGTGGCGGGTCTGGACGACCCCTCCGACTGTGCGGAGCTGATCCTTTCCCACTTGGTGGACGGCATCGAGCCTCTGTCCGAGTTGGACGCGCTGGCCGCCCTCACCACCGAGGAACTGGAACGCCAGTTGCGCACCCGCATCGACCCTGATGCCTGTACCCTGTCGGTGGTCTATCCTCTGTAATTCTGGGAGTCCGCTCCCGTACATAGAAAGGTGGAACCTGTATGTTTCTGCAAACACTCTCTCACTACATTGAGTTTCCCAATATCGGCTGGCGGTTTCCGCTGGACGACACCATGATCCAAATCGGCTCCTTTACCATCCGGTGGTACGGGGTGCTCATTGCCGTGGGCTACCTGCTGGCGGTGCTGTACGGTCTCAAAAATGCCCAACGCTTCGGCGTGGACGCCGATCGGATGATCGACGCGGCTCTGGTGACCACCATCGTCGCCTTTATCGGCGCCCGTCTGTATTATGTGCTGTTCAGCGACAACCTGAGCGAGTATCTGGCTAACCCCATCACCATCCTGCACGTGTGGAACGGCGGTCTGGCCATCTACGGCGGCATCATTATGACCTTTGTGTTCGGTCCGCTGATGTGCAAGATCAAAAAGCTCAACACTCTGGCGATGTTCGATCTGGCCTCTCTCGGCTTCCTCATCGGTCAGAGCGTGGGTCGTTGGGGCAACTTCTTCAACCAAGAGGCCTTCGGCGGCAACACCGACCTGCCCTGGGCCATGACCGGCGACATCATCGCCTCCGGTGTCAACGGCACCGGCTACGACATCGACAAGCCGGTGCACCCCACCTTCCTGTACGAGTCCCTGTGGTGCATCCTGGGCTTTGTGCTGCTGCACCTGCTGTCCAAGCATTTCTATAAGTTTAAGGGCTCCGTCTTCTGCGGCTATCTGGTGTGGTACGGCACCGGTCGCTTCCTCATTGAGAGTCTGCGCACCGACAGCCTGCGTATCGGTATCCTGAAAGTATCCCAGTTAGTGGCCGTGGTGGCGGTGATCGGCGGCATCCTTCTGGCGCTGGTGTTGCGCCGCCGCGCCCTGTCCCTGCCCATGACGCTGGAAGAGCCGATTCTGGCAGTTCCCGAAGGAATCATTGAGGCGGAAGAGACCGAAACAGAAGAAGCCGAAGCGATCACCGAGACGGTGACGGCAGTCGCCGCGGATAGCGAGGAGGAACAAACCAATGGCGATGAGAATTGACGGCAAGGCCATCGCCGCCGCCCTGCGGGGCGAGATCGCCGCTGAGACCGCCGCCCTGAAAGAAAAGGGCGTCACCCCCGGTCTGGCGGTGATTCTGGTAGGGGAAGACCCCGCCTCCTGCACCTACGTGCGCAACAAGCAAAAGGCCTGCGAGGAAGTAGGCTTTCACGCCGAGCAGATCAACCTGCCCGCCACCACCACCCAAGATCAGCTGCTGGCGGTGGTAGAGAAACTTAACAACCGCTCGGACATCCACGGTATTCTGTGTCAGCTCCCCCTGCCCCGTGGGCTGGACGACAGCACAGTCATCGCCGCCATATCCCCCGACAAGGACGTGGACGCCTTCCACGCCCAGAATGTGGGGCATATTATGATCGGCGACCAGCGCTTTCTCCCCTGCACCCCGGCGGGTGTGATGGAACTCATCCACCGCAGCGGCATCTCGGTGGAGGGCAAGCACTGTGTGGTCATCGGTCGCAGCAACATCGTGGGTAAGCCTATGGCGATGCTGCTGTTGCAGGAGAACGGCACCGTCACCATCTGCCACTCCCGCACCAAGGGCTTGGCAGCCATCTGCCGTCAGGCGGACATTCTGGTGGCCGCCGTGGGACGGGCTAAGTTCGTCACCGCGGATATGGTGAAGGAGGGGGCCACCGTCATCGACGTGGGCATCAATCGGGACGAAAACGGCAAACTCTGCGGCGACGTGGACTTTGACGCGGTGGAGCCCATTGCGGGCGCCATCACCCCCGTACCCGGCGGTGTAGGTCCCATGACCATCGCCCTCTTGCTGAAAAACACCCTCACCGCCACCAAACTGCTGTGTGGCCTGAACTAAAAATCACCTGTATAAAAGGGGAGCTGTTCCTACGAGAAACAGCTCCCCTTTTTTTCGCTACCTCTGCCAAAGAAAAATGTGCGTGCGCTTTTTGTAAATCCTTGACAACCCTCAACGAATTAAATATCATATAACCAGAGGAGGTGTATTTTGTGATGAAAAAACGTATCTGGATTCCCATTTTCTGTTTTTTAGTGTTGTGCGGCTGTGCCTATTTGACGCCACAGGAAAAAGACAAGAACGAAAACCAAAACGTGATTAATTGCGCCGCCGCAGAAGGTTTGGTTACCGAAAAAAGTGTAGCCAACAACACACCTTGCCAAATTCGTTTAATAAAACGACAAGAAAACGAGGAAACCGGTTGTGCTCTTGTTATTGAGGTAGATACGGAATCAACTGTTCTTAAAAAAGAACTGGACTCCGATGTTGTTCCACTATCCCACGAAAGTACGTTGTTCTTAGGAGATGTGGATGGAGATAAAATCAAGGAGATCTTGATTCATCACAATACCGGTGGTGTTGGTGGTTTCGGCTTGTGGCAGACTTGGGTGTTAAAGGTCGAGAACAACGAGATACGCATACTCTTTGAGAATTTTAACGAATTTGACACCGGATTTGAGAGCCGCTTTTTAGACAACGACCAATTAGAAGTCAAAAACCGATTCACCGACTATACCTTAGTCTTCGATGTTAAGGACTCCCATAAAAATCACATTACCAATTCCCAAGAAAAACCTGATGGGAACATTTGCCTAGACCCATTTTATGTGTTTGAACCCGAGGATGTGGATGATGACGGCATTTGTGAGATCGTTTGCAAACAATACACGTCCATTTTATCCCATGCAGATTACACCGGAACCGCCCATAGCGTGTTGAAACTCAACACAGACACACAGTTGTTTGAGGTTGTCGATGCGTGGTATGAGCCCAACACAGAAGAATAAAAACACCCTCACCGCCGCCAAAGAACAGAACGGTTTGCTATAACAAAAAAGAGTCTGCGACAAAAAAGTCGCAGACTCTTTTTTATGTATCCTTACTCCGGAAAGCGGCGCTCGGCATACTCAGCGATGAGGGTCACCGTATCCTCAATGCCGGTGCGCAGGCTGTCCACGATCAGGTCGTAACTCTCCGCACTGCCCCAGCGATTCTCGGAATAGAAATTGTAGTAGGAGGCGCGGCGCTTGTCGGTCTTGACCATTCGATCCGCCACCTTTTTCTCCGAGTCGCCGCCGTGCAGACTCATCAGCCGCCGCACCCGCGCCTCGGGGTCCGCCTTAATGAACACCCGCACCACCTGCTCCCGCTCCCGCAGGGCATAGTCGGCGCATCGTCCGATGATGACACAGCTCTCCCCCTTATCCGCTAACTGCTGAATGGTCTCAAACTGCGCCAAAAACACCTTTTGGTGCAAGGGCATATCGTACTGCCCCAACATCACGCCGTGGTTGCCCAAGGACAGGGAATAGAGCAGGCTGTTGGTGGGCACCTCGTCGTACAGTTCGATGTTCTCGGGGGCCAGACCGCTCTGCTGGGCGGCCAAACGAAGCAGCTCCTTGTCATAGAAGGGAACACCCAGCCGCTTAGCCAGTTTTTCGCCGATCTCGTGTCCGCCGCTGCCGCACTGCCGCCCGATGGTGATGACCGTTCCTTTTTTCATCTGTTTTGCCCTCCCTTGTTCCGATTTCATTATCAGTATAGCAGATTTTTGTCTTTTTGTATACCCTTTTGACGGCTTATGATTAAAAAGATGCATTTTTCGCGCCGCTTATGCAACAAATATCCATTTGCGTGCCGTAATTTTCCATTGTCATCCCTTATATATATGGATAGAATATTATCTGTAAACCTTTATATTTTGTTAGCAAGACCCGTCAACAAAGGAGCGAAAACACTATGAAGAAAATTGCTGTTTTGACCAGCGGCGGCGACGCCCCCGGTATGAATGCGGCTGTTCGCGCTGTGGTGCGTACCGCCCTCAACGCCGGCATCGAGGTGTATGGTGTTGTCCGTGGCTTCAACGGCTTAATTAACGACGAAATGATTCCCATGAACCTGCGCTCGGTCTCCAATATTCTGCAACAGGGCGGCACCATGCTGTACACCGCCCGTTGTCTGGAATTCAAGACTCTGGAAGGTCAGCAGAAAGCCGCCGAGGTATGCCGCAAGCACGGCATCGAGGGTGTGGTGGTCTGCGGTGGCGACGGTTCTTTCCGCGGCGCCCAGAAGCTGTCTCAGCAGGGCATCCCCACCATCGGTATCCCCTGCACCATCGACAACGACATCGGTTGCTGTGAGTACACCATCGGCTATGACACCGCCTCCAACACCGTGGTGGATATGGTGGACAAGCTCCGCGACACCTGCCAGTCCCTCTACCGTTGCAGTGTGGTGGAGGTGATGGGTCGTCACGCCGGTTGGCTGGCGCTGAGCGCCGGCATCGCTGCCGGTGCCACCAGCATTCTGGTGCCCGAGATCCCCTATGACTTCCAGAAGGATATCGTGGACCGTATGAAATACACCGCCTCTCTGGGCAAGCATCACTTCATCGTGATGGTGGCCGAGGGCATCGGTGACGTAGAGCAGCTGGCTCAGGACATCGAGGCCGCTACCGGCGTGGAGACCCGCGCCACCGTGCTGGGTCACGTACAGCGCGGCGGTCGTCCTTCCAGCCGTGACCGTCTGCTGGCCAGTCAGATGGGCTATTACGCCGCTCACCTGCTGATGCAGGGCAAGACCGAGCGCGTGGTCGCCATCAACAGCAACACCTTGATGGACTTCGATATCGACGAGGCCTTGGCTATGAAGAAGCCGTTCAAGAAGAATATGTTCGATATGGCCGCCGAGATCTCTATTTGATAGGTTCAACCGCTCACGAAAGTGGGCGGTTGTTTTTTTATTTCAGGTGTGCTATACTGATATTATTATGAACGAGGAGGCGCTTCGGATGCCTTATACCGTGATGATGGTGGCCGCCGCCGGCGGGTCCACCCGTATGGGACAACCCAAACAACATATTCTCTTAGGGGAGCATCCCGTCCTCATCCGCACCCTGCTGACCCTGCAAGAGGTGGCGGCCGTGGACGAGATCCTGCTCATCGCGCGGGCGGAGGATATCTCCCATTTCACCGCCTTGGCTGACAAGGCAGGAGTGACCAAACTGCGCCGCGCCGTGGCAGGAGGTGCCACCCGTCAGCAGTCGGTAGCCTGCGGTCTTTCGGCCCTGCCCGCTCACGCGGACCTGGTGGGCATCCACGACGGCGCCCGTCCGCTGGTGACGGCGGACACGGTCACCGCCGTCATTGAAGAGGCCGCCCGTTGCGGCGCCGCCGCCGTGGCGGTACCGGTCAAGGACACCCTCAAACGCACCGATGAGGACGGCTACATCATCGACACCCCCGACCGCGCCAACCTGTGGCGGGTGCAGACCCCCCAGGTCTTTGACCGCGCCACCCTGTGTGCCGCGATGGAGAACGCGTTGGCGGCAGGGCGGGACTATACCGACGACTGCCAACTGATGGAGGCCGCGGGACATCGGGTCAAACTGGTGACCGGTCTGGATACCAACCTGAAGCTCACCACACCGGAGGATATTCGCCTGGCACAGGCGCTCCTCCACGCTCAAAAGGAGGAATCCCCTATGCGCATCGGCCACGGCTATGACGTTCACAAGCTGGTAGAGGACCGCCCTCTCATACTGGGCGGTGTCACCGTCCCCTATGAGAAGGGTCTGCTGGGGCACTCGGATGCAGACGTGCTCACCCACGCGGTGATGGACGCTCTGCTGGGCGCCGCCGCCTTGGGAGACATCGGCAAGCTCTTCCCCGACAACGATCCCGCCTACAAAGGGGCGGACAGCATCGCCCTGCTCACGCGGGTGGTGGCTCGCCTGCGCGAGGAGGGCTACACCATCGGCAACATTGATGCCACCATCCTGTGTCAGCGCCCCAAACTGGCGCCTCACATTCCCCAAATGCGGGCCAATCTGGCGGCGGCCTGCGGCCTCCCCGCGGCACAGGTGAGCGTCAAGGCCACCACCGAGGAGGGTCTGGGCTTCACCGGCAGCGGCGAGGGCATTGCCGCCCACTGCGTATGTCTGCTGAATTGACAGGATCCCCCCGCACCTGACCGCTTTTGACGGCGGGATTTTCGTGAAAAAAGAGCAAAAAGCCTCTATCCTATTGGGTAGAGGCTTTTTTATGTGTAAAACCTTATTATACGGATATCCTAGGAAAGGATGTGACTTTATTTGCAACTGGAACTCAATCGGGAAGGGGCTACCCTCACCGCCGTCCTCATCGGCGAACTGGACCACCACGCGGCAGGCGACCTGCGCAGCCGCATTGATACAGCGGTGCTGTCCTGCCGCTGCAAGCGACTGGTGCTGGATCTGGGGCGGCTGAGCTTTATGGATTCCTCCGGTATCGGCCTGATGATGGGGCGGTATCGGCTGGTGCAGTCCTTGGGCGGGCAGCTGACCGTGATGGGTGCCTCCCCACGGATCCGCGAAATGATCCGCTTGGCAGGATTGGACGCCCTCCCCATTTGGGACAAATCAACAGAAAGGACGGATGTCAATGAAACCCATTAACGAAATGAAGCTGACCTTCCTCAGCCGCTCCGCCAACGAAGGCTTCGCACGGGCAGCGGTGGCCGCCTTCGCGGCACAGCTGGATCCCGCAGTGGACGAGCTGGCGGACCTGCGCACCGCCGTGTCCGAGGCGGTGACCAACGCCATCGTCCACGCCTACCCCGATCGGCTGGGGACCATCACCCTCACCATGAAACTGTATGAATCGGGACGCATCGCCCTGCAAATACGGGACAAGGGCACCGGTATCCCCGATGTGGAAAAGGCTATGGAACCTCTCTATACCACCGGCGGTGAGGAGCGATCGGGACTGGGCTTCTCGGTGATGCAGACCTTCACCGACCGCCTGCGGGTGCGCTCGGCGACGGGGAAAGGCACCACCGTCACCATGGAGAAATACATAGCCCCCCGTGTCAAGAGCCGCCTATGACACGGGAAGAGGTCATCTGCGGCAATATGGGGCTGGTCCACACCTGCGCCGGCCGTTTCAAGGGGCGTGGCGTGGAATACGACGACCTGTTCCAAGCCGGCTGCGTGGGACTGATCAAGGCGGCGGACGGCTTTGACCCTGAGCGGGGGCTCTGCTTCTCCACCTACGCGGTGCCTCTTATTCTAGGAGAGATCCGCCACCTTTTTCGGGAGGGCACCGCCATCAAGGTGAGCCGCTCCCTCAAAAGCCTCTCCTATCAAGCGGCAAAGGCGCGGGAGCAGCTGTGCACCGAGCTGGGGCGGGAACCATCGGTGGAGGAGCTGGCGGTGTGCTTACAGGTGGAGCCTGCCTTGGCGGCGCAAGCGGTGTGCGTATCGATGCCCCTTCTCTCCCTGACCCGTGAGGACGAGGAGGAGGGACAGATCGACCTGCCCACCGACTCCCCCGAAGAAGTCATCACCGATCGACTGGCCATTCAGCAATTACTGGATGGCTTGGAGCCGCGGGATCGGGCGCTGATCCGCCTGCGGTATCTCTCTCGCCGCACCCAGCAGGCCACCGCCGACGCCTTGGGAATGACTCAGGTGCAGGTGTCCCGACGGGAGAAGGCACTCCTGCTGGAAATGCGGCGCCAACTCATCGGATAAAGAGGTTGTGTAACCGCTTACAACCCCATAAACTAAGGCGTTCTCCCCTTTCGGGGAGAACGCCTTTTTTCTTGCTTATTCGGCTTTTTCGGGGAGTGTTTCTTCGCTCTCTTCGTCCAACGACGGGAGAAAATGCTTCATCACCCGTTGGGTGCGTCCGTTCCCTCGTTGCTTGATATACACATATCCCAGTAGACTGAACAGGGCAGCACCCACAAAGTTGACGAACAGGTCTGCCATAGTATCGTGAAGCCCGATATCCAGATATCCTTCCACGCCGATAGCCTCTCCGTTGACCGTCACCTGCTGAATGTCTCTCAGTTCCACCACCGGCCCATTGCTCAGAGTGGCGCTGTATACCTGTCCAATGACCGTATCCTTCTGCATATCCGTGTGGAACACCATATCCATTCCGTATTCAAAGAACTCCCACAGCACGCCGATGGTCATCGAGAAGCAAAAAGCCACCAGCGCTACGTAAAAGGGGGACAGGCGAAACTTCTCCTGCTTATTGCGGGTGAGGATGTCAATGAGGGAAAACCCGATAGCGGCGCACAAAAAGCCGTTCACCGTATGGAGCATAGTGTCCCAATAAGGATATTGGAGATAATAGCTTTGCAACTCCCCCAGTATCTCCGCCGCAAAAATGAACAGCAGGATAATACATTCCATCAAAGAGGGGATATCAATACGCAGGCGCTGTTCCAACACCGTGGGGATGAGAAACAGCACCAGCGCCAGTCCGCAGATAAAGGCGCTCTCGTATTCCCCCTGCACCGCATTGAGCACCAGCATGGTCACCACGATGAGTCGCAGGATCACATATACCGCCGCCAGCAGAGGGGTGCGTTTGCTTCGTTGTTTCATGTCAGTGTACCACCCGAATGGCATCCCGCAGATTGCGGATCTCCACCCGTTCTATACCGTCGCCCCGTTCTCCGTCCAGCGACCACTCCATAGTCGGGTCGGCCGTCACCGCGATCTCACGAGCACTGCAAAAAGTGATGTGGGGGCTGTCGTACCGTTGTTCCGCCAGTGCCAGTATGCACTCGCTGAGTTCCGCAGGATTGCGGGGCATCTTGATGAGCAATAATTCTAAAAGTCCGTCGTTCATATCCACCGCCTGAGGATCCAGTGTGAGCACACCGCCCACCGAAGTGCTGTTGCTCACCGCGCCGAAGATATAATCGTCCTCCCACACCTCTCCATTGACCTCAAACCGCGCGTGCCAGGAGCGGAGCTTGGAGATCTCTTTGAGACCTTCCAGCACATAGGCCAGATGGCCCAGGGCGTTCTTGGCATTCTGCGGGGTGGCATAGGAGGCGTGGGTGAAAGCACCAAAGGAGGCCACATAGGTGAAATACCGCTCCCCGAAAGCGCCTACGTCGTAGGTGTGGGGTTCCCCTTCCAGAATGGCCTGAGTGGCGGCAGGGATGGTCTTTTTCAGCCCGATGCTGGAAGCAAAGTCGTTGGTGCTGCCGCAGGGGATATACCCCACCGGCACCTTATGGCCGGCGCTAAGGAGACCGGACACTACCTCATTAAAGGTGCCGTCGCCTCCCAGACACACCACCAGATCCGTCTCCCCGCCGTGGGCGGCAGCCAACTCGGTGGCCTGACCGGCGCCGGTGGTCACAAACACCGTAGGCACATAGCCCGCTCCGCAGAAGCGTTCCAGCACATCCGCCAGTTGCCGTTTTCCGGCCATTTTGCCGGAACGGGGATTGAGGATCAACAGCAGTTTCTTGCTCATCACCGGTCACCTTTCTTATGCTTAATTAGTATATGTTCCTATTATACCGCTGTTACCCACAAAAAACAATATAACAGAGCAACTGTTTACGAAAATGTAAAAAATACAGCACCCGACGGATCGGGTGCTGTGTCGTGAAACCTGAAATCAGCGATGCTTCTCCAACAACTGCTGGATCTTGTCGTGGGAATCGATGAGGGCGCTGATGGAGATGTTGTGGTTCAGAGCCGCGATGTAGTAGGCCACATACTTGGAGCAATCCACCTCGTGGAACCAATCCCGTTTGAGCAATTCGGGGGTACGGTAGGTCAGGTTGGTGCCGAACACGCCGTCCAGCACACCGTCCGCCACTGCCTTGTCCATCTTCTCCAAACCGGCGGTGAAGATGGCGTAGGTGGCATAGGCGAAGATACGGTTGGCCTTGCGCTTTTTCAGCTCGTAGGCGATATCCAGCATAGACTCGCCGGAGGCGATGATGTCGTCGGCGATGAAGATGTCCTTGCCCTCCACCGAGGTACCCAGATACTCGTGGGCCACGATGGGGTTGCGGCCATTGACCACACGGGAGTAGTCGCGGCGCTTGTAGAACATACCCATTTCCACCCCCATATTCACCGCATAGTACATATTGCGGTTGAGGGCGCCCTCGTCAGGGCTGACCACCATCAGGTGATCCCGATCGGGACGCAGGTTGGGGATGTCACGGAACATAGCCTTCATCACCTGATAGGAAGGCATCATATTGTCGAAGCCCATCATCGGCACCGCGTTGCACACACGGGGATCGTGGGCGTCAAAGGTAACAATGTTGTCCACACCCATGGCCTGCAACTCCTGCAAGGCCACGGCGCAGTCCAGACTCTCCCGATAGCTGCGGCGATGCTGACGGCCGCCGTAGAGATTAGGCATAATCACGTTGATGCGGTGCGCCTTGCCGCTGGTGGCCTGAATGATACGGCGCAGATCCTGATAGTGATCGTCGGGGGACATAGCGTTCTCAAAGCCGTACATACTGTATTTGCAGTTATAGTTGCCCACATCCACCAGAATGTACAGGTCGGTACCGCGAATGGACTCCTTGATCAGACCCTTGGCATCGCCGGAGGAGAAACGGGGGCAGTCCACCCCAATAGAGAAGCTCTCCTCCTCTTTGCCGCAACGGTGTGCCCACCGCAGCAGATGATCCTCGATCTTCTTGCCCAATTCCTGAGCGCCGTTCATGGAGATGATGCGCAGCGGCGCCACGTTAGCCTCCAACTTAAAGACATTTTCGCTGGTAATTTTTTCCATATCGGTGTCCCCCTCTTACCGTATCCTGCGCAAAACGCGCTGTTTTTTTGATTATACCACAAATATTTTTATATTTCCATACCCTCTCGACAAAAAGTTGCCTAATTTTTAACGATTTAACTGGAAAGGTTGCACAACCCGTCTCTTTTACAAGGTTTTCCTTGCTGTCTCGGCGGGAATGTGGTACAATAAGACCGATCTGACAAGAAAGGCGGGTACGGCTGTGGAACTGCACGAAATACAGCAAGAGGCACCGGAGCGGGTGCTGCTGGTGTCGGTGGATACCGGCGAGTTTGACTGCGCCGTTTCACTGGATGAATTGGCGGAGCTGGTGGACACCGCCGGCGGCGTGGTGGTGGATATCGCCCCCCAAAAGAAAGAATCCCCCGACAAGGCCACCTGCCTGGGCAGCGGCCGCGCCGAAGAGATCGCCCTGCAATGCAAGGCGCAGGACATCGACTTGGTGGTGATGGATCGGGAGCTGACCCCCACCCAACTGCGCAACTTGGAGGAGATCTTCCCCTGCCGCCTCATTGACCGCACTATGCTCATTTTGGACATCTTTGCCGGTCGGGCCCGTTCCGCCGAAGGACGTTTGCAGGTGGAACTGGCACAGCTGCAATATATGCTCCCCCGCCTGACAGGACAAGGCACCGCCCTCTCCCGTCAGGGTGGCGGCATCGGCACCCGCGGACCGGGTGAAACCAAATTGGAAAGCGACAAGCGGCATATCCGCCGTCGGCTGGGCGCCATTCGGGAATCCCTGGAAAAGGTGGAGAGTCAGCGCAAGCTCCGTCGGGAGCGCCGCCGCAAGGACGGCATCTCCACCGTGGCGCTGGTGGGCTACACCAACGCGGGCAAATCCACCCTGCTCAACCGCCTCACCGATGCGGGGGTGCTGGCAGAGGACAAGCTCTTCGCCACCCTTGACCCCACCGCCCGTGCCCTCCGTCTGCCCGACGGACGGGAAGTGATGCTGGTGGACACCGTAGGCTTCGTGCGGCGCCTCCCCCACCAGTTGGTGCGCGCCTTCCACTCCACCTTGGAGGAGGCGGTGGATGCGGATGTGATCCTCAATATCTGCGACGCTTCCAATCCCCACGCGGCGGAGCATTTACAGGTCACCGGTGACCTGCTCACCGAGCTGGGCTGCGGGGAGACCCCCATCCTACGGGTGATGAATAAGTGCGACCGCGTGCCTGAGGTGCCCGTGGGACTGCATCCCACCACCCTGTGCATCAGCGCCCTGACCGGTGCCGGTGTGGAGGAGCTGTTGGAGGCGGTGGCCGCCGCGCTCCCTCCCGATCGCAAACGGGTGCGCCTGCTCCTCCCCTTCTCCAAAGGGGCGTTGGCGGAGCAGTGCCGTCGGGACGGGCAGGTGGAATACGAGGAATACGTCCCCGAAGGACTGACTATGACCGTTACACTGGGCGCCCGCCTGCTGGCGGAGGTGGCCCCCTACATTGTGGAAGAATAAAAAATGCCTGCGGCAGAACATTCTGCCGCAGGCTGTTTTTTTATTTGATAGGATCGGGCATTTCTGTCTCGATCTTTTCGATGTTGCCCTGTGCCACACCGTACCAAGAGTCCAGATTACTCTTGATGACCGCAGAGGTGCCGCCGTCACCCAGAATGTAGGGCTGCATATTGGCTGCGTTATACTCGCCGCCGTAGCCCAGGATACCCATGGAGTTGAAGGACTCGATCTCCTGGTCCCACATCCAATTCATGACTTCCCAGCACTCTTCCTTGGTGAAGAAGTCGGCATCCTTAAACTGGGCATCATCCAACCAGTACCGCAGATACCAAGCAGCCGCCTGCAATTTGTCACCGGTGACGCGGCTGGGGAAGCCCCACACAGTACCATCGCAGGAGGCGATGGGATCCATACCGGCAGGAGACGGGAAGGGAACGACGCCCCAGTCCACATCCTTCATCATTGCCGGCACATACGTGGTCTGATGATTTTGCATCTGATAGCTGCCGGCGGCGAGCATCGCGCTGGTTCTGGCAAAGAAGGGAGCCGTATCCGTGAAGGAGGGATCCACGACCTTATACTCGTTGATCATACTCCAAGCATGCGTCCACGCCTTCAAAATCTCCGGATTCTTCACGTTGTTGACCATACCGTCCTTGGTGGGGACAATAAAGTCCTGACCGGCAGAAACCATCCAGTAATACTGCCAAGTAACGGACATACCATACATACCCTTGGAAGGGTTGGTACACTTCTGCGCGATCTCCAAGCAGGTATCCCAGTTCCATTTGCCCTCTTTCCACAGCTGATAGGGATCCTTAGTCACGCCAAACTGATTGAGCAGGTCACGGTTGAAGAACATCACATTAAAGGTAGGATTGACAGAGCCCTTTAAAGCAATGGCGTAATGCTCTCCCATATAAGCAAACTCATCCATCATACTGGTGGCATAGATCTTCTCGGAGAAATCCCAACCGGTATTCTTAATGGGCTGCAACAGTCCGCGGGTGATGGGCTGGGGATACCAGTCCGAGATCATAGCCGCACAGGAGGGAGCATTGTTACCCATAATCATAGCGGACAAACGGGTTTGATAGTTGTCCGCATTGATGCTCTCGTGGGTAACAGTGATGCCCGTTTTCTCCGTGAAGAAGTCAGATTGCTCACGATCACCATCCATAATAGGCCACCAGATCAGCATCTTCACCTTCTGTTTGCTCAGGGACGCGGGAATCTCGTCGAAGATGGTCTTCTCTCCGCCCACATCCGCCGTGGTCTTGGTAAGACTGGCCGAAGAGTTAGTCTTCGTCGTCGTCTTAGTGGTACGGACGGGACCTACCTGCCCACCGGTACCGGTGGTGGACTTGGTCGTCGACTTAGTAGTGGATTTGGTGGTCTTAGAAGTTGACTTGGTAGTGGTCTTGTCATTCTTGCCGGTGGACTTGGTGGTCGATTTAGTCGACTTGGTCGACTTGGTGGTCTTAGAGGTGGATTTGCCATCATCCTTGGTGGTGGACTTGTTGTCCCCATCCTTGGTGGTGGCATCCGACTCGTCGCTGTTGTCCCCCGTCACGTCGGTGGACACATCGGTGGTGTCTCCGGACACATCCGAGGCATCGGTGCTCTCATCGGTGCTGTCGGTACTGTCATCGGTGCTGTCGGCACTCTCGTCGGTGCTGTCATCCGGAGTCACATTTTCATCCACACTGGTGCCGGTGGACACATCATTGTCCTTACTGGGATCCGGCTCCGGCTTCTGTCCGCAACCGACACAAATCCCCAGCAGGATCAGTGTCGCCAATAAAACAGACAATACTTTTTTCATGGTTTTCTCCTTTCGGAAGACTGTATACAGCCGTCCACTTGCCTTAGTCACGGCTGGGGCGCGGCCCCACAGGGGGCCGCGTCCGCCGATTCACCTATTACTTGATCAGGGGTTGGTGCACACACCGGAGGCGTTGAAGTTGTACTTCACACCGCCGATGGTCAGGGTCTTATTGGTGACCATATAGCCGTTACCGTCCAGATAGTACCACTTGCCGTTGGTGTTGACCCAACCATTCTTGGTCATAGAGCCGGAGTCATTCAGATAGCACCAGCCGACACTATCCTGTTTCCAGGTGTTGGTGACCGCATAGCCGTCGGCGCCTATATAGCACCAACCCACGCTGTCCTTGACCCACTTGTTAGTGACCATACGACCGTCGGCACCCAGATAGCACCAGCCCACACTGTCCTTCTTCCAGGTGTTGGTGACGCAGTAGCCGTTGGAGCCTACATAGCACCAGCCCACGCTATCCTTGACCCACTTGTTGGTAGCCATATGACCGCTGTGATCCAGATAGCACCAGCCGTTGGAATCCTTCTTCCAGACATTGGTGACACAGTAGCCGTTTTCGTCCACATAGCACCAACCCACGGAATCCTTGACCCACTTGTTGGTGGCCAGTTTACCCGAAGGCTCCAGATAGACCCAGCCGAAACCGTCGTGGATCCACACCTTGGACATCATATAACCATTGGCATCCAGCAGATACCAACCGGTGTCGTCCACGACCCAATCGTTCTTTACCATAGAACCGTTCTCGTCCAGATAGCACCAGCCTACGCTGTCCTTCTTCCAGGTGTTGGTGACGCAGTAGCCGTCGGCGCCCACGTAGCACCAGCCCTTGGAATCCTTCATCCACTTGTTGGCGACCATATAGCCGTCCGCGCCGATGTAGTACCAGGCGCCGCCGTCCTTGATCCACTTGCCGTAGACCTGCTCGCCATCCTCGAAATAGATCCACTTGGAGCCGGCCTGCTCCCAACCGCTCTTGGCAGCTACGAAGTCGTCGGTCACGTCCTTACCGTCCGCCGCCTTGAAGATGCGGATGTTATCCATCAGCGCCTGACCGCCCTTATCCACCACCGCAATACCGATGCGCTCATAGCAGCCGGTATTGAAGTCCAAGTAGAACTTAGTCCACTCTTCGCCGAACACTTCCTTGTCGAAGTTGAGCATTACAAACATGGCGGGTTTGGAGGGCTTCGAGTCGATCAGCGCCAGATAGCCGCCGCCGCTCTCCTGCACCTTGATGTCAATCGAGAAGGTATACGCCGTCTGAGGCTCCACATCGATCCACTTGATATAGTGGACACCCACGGGGTTATCGCCGGCGGTATACTGCAAGGAGTTGCCATAGCCATATTCATCCTCATAGATGCCCAGCGTACCGTTCTTCCAACCATAACCGGTGGACCAGAAGGGGTTCTTTGCATCGTTCAGGTTGAAATTACCCACCAGGTTGTCCTCAGGGTCGCAGCCCGCGTGCTGGGACTGAATGTTGGTGGTGACCATATCGGTCATAATGGGCTCGCTGTACTTCTCGCCGCTGTCACTCTTGTACAGAGCAATATCGTCCAGATACATCTGAGAGGAGGCACCGTAGACCGCGATACCGATCTTGGTTTTCTCACCGCTGTTGAAAGCAACGCTGCGCAGGTGCCATTCGTTATCCCAGCAGGGAGGCACCAGCTGATAACTGTCCTTAGAGTTCTTGTTTCTCTCACCGTTGTAAATGAGGAAATTCTCGGTATCGGGATCCACCACACCGAAGGTAGCGGTGCAGATGTTGTCCTTGGACAGATACGCGCCCTTCACAAAAGCGGAGAAGGTGTAGTTGGTGTTAGGCTCTACCGTCACCCAGAAAACGTGTTTCGTCTTCTGAGACACAGCGGAGGTGTTGAAATACAGCACCTTATTGCCTTCCTTGGCGTTCTCATCCTCAATGACCGACACGGTGTCATCCATAAAGGTGTAGGTCTTCCACTGAGCGCCCTCGGTGGACTCGAAGCCACCGTTCACGATCAGGTTATCCTCCGCCTTCTGGGGACGGTTATTCACCTGACCGAAGGAATACAGCGTCAAAGGCTTGGATACAGGCTTCTCACGGGTATCCAGATGGATACCGTCGATGAGGTACTCGTTGCCGTTGTTCATCATACCGAACAGCACGTCCACAGAGGTGCGGTCAAAGCTGTTGAAGGTGTGCTCCACTTTCAGCCATCCGTCTGCCTCGGTCACGTCGTAGACTCCGCCGATCTCGTTGCCGTCGGGATCCAGCAGATTGTTATCGCCGTTTTTGAGCCACACAGCCACGCCGTCGGCACCGGCCATACGCTTGACGTAGAAGGTGAGGGTATAATCGGTGTTCACCTTCGTTTTGACGGTCTGGCGAATACCGCTCCACTGACCGCCTTTCAGGTTGAGGACGTACTCGCCCTCGTAGGCGCCCTCGGTCTTGATAACTTCCGACTCGGATCCAATGTTCTCCCAGTTGGTCATATCACCGATCTCGAAATCGCCGTTACCGATAATACCGCTCCAATTGATGGGCTTGCCTTCCACCATAGAGATGTTATCTACATAAGCCGTGTTATTGGCACTGTCGGCCATCAGAAGAACGTGACCCTCAGGATACTCACCGGTGTTAAAGGTGACGATATACTTAGCCCACTCATCGGTGGGATCAATATAGAAAGACTCTACGTTCTTGGTCTCGTTCTTATCCTTGTACAAGACAGCAAACTTACCGTTGCCACTGGCCTTCTTAGCCCACAGCACGATAGAATAGTCGGTGTTGGCCTTGGTGGGGACAGCCTGACCGATGTTAGCGTAGTTGTCACCGGCCACGCGCAGACCGTAGGTGCCATCTTGTGCTTCGGTGACAATCTCAAAGGCACCGCCACCGTCCCACTTGGCCTTGTCACCGGTCTCAAAGTTGCCGTTGTACAGGAAGCCGTCAAACTGTACCTCGCCCAAAGGAGCGAAGGTAATGTCGTCGTACACCAAAACGGCTTCCTTAGAACTGGTCACCTTGAAGGACAGCAACAGTCTGGTCTGATCGCCGCTGTTGAGGACATACTCATATTGGGTCCAGCCGGCGGTCTTGCCCGGCTTAACATCATAAACAAACAGATTTTTGGTGGCGTTGCCATCCATAACGTAACAAGCGTGGGAGTTAGAGCCGGATTCATAGCGGACCCAGAAGGTGAGCTTATAATCCGTATCGGGGGTTACGTCCACATACTGGCCGATACCGGCCCACTGACCGCCGAACACCTTGGCCGCATACTGGCCGCCGTGCACGTCGTAGTCAATGATCTCCATCTTGTTGCCGCCCTCCCAGGGAGCGAACTCACCGGTTTCGAAATCGCCGTTGGTGAGAGTCAACTTCTCATCATCATCACCTCCGTCATCGGGGGTCTCCGACGTCTTGCTGATAACAAAGTTGTCGTAGGTCTTGTCGCTATTGACGGTGTCGGCCTCCAACTGAATCATCAGCCAAAAGTTGGTGAATTCCCCGGTGTTAAAGACACCGGTATAGTGTTGCCACTGACCCTTGGTGTTTACGTGATGCTCAGAAGCGTACACATCAACAACGGGGTTCTGATCCTTGACACGCACCGAAACGACCGAGGCTTCGGTGGTGGTGGATTCGTAATAGTCATAGCTGATCTTGTAATTAGTGTACGCCTCTAAGGTGAGCAGGATACGGGTGCGGGACCACTTAGGTCCGTTGACAATCATACCCTTGGAAAAGTCTGTGCCCACCGCTGCCTTGATCGCCGAAGTAGCGCTCTGAGCATTGGCCCAATCACCGGAAGTGCCGATACTCGCATCCTCGAAGTCGTCCTCGAATACGGTCTTTTCCACCTTGCGAATAACAAAGTTGTCAAAAGCCTTATCGTTGGCACCAAGAGCGCCCTCGGTCACCACCAGCAATCGCAGGTTGGTGATCTCCTCCGTGGAGAAGGTTCCGGTGTAATGCTTCCACATACCGTTGGTATTATCCAAGGAATCGGAGCTATACAAGCCCACGTTCTGATCTGCCAGACGAACCTGAACCTGCACGGTCTCGGCAATGGTGGATTCGCAGTAATCGTAGCTGATTTCGTAATCGGTATATGCCTCAGCGGTGAAATAGTAGGTAAGCGTAGACCACTTACCACTGTCCTCACCGATCTGCAATCCCTTGGAGAAGTCCTTGCCGACACTCGTCTTGACCTGGGCCCGCATAGCATCGGAAGGTGTCCACCGACCGGTGGTTCCTACCTCAACGTCCTCAAAGTCATCCTCAAAGATCACATTGGGATCCGCAGCCGCGGCCATGAGGCCGCCCACCGAAATCGCCGAACACAGCATAAGAAGTGCTAACAACATAGCCAGAGAGGCTTTGATTTTCTTCATAACGGTCTTCATAGTTACCCCTCCTTATCGTACTTCTTTGAGCGAGATCTCATCGATATAAACCTTTGTCTGTGTACCGCCCTGACCGGCAGGATCGGGCACACGCAGATCAAAGGCCACCGACTCAACACCCTCCGGCACCACGAAGGTGGTCTCATAAGCGACCCAGTCGCCCTCGGAGTTGTTCATCCAGCCGGCGGTCAACTGAATCTCGCCGTCACGGTCACCGATACCCAAGCCTTCGTCATAGCGGATATAAAATGCTGCCGAAGTGGTGATATTAATCTCGGGATCATTCATATACTTGTAACTAACTTTATAGCGTTTGCCGCCTTCCACAGGAATAAACTCCTGAATGATACCCTCCCAGGCACCGCCGGTCAGGCACAGGGCGTGCTCACCCTCGGTGGCA
Source organism: Acutalibacteraceae bacterium (assembly GCA_045659145.1). Classification (GTDB taxonomy): domain Bacteria; phylum Bacillota; class Clostridia; order Oscillospirales; family Acutalibacteraceae; genus UBA5905. The sequence continues at coordinate 3,905 of JAZOWI010000035.1, read as the reverse complement.
TAGGCATCGGTGATGGAGCTGCTGTTGCCGAGGAAGAAGTCCCAGCCCTCTTTGCCATTCTCAAAGCTGCCGTTGTTCACCAGCTCGGGAGCGGGCGGAATGATGGCGCGCTCGTTGGTAGGTTCGGACACGGCCACGTTGCCTTCGTCGTCACGGGCGGTTACGCGATACATCACGTTGCCGCTCGTAGGCAGAGTGGTATCCACATAGGTGCCCTTTTCACCATTCACATCCAGCACCTCAGAAGGCAGCAGACCCTCGGCCAACTTCTCCCAAGTGGTGCCGCCGTTCAGAGAACGCTCCACATCATAGGAGATCGCCTGACGGGAGGCGATGAACTCCACGGTGCCGGAACCGCGGTTATAGAACACCGCAGGCACGTCCAGCACAATCTCTTCGCCACGATGGTTGGCGACAAAGTCCACAATATGATAGTGCATGGCATACATCAAAGGACGGAAATCCGTCTGAGAAGCAGACAAAGGCTTGAACACACTCATAGAGCCGCCGCCGGAATCGCCGGCCACATAGGACCACCAATAGCTGCCCTGATAGCCCTTCTTCTCGATGTTCTCCTGCATCTGCATAGTCATCAGAGTGAACTGCTCTTCGGTCTTGTAATCGCCGACACCCCACTCGCTCATGGTGGCGGGGAATACGGTGGTCAGATCCTCCACGGCGGTCACACCGCCGGTGGCCGAATACTGGTTCTTACCAATCACATCCAGATTAAAGTCGTTATACATATTCAGCCAAGAGCTGTTGCACACCAGCGTGCGGGCAATATCGGGGCACTCCTCGGCCGTTGCATCGGTCAGCTTACGCAGGAAGGATACCATCTTCTCCTGTGTGGTGCCGTAGATGCCGCGATCGCTGCCGAACTGGTTGCCCAATACGTCGTCGTTGATCTCGTTCTCCGCCTCAGAACTGGCCGAGATGAGCGCCACCACGTCGGGATACTGGGCCAGCACCCGCAACACGGGACGAACAAACTTCTCGATATAAGCCTCAGACTCTTCGGGGTTCACGATAGCCTGACTGCACCAGTCCCAAATGCGCTTACCCTTTTCGCCGAAATAGCTTACCATAGAATCGTTATGTGCCTGGATAATCCACAGTACGGTCATATCCGCACGACGGCAAATCTCCAGATAACGGGCGATATTGGTCAGATACTCCTCTTTGACGCCGATGACGTGACCGTACTCGTCGTAAACCACGCCCTCACCGTAAGTGGAGCCCCAATAACCGATCATGGTGTAACCCAAAGCGCGCAGGTTATACAGACCCTCGTACAGATATTCGTCGCCGTACAGGTCCAGACCCACCTCCATGGGGTCACCGTCATCGGTAATGCCAAACTTAACCATCGCTTCATTACCGGTCAGGGTGTGACCGATCTGGATCCAAGGATAGTTCATACCGAACACAAATCCGTTCTCCGCAAGAATCTCTTCATAGAGGTTCTTGGCTTCGTTCTTACCCTTGCCAGCTATCTCTGCAATAGAGAAGAAGCAACCAACGAGCAAGGCCACAGCGCATACCACAGCTATGCATATGACCTTTTTGGAATGTACCTTCATTTGCCTTCATCCTTTCTGTGACGTTCATTATCTGAAAGGCGGACTGTCCGCCTTTTCATTCGATACAGGGTGGCGCAAACCGGTCCGAGCACCGGTTGGAAATCTCTGCGAGACGCTTTGCAATTCTCTCACAGCAGCTAATTTTTGAAATGTCGGATCATCTTCCGATTTTTTGATTTATTTGACACCGAGACCGGCTCAAATGTGCTAAAAAAACAAAAAAACTGAATTGTATCTTTTTGACATCTCGTCCCGAATCCAACGAAATGCACCGATTGGGTTTCGTTTATTTTGTGCAAATATACCTAATCAAACACGCTTTTGAGCACGAAATATCTTGTTATTGCATTTTCCCTATGCTTATGGTATCATATGACTGTAAAAATTCCAAGTAAAATTCTTGACTAGTTTTTGTATTTTTTTGACCTTGGAGGAGCTCTTATGAAATCATACCAGTTTTTACAGGTTGGGAACAAGCCCTTCGGCTCCACCGACATAAAAGAGTGGCAGACGGATGTGGAGGGGCGAAACACCATCTGCATCAGTCCCCATCGCCACGAGCGCATTGAGATATTGCACATTGTGAACGGCGCATTAAATATGACGGTGGGCGGCGTTTCCTTTTTGGCTGAGGCAGGTTCGATCGTCACCGCCAACCCTAACCAGATGCACTACGGCGTAACCGCCACCAATGCTGTAATATACGATGTGGTCGTGTTCGATTTGGAAGCGCTGATCAACAATGTGCCCTCAGTTCAGCAGTATCTGCTGCCGCTGGTTCAGGAGCAGATACAGTTCACGCCTCACTCCACCGATCCGATTGTGGTGGACAGTGTCCTGCAACTGATTTATGCCCTGCGGGAGAAAAAGCATTTCTTAACCGTCATCAGCCGCATCTATGAAGCTTTGAGTTGTCTGTATCAGTACTGTGCCAGTGCTACTCCCTCCACCGTCACGCAAACCAATGTCCGTTTCCGTCAGGTGGTGGAATACATCGACAAGCACTATACCGAACCGATCTCCGCCCGATCCATCAGCAAACTTTTTAATTACAGTGAGGGTTATTTCTGCCGTCAGTTCAAAAAAGAATTGGGCTTACCGCTCTCCTCGTATCTGCGGCTGTTGCGCATTGAAAAAGCCCAACAGCTACTCAAACAGCCGGAGTTTTCCATCGCCCAGGTCGCGCAGCAAAGCGGCTTTTCGGATTGCAGTTACTTCTGCAAGTGCTTTCAAAAGCACTTCTTACGCACCCCCACAGAAATGCGCAATCGTATGCTCAGCCCCTAATCCCAACCGACAGTGCGCCCTATGGACCAACGGCGCCGGGGATGCCCGCCATAAGAACGCTTCCAGTGCACACATAAACGCAAAAAAGCCTGCGAGTGATACTCGCAGGCTTTTTTACAACATTATTCGTCCACGCAGGCGATGATATGATAGACATCGTCCTTATGCCGATGGAGGGTGTAGATTTGGAAATGGGCCGCCATATCGGTTGTGGGCTCCATCTCGTTGCCGTGCTCATCCAGCTGAATGTCGGTGTTGAGCACAAAGCCGATACGCACCTCGTAGGTGGAGGGACGGCGCTTGATATAATCAATAACAGGACGATAACCGGTGTTTACCGTCTCAAAGGGCACGTAGTAGCAGGCGTCGCTCTCGCTGTATTCCAGACCGCTCTCCTCAATGGAGCGATGGGTCAGGGGCGCCTCTTCACCGAACAGCACCTTGTAGGAGGCCACGATGGTGTCCACCGGCACGGCGATGCGGCCGTTGTCGTCTACGGGGTAGATGCTCATTTCATCCCCCTCGCGGAGCATACGGATCTGCTCCGCCTGCATCACCCGATAGGCCGCCGCGTTCAAAAAGGCGTCCTGTTCTGTCTCCTGGGCATTGGCAAAGGGAGCGGGGTTGTAGGCCAACACCGGCTCCAAGAAATAATAGAACTCCTCTTCCAGCACGGAGGTGTCCGCCGCCTTCTGAATGGCGGAGATACCCGTGAAGATCAGTGCCGCCACGCCCACCAAACTGAGCAGAGTGATGAGCACCCCCAGAGGCGCCGCATAGGCATATTTGCCCCTTCTTTTTCCGTTCTTATTGTAACGGCGGGTCACGGGACGCTCATTCTCGGCATTGGTCTGTACCGTTTCCTGTATATTTTCCATAGGAAATCCCTCCTATTTCATATTCGTATCTATTGTAGCACATATTTTTCCGTTTGCCAAGTCCCCAAAATTGGGTAAAAAAGCCGCTACCCACCGGTAGCGGCTTTTCCATTTAAGAGAAACACGACCGCCGACAAGGTCGGGTTGGGGTGGTCGG
>JAZOWI010000034.1:0-16271 GCA_045659145.1 Acutalibacteraceae bacterium | reverse complement strand
ATCATCTGCTCCAGCTTCAAGACCGAGAACTCTGTCCGACCCCTCAGCCTTCGCGGATAACATCAAAATCGGCACATTATTGACTTGACGTATACGCATTGTGGAGATAACACCATTACACTTCGGCATCATTACGTCCATGATAATTAGATGAGGGTTCTTGTCATTTACGATGCTACAGGCTTCCTCGCCATCATAGGCAGTTAATACTTGATATCCTTCTTGTTTCAAAACGGTTTCAATTATATTGACAATAGATAAATCATCATCCACAACGAGAATTCTGTATGTATCGGTCATATCCTATACGCTTCTCCCTTTGTAACAATATTTTTTAATATCAATACGATATTCTAAAATAATCTAAATAGTTTTTAAATGTATCCTGTGCGGAGAGGCAGGTATCGGTAAGATAACCCTTTTCCTGATTCCATTCTTTTAGTCCGCGATAATAGAACATTTTAATTTTGTCCTCTATAATAAAGGGAACTATACCGTGTTTGAGGCATTCTTTAAACATAATGAGTCTGCCGACACGGCCGTTACCATCTTGGAAGGGATGGATGCGTTCAAACTGCACGTGGAATTCAATAATATCTTCGAGAGTTACATTCTCTTTGCTGTTATAATTAGCAAGGAGTTTTTTCATTTCAGCTGACACATCTTCGGGTAGAGTGGTTTCCATGCCGCCAACTTCGTTAGGCAACTTTTTATAATCACCGACTGCAAACCAATCTTTTTTAGCATCGCTTGTTCCGGTCTTGAGAATAAAATGCAAGTGCTTTATGAACTTTTCGCTCAGCTGCGATTTTGCACTCTCAATAATTTCATCAATACAACGGAAGTGGGTAGCGGTTTCAATAATATCGTCAACACGCACACCTTCCTCTGTTATACCAATAGTGTTAGTTTCAAAGATATAACGCGTCTGATCGTGGGTAAGGCGACTGCCTTCGATGTGATTGGAGTTGTAGGTCAATTCAATCTGTATTTTATGATAAATTCCGCCGTGGGTCTGACTGCGCTTTTCCTCTTTCAAAATATCAAGTAATGTCTGCGGAGCCGGCTTGCTTTTATTGCTTCTTTCGGGCTTCTCGGCGTTTTCGGGGATGTTCCATGTCTTGCCTGTAAGGAAAGCACCGGGGACACGACCGGCAGCACAATAATTCCGAACGCTACGCTCGGATGTATTCCAAAGTAAAGCGACCTCTTTAACGGATAGATATTTCATATACAGACCTCCAAACTTACTGTTATTAGTATACCACAATATCGGCAATATGTCAATCGCTTAAAAATTACATTTGTTTGTATTTTTGCCGATAACGGCATTTTTATTCTGTCCGTTGATTAGCCGACACGATTTTGTGTGCTGTATGCCTGAACCGGTGCTTTTTATTGCACTGCCAAAGGGGTGATTTTGGGGTGAAAATAGGTGTAGTTCTACGAAAAGTTCTAATAGACTTTACCCAAAATCCATTAGAACTCGGCAAAATCGGAGAAGACTTTTAGACCTTGATTTTCACTGTGTTTTTTGATATAATGACCGAAAGAACCCTGAAAACATCGGGGTTTTCGGGGTTCTCACTATTGCCGTTATCTTCCGTTAAATTCCGCCAAGTTCGTTTTTTGACACTTGACTCGAAATGCTGTGTGGGGAAACTCACCTAGGGTTCGAATCCCTAACTCTCCGCCAAAAAGAAGAGGGTACCCAGATGGGCGCCCTCTTCTTTTTCGTAGATAGCGAATGAAGAACCCTCGAAAAGCCAAGATTTTGCGTAAAGCAACTGAGGATTACTGCTTGTGGGGCGCAAAATCGGGGTGCAGAACCCCTACATCTGCCCCCTGTTGAAAATCCCCTATTGAAAATCACTGGGTTATGTGCTATAATGCACTTAGACAGTATTGAAATCAACACATAAGCTCGGGAGGTGCTTCTATGAAACGGACGCTGACTATCCTGCTGACCCTTACACTGGTGCTGGCCGTTTTGTCCGGCTGTGCGGCATCGCAGCCTCCTTCGGAAAGCGACGATATATCCACTTCACTTTCGAAGCATACAACCAAAGAAAACCGCACGTCCCTGCAATTACCGTCCAAATATCTGAGTGAAGAGGACGGGGTGTACACCCTCACCCTCCCCCAAAGCCAACAAGCTCTTACACTAAGTGAAACAGAAGTACACTTTGTTCCGTATATCACCGATACACTGGTGGAAGAAGCAGAGAAAAAGATCACAGAAGCTGTGGCCGAGTATAAGGAAAGCCCCCGATTTAGTTTGGATGTTTGGGAAGGTTATCTGTGCCTTTACGAAGAGATCATTGTTCCACTCACGCCTCCGGAGGGGGCTACCGACCTTGGCTGTGGCATTGACCACGATCACGTGATGTTCCGCGAGCACATTTCTGCTCAGGCAATGTGAGACAAAAAGGCAAAGAGAGTGCCCCTTAGTGGGTACTCTCTTTTTGTATACCCCATTAAAAATATGCCTCTTATTGCAAAAAGAACATTGTTTTATACTTGTAAATATGCTATACTTATCTCTATCGGCAAGCAGGAAATGATTTCCATTGGATTTTTGCCAAATTAAGGCTATATTCCCCCGCATCGGGTTTCATACTAATCAAAAAGCCGATGACAGGAGGAACCCCTTATGCGCGTTGCGTTTTTCGACACCAAGCCCTACGACACGCCCGCTTTTGACCGGTTCGGGGAAAAATACGACATTGAGTTCAAATACTTCGAGGCCAAGCTCAACGAGGATACCGCAGGACTGGCCAAAGGCTATGACGCGGTGTGTGCCTTTGTCAACGACACGGTCAACCGAGCGGTCATCGACCGCCTGACCGAGATAGGTGTCGAGGTGCTGGCGCTGCGGTGCGCCGGCTTCAACAATGTGGATATGGCCTATGCCCACGGGCGACTACACGTGCTGCGGGTGCCCGCCTATTCCCCCTACGCTGTGGCAGAGCACACTATGGCGCTCTTGCTCACCTCAGTGCGCCGCATTCACAAGGCCTATATCCGCCCCAAAGACTTTAATTTCAGCCTCAACAACCTGACCGGCTTTGACCTCTACGGCAAGACGGTGGGGGTGATCGGCACCGGACGGATCGGGCGGGTGTTCATCGACCTGTGCCGCGGTTTCGGAATGAAGGTGCTGGCCTACGACAAGTACCCTGCCGCCGATCTGGCGGACGGGGTAATGGTACGCTATACCGACCTGCCTACCCTGTTCGCTCACAGCGATATCCTTTCACTGCACTGCCCCCTCACCGAGGACACCTATCACTTGATTGATACCGCCGCTCTGGAACAGTGCAAAAAAGGAGTGGTACTACTCAACACCTCCCGCGGCGCTCTGGTGGATGCAGAGGCACTGCTGGAAGGGATCAAGTCACGCAAGGTGGGGGCGGCCTGTCTGGACGTGTACGAGGAAGAGGGCGACATCTTTTTCGAGGACAATTCCGGCCATATTCTGGAGGACGACGTGCTGGCACGACTCATCTCCATGCCTAATGTGATCGTCACCTCCCACCAAGCCTTTCTCACCGAGGAGGCGTTGGAAAACATCGCGGAAATCACCGCGAAGAATCTGGTAACGTTCTTCGAGCAAAAACAATGCGCCAACGAGGTGTGTTGGCGGGACGGCTGTACCACGGACTGTAAAGACAAAACTTGTTTTTAACAACTCAAAAGGAGTGACGTATATGCACATTTCCAACGATATCCGATATATCGGTGTCACCGACCATCGCATCGATCTGTTCGAGGGACAATATTTGGTCCCCGACGGAATGACCTATAATTCCTATGCCATTCTGGACGAGGCGGTGGCGGTGATGGACACGGTGGACGCCGCTTTTACTCATGAATGGCTGGACAACATCCAGAATGCCTTGAATGGCCGCACCCCCGACTATCTGGTGGTGCAACATATGGAGCCGGATCATTCCGCCAACATCGTAAACTTTGTCAACGCCTATCCTAAAGCGAAGATCGTTTCTTCGGTAAAGGCATTTAAAATGATGGAGCAGTTCTTCGGTACGAATTTTGCCGACCGTCAGGTAGTGGTTAGCGAAGGAGACACCCTTTCTTTGGGGCGGCACACCCTGACCTTCTATACCGCCCCCATGGTCCACTGGCCCGAGGTCATCGTGACCTATGATGCCACAGACAAGGTACTGTTCTCCGCCGACGGATTCGGCACATTCGGTGCGTCCAAAAGTACCGATAACTGGGCAGATGAGGCCAGACGCTACTACATTGGCATTGTGGGTAAATACGGCGTGCAGGTGCAGGCTCTGCTGAAAAAAGCCGCCGCCCTGGACATCGAGACCATCTGCCCCCTCCACGGCCCCGTCTTGCAGGAGGATCTGGGGTATTATCTCAATCTCTACAACCTGTGGTCCTCCTATCAGCCGGAGGAAGAGGGCATCGTGATCGCCTACACCTCCGTGTACGGCAACACCAAGCGAGCAGTTATGCGCTTGGCGGAGCAGCTCAAACAGAAAGGCTGTCCTCAGGTGGTGCTGTACGATCTGGCCCGCTGCGATCAGCACAAGGCGGTGGCGGACGCCTTCCGTTACAGCAAGCTGGTGTTGGCCACCACCACCTACAACGCGGATATTTTCCCCTTTATGCGGGAGTTCATCCACCATCTGACCGAGCGAGGGTTTGCCAACCACACCGTGGCGCTCATTGAAAACGGCAGTTGGGCGCCTTTAGCCGCCAAGGTAATGCGCGGGATGCTGGAATCCTGCAAGAACCTCTCTTACACAGAGCAAACGGTGAAGATCCATTCCGCCCTCAACGAGCAGAGCGCCTCTCAATTGCAAACGCTGGCAGAGGAGCTTTGCGCCGACTATCTCGCGCAGCAAGGCGACACGGCGGACAAGAACAATCCTGCCGCCCTTTTTAACATCGGTTATGGATTGTACGTGGTCACCTGCCACGACGGCAAAAAAGATAACGGCCTCATCGTCAACACAGTGACCCAGGTGACCGATACCCCCAATCGGGTGGCCGTCACCATCAACAAAGCCAACTACTCTCACCATATCATCAAACAGACGGGAAAAATGAATGTCAATTGCCTGACGGTGGAGGCGCCCTTCTCGGTATTTGAGAACTTCGGCTTTACCAGCGGGCGAAATACCGATAAGTTTGCGGGGTGCTCCGTGCTGCGCTCGGACAACGGGCTGGTGTTCCTGCCCCGTTATATCAATGCCTTCCTATCCCTGCAAGTGGAACAATACGTGGATCTGGATACCCACGGTATGTTCATCTGCTCGGTGACCGAGGCGCGAGTCATCTCCCAGAAGGAGACCATGACCTATACCTACTATCACGAGCAGGTGAAGCCAAAGCCGGAAACCGAAGGCAAACAAGGCTACGTTTGTAAGATCTGCGGCTACGTGTACGAGGGGGATTCCTTGCCTGAGGATTATATTTGCCCCCTGTGCAAACACGGTGCGGCGGATTTTGAGAAAATTGTGTGATATACTAAGTAAAACGGAGGTGACTGTGAGTGAAGAAGTGCGTGTGCGACGCTTGCGGCTGGGTGTATGACGAGGCAGAGGGCGCTCCCGATATGGGTATTGCCCCCGGCACCAAGTTCGAGGACCTGCCGGAGGATTTCGCCTGCCCTCTGTGCGGCGTGGGCAAGGATATGTTCAGCGAAGAATAAGACGGATGCGCCCCCATACACGGGGGCGCCTATCTCTATACATAGGTGATGAATATGAAACTGGTACTTCTGACTGCTCTGGGTGTGGGGGGCGCCACCATCATAGGCGCGCTCATCGGCTTTGCTTTTCGCAAGGTATCCCATCGCTTCTCGGACATCGTTCTCTCTTTTGCCGCCGGTGTGATGCTGGCGGCGGCGGTACTGGGACTGATCCTGCCCGCCACGGCATACGACGGTGATTGGAATCTGCTCGTGGTAGTCGCCGGCATCTTCGCCGGTGCGCTGTGCCTGAATCTGATCGACAAGCTGGTGCCTCATCTGCACCGTTTGGTGGGAGCAACTCCCGAAGGACACGACCGATCCCAACTCAACAAAGTGCTTCTGTTCGTGACCGCCATTGCCATTCACAACCTGCCGGAGGGGATCGCCGCCGGTGTGGGCTTCGGCACCGAGAACACCGCCCAGGCCCTGCTTCTGGCGGGCGGTATTGCCTTGCAGAATATCCCCGAGGGAATGGTGATCATCGGTCCTATGTTGGCCGCGGGCGTGTCCGCGCCCCGCACCTTCCTGTGCGCCCTATCCACCGGTCTGGTGGAGGTAGTCGGCACTCTCATCGGCTATTTCGCCGTACAGGTGTCGGCGGCCATTCTCCCCTTTGCTCTGGCCTTTGCAGGCGGCACGATGCTGTATGTCATCAGCGATGAGGTGATCCCCGCGACCCACGCCCACGGCCATCAACGGGGCGCCACCTATGCATTACTGGTGGGCTTCTGTGTGATGCTGGTAACCGATGCGCTGTTAGGATGATCGGCACTTCTTTCCGGCAGGGAACACCCTGCCGGATTTTTTGTCAATTCTGCCGAAGGTGAAGATGGTTATCCGTTTAACTTTCGTCGTTTTGCGAATAGTTATCCGTTTAACCATCTGCTATAATAAGAGCATCGTGCAAACTTATGAGCAAGGAGGCATCTCTATGGATAAGCGTCCCATTTTTCTTGAAGAGGTGGAGGACCGCGTGGCGGCTTTTATGCGGCTGCGCAGACACACCCTGCGGCGCTATTTCTTCAATATCGGTCTGTTCAACGGACACCCGGCCATGCTGTTTCACGTTGCGCGGGCGCCCGGCATCACCCAGTCCGAAATCGCCCAGCAACTGGAGATCTCCAAGGCATCGGTGGCAGTATCGGTCAAGCGGATGGAGTCGGCCGGTCTGCTGCGGCGGGAGGTGGACCCCAGCGACCGACGGGTGACCCACCTGTATCTTACTCCTGCCGGTGAAGAGATGGATGCCGCCTGCGCCCGGGGAAGGGAGTTTATGATGGACTCCCTATACCACGGACTGACCGATGAGGAGCTACACACCCTGTACACCCTCATCGGCAAGCTGCACATCAATTTACAGGCAGCCCACGACACACTGCCCGCCGCAGATGGAAAGGATGAATGAGATGAAACGCTGGTTTAAGTATGTAAAACCCTATCTGCCCTTCTTTATTCTGGGCCCCCTTTGTATGATCGTCGAGGTGGTGGGCGAAATCTTCTTCCCCCGTCTGCTGGCTGTGGTCATCAATCGGGGCACCGACGGCACCCTCACCGTGGAGAACAGTCTGGGCGTATGCGCCCTGATGGTGCTGTTGGCGGTGATGATGATGGTCGGCGGTGTGGGCGGTGCCTATTTCGGCGCCAAGGCATCGGTGAACTTTGCCGCCGACCTGCGGCAGGATGCCTATACGAAGATTCAGAGCTATTCCTTCGCCAATATCGATAAGTTCTCCACCGGCTCGCTGGTGGCCCGCGTCACCAACGATGTGACGCAATTGCAGAACTTTGTGAATATGCTGCTGCGCATGGCACTGCGCAGCCCCGGTATGATGATCGGCGGTCTGATTATGGCGATCACCCTGCGTCCCTCCCTATCGGTAGTGTTTGCGGTGAGTATCCCGCTGATGCTGATCACCATCATCGGTATCATTTCGGTGGGTTTCCCCCGCTTTCAGCGGCAGCAGCAAAAGATCGACGGACTCAACTCCACCATTCAGGAGAACATCACCAACATTCGGGTGGTCAAGAGCTTTGTCCGAGAGGATAAAGAGATCGACAAATTTCATCGGGCCAACGGCGAACTGAAAAGCGCCGGTATGTCCGCCATGAAGGTCATGATCTTTATGCACCCGATGGTGACACTGTTTATGAACATTACCATCGTGGCAGTGGTGCTCATCGGCACCCCTATGGTGCTGGAATCCGGTATGGAGGTGGGCGATCTCTCCGCCTTCATCTCCTATGTCAACCAGATCCTCTTCTCCCTGATGATGGTAACCATGCTGTTGATGACCTCGGCCCGTGCACTGGCCTCCGCCCGCCGTATCGCCGAGGTGCTGGATGAAAAACTGGATCTCTCCGATGCAGATGCCGCCCAGCCGACCCTGCAAGTAACCGAAGGGCGCATCGAGTTTAAGAATGTTTCCTTCCGCTATTACAAGACCAGCACCGAACGGGTGCTGGACAGCATCGACTTGACCATCGAGCCGGGCACCACCGTGGGCATCATCGGCTCCACCGGCTGCGGCAAGACCACTCTGGTGTCCCTTATCCCCCGACTGTACGATCCGGACGAAGGACAGGTGCTCATCGACGGCGTGGACGTGCGGGATTATTCCCTCTACAACCTGCGGGAAGGCGTGGGTATGGTGTTGCAGAAGAACGTGCTGTTCTCCGGCAGCATCGCTGACAACCTGCGCTGGGGCGACCAGGATGCCACCGAGGAAGAGGTCAGGCGGATGGCCGAGTTTGCCCAGGCGGATAAGTTTATCCGCACCTTCTCTCAGGGCTACGACACACCCTTGGAGCAGGGCGGCGCCAACGTGTCCGGCGGACAGAAGCAACGTCTGTGCATCGCCCGTGCCCTGCTGAAAAAGCCCAAGATCCTCATTCTGGACGACTCCACCAGCGCGGTGGACACCGCCACCGAGGCGCAGATCCGTCGGGCTTTTCGGGAGGAGCTGTCCGGCTCCACCAAGATCATCATCGCCCAGCGCATCAACTCGGTCAAAGAGGCGGATCGCATCATCGTTATGAACGAAGGAGTTATTTCCGGCATCGGCACCCATGAGGAGCTGCTGGCTAACAACCTGGAGTATCAGGAGATCTACTATTCTCAAACCGATAAGGAGGGAGCATAATATGGCACGCAATCTGGAAACGCTGCAAAAACAGTATAACAGCCGTGCTGCAGCGGCCGGTCCTGCCCGCCCCGGCTTTGGCCCTCCCGGTCCGGGGCGCGGTCCCGGGCGCGGTCCCGGCGGCCCCCGTCCTAAGGGAAAGCCCAAGAATATCCGCGCCACCATCGCACGGATGCTCAGTTATCTGAAAGGCTTCAAACTGCATCTGCTGGGTGTGGTGCTGTGTATGCTGGGCACCACCGTCACCTCTCTGGTGGGCGGCTATATGATCGCCCCCATCATCAATCATCTGTATTGGCTGGTCACCGGTCGGGCAGCGGATATGAGCCTGTTGGAGCAGCGCATCGATCGCATCATCACCGACCTGATGGAGCTGCCCCTCATTCAGGCGCTGACCGACCGCATCACCGCCATCCCCGTCTATGTGCTGGCGGCGTTGGCGGTGCTGACCGTAGTCTATGTGGTTGGTCTGGTGACCACCTACGTCCAGAGCCGTCTGATGATGGCGGTATCCATGGGCGCGGTGGAGCGCATCCGCAACGACCTGTTTGAAAAAATGCAGACCCTGCCCATACGGTATTTTGACGCCCGTCCCACCGGCGAAATTATGAGCCGCTACACCAACGATGTGGATAACATTGATGTGATGCTCAACAACTCGCTCATCTCGGTGGTGTCTGGTATCGTCACCCTGGTGGGCACCTTCATCTTTATGATCACCACCAGTTGGATCCTGACCTTGGTGACCGTGGTGTTCATCCCCGTGTTCCTGATGGGTGGTCAGGCGATCGCCCGCCGCAGCGGCAAATATTACAGCGGTCAGCAGGCGGCTCTGGGCGCGGTCAACGGCTATATGGAAGAGACCATCTCCGGACAGAAGGTCATCAAGGTCTTCAACCACGAGGACGAGTGCGTGGAGGAGTTTGGCTCCCTCAACGACGACCTGCGCGACAAGCAGTTTAAAGCGCAATTCTATGGCGGTATTATGGGTCCCATTATGCACAACACCAGCCAGATCAGCTATGGTGTGACCATCGGTCTGGGCGGTATCCTGATGTGCTTTGGCCTGCTGTCTCCCGGCGCTCTGACCGTCTTTGTCAACTACGCCCGTCAGTTCGCTATGCCCATCAATAATATCTCCATGCAGACCTCCACCCTCTTCGCCGCTCTCGCCGGCGCCGAGCGTGTCTTTGCTCTGATGGACGCTGATCCGGAGCCGGCAGACGCAGAAAAACCCGCCTCGGCGGACGCCATCCGCGGTGATGTGGTGTTGGAGAATGTGACCTTCGGCTACAACGAGGATAAGACCATTCTCCACGACATTTCTCTCTACGCCCATCCGGGTCAGAAGATCGCCTTTGTGGGCTCCACCGGCGCCGGCAAGACCACCGTCACCAACCTGCTCAGCCGTTTTTACGACATTCAGCAGGGTACCATCACCATCGACGGTGTGAATATCCGAGATTACAGGCTCTCTGAATTGCGGCAGAACATCGCCATGGTGCTGCAAGATACTCACCTCTTCACCGGCACCGTGATGGAGAATATCCGCTACGGACGGCTGGATGCCACGGACGAAGAGGTTATCGCCGCCGCCAAAACCGCCAGTGCTCATTCCTTCATTATGCGCCTGAAAGACGGCTATCAGACCCGTCTGGAGGGGGACGGTGCCAACCTGTCTCAGGGACAGCGGCAGCTGCTGAACATCGCCCGAGCGGCGCTGAGCAAGGCGCCCATTCTGGTGCTGGACGAGGCCACCAGCTCGGTGGACACCCGTACCGAGCGCCATATCGAGCACGGTATGGACCGCCTGATGCAGGACCGCACCACCTTTGTGATCGCTCACCGCCTTTCCACGGTGCGCCATGCCAACGCCATCCTGGTATTGGAGCAAGGGCGCATCATCGAGCGGGGCACCCACGACGAATTGCTGGCCCTCGGCGGCCGTTATTACGAACTCTACACCGGCAAAAAAGAACTGAACTGATAAAGGAAGAGCAGACACACAACCGTGCGTCTGCTCTTTCTTATTATTCCAACAATTCCAGCCATTCCTCGGCGGTTAGTTCTTGGATCGAAGGGGTGGCGGTGCCTACGATCTGCTCCGCTAATTGCCGCTTGCTCTCTTGCATCTGCAAGATCTTCTCTTCAATGGTATCCTGTGCCACCAGACGCACCACCTGCACGGGATTCTTCTGCCCGATGCGGTGGGCCCGATCGGTGGCCTGATTCTCCACCGACACGTTCCACCATGGATCGTAATGGATCACCATATCCGCGCCGGTAAGATTGAGACCCACCCCGCCCGCTTTGAGGGAGATCAAAAAGACAGGAGTATCGTCCTCGTTAAAGGCGTCCACCAAGCGGGCCCGCTCCTCCTTGGAGGTGGAGCCCTGCAACACATAATGCCCAATGGTCTCCTGCTCCAACCGTACGCGGATCAGTGACAGCATGGAGGTGAACTGGGAGAACAACAGCACCTTATGCCCTGCCGCGGTAGCTTCCTTCAACAGTTCCACGCAGGCTTCCAGCTTACAGCTCTCTCCCGTATAGCCTTCACAGCACAGCCGAGGATCGCAGCATATCTGCCGCAAACGGGTGAGCTGGGACAACACAGTGATCCGTTGCCGCCCCGTCACACCGTCGTGGGTGATCTGACGGCGCAACTCTGCCACCGCCGACAGATATACCTGCCGTTGCGCCCGTTCCATGGTGGCCGGCAGTTCCCGCTCCGTTTTAGGAGGGAGTTCCGTGAGCACATCCCGTTTGAGGCGGCGCAGGATAAAAGGGGACACCAGTCGTCCCAGCCGTTCCACCGCCCGCGGATCCTCCCCGCGGAGAATGGGCAACTCGAACCGATGACGGAACTTAGGGTAGGAAAACAACAGCCCCGGCATCAGGAAATCAAAAATGCTCCACAATTCTCCCAACCGATTCTCCACCGGTGTGCCCGTAAGGGCAAACCGCCGCGCGGAACGAATCGTTTTGACCGCACGGGCATTTTGCGTAGCGCTATTTTTGATATACTGCGCCTCATCCAGAATGTGATAGTGGAAATTAAGCTCCCCATAAGAAACCACGTCCCGTTTAAGCATATCGTAGGAGGTGACCACCACATCGTAATCCTGCACCATTGTTAGGCGACGGCGGCGCTCCTGCGCATCTCCGATGACGCACAGCACTCTCAGTTGCGGGGCAAACCGCGCCATCTCCCGCTCCCAACCCAGCACCACCGAGGTTGGACATACCACCAAGGAAGGAATCTTAATTCCACGCTCCTTGGCATCTAAAAGAAGTGTAATCATTTGAAGGGTCTTTCCCAAACCCATATCATCCGCCAGAATGCCGCCAAAACCCATCTCGTCCATCCGTCGCAACCAACGATAGCCGATGCGTTGATACCCGCGCAACACACCGCCCAAGGACGAGGGGATGGGATACTCCGCCTGATCTGTCATCCCGTGGCGGCGGATCAGACGGTCAAACCACCGATCCCGCTGAACGGTCATAGACTGGCGTTTCAGCACACCATCCAGATACATGGCCCGATAGACGGGCAAGGTCACCTGACCGCTCAGTTGCGCTGCCGTCAGATCGAACCCCTCTGCCAGCTCATACAGCCCCGCCAAGGACCCCTGCGTCAGCGGCAACAGGCGCCCATCCCGCAAGCGGTGATAAGGACGTGCCTCCCGATAACCGGTGAGGATACCACTCAGCTCCACGGGGTCCAGCTCGTTCCAATCAATCTCCATACGGAGCAGATCCTCCACCAGACTCACCCGCAAGACAGGGGCGTTCACCGAGGCTAATCCCCGACGGTCAAAGGCGGCACTCACCGACACCTGCGCCAGTTGCCGCAAGCGGGGTAACCCTTCGGTCAAGAATTCATACAGTCGGTCATCCTCCCATTCGGCGGTGAGGGTGCCGTCCTCCAACCGACCGGCAAAATACCGATCCAGCACCATACGGACGGGTAATTCCGCCAAGGGATCCTGCCACGGCTGGGTGTCCCCGTCATAGGACGCCACCCGCCCACCGTACACAAAGTCTACCCGCGCCGTTACCGTGCCGTAGTCGGTACGATCCAGACGGATCTCGGTGTGCAACAGCGGGGGCACATAGGCTTCCAAGGCCGCCGCTTCCCCCCGCAGGACAAGGTGCGGACGCATCCCACGCAGCATCCCGCCGCAAAAGGCAGGCAGTTCATCGGGGGCGAAATACAGCCCTTGGGGCATACGGGCCATAGTGCGCACCCACTCCCCCATACGGCGGGTATATTCTCTGTCGGTGCGATACAGGCATCCCCGATGCACCAAATATAAACGATTGGCTCCATACAAAGGACGGCTCTCATCCCCAAACAGGCGCAGTCCGTCTCCGTCCCGCTCCACCGTCACCGTCAAGGTGGGATGTCCCTCTTCCACGGTCACCCGATGCTCGCCTGCCGCATCCAGTAGGGTCAGCGGACCGCCCAGCATACGGGAGACAAACCGATCCAACCCGCCGCGGGTCAGGCGCAGTTCTCCTACCCCACCCGAGGGCACCGTGCCCGTATGCGCGGGGGTGTCCCGCAATTCTGTAAGCAAAAAGTCCAGCAGGGGGCGGCTCTCTGTCGCAAAACGGTCCCGATGATGAACAAGGGTCAAATGACGTCCGTATTCCGCCGTGTCTCCTTGCTCCATGGCCTCGGCAAAGCGCATTAGATTCTTAATGCGGTAGAGCTTATCCTGTCCTACGGAAAAGGACACGGTAGGCGTGGCCCCGCTCACATTGAGCACAGATACCAGCCGCACTTCCTCCTCTTTTTCCTCGGCGGCGGTCAAACGCACCCGCTCAGCATTGAGATACCGATCCATCATGGTGCGGGCCGCCGGATCGGTGGAAACAGCCGTCGCGGGCTCCTCCGAGACGGGTTGCACACAGGTCATATCCTGATAATATTTGTAAGTGAGCACCGCCACGATGTGCTTGCAGGCGCGGTGGGTGACCTGATGACGGTGGCAACCGCACGCGGTCATCTCCACCTCTCCTGCGCGATCGAAGCCGATCTCCACCTCATAGGCGGCGGAGGGCTCTTCCGTCCTCGCGATGATTCGCTCCTGACCGTAATCGTCCTGCATCACGGAAAAAGAACGCACCCAACCGGTGTTATAACCGCTGACACCCCGCAGATAGGCCTGACGGCTCTCTGCCAGCAAACTGATTTTTTTGAGAGAATACAAAGACACGGAAGCACCCTCCTTTCGTTTAGTGGACTATATAGTATACTCCGTTTTGCGTTTTTTGACAAGGGGTTTTCGGGAGAATCCTGCGTTTCCCCGTTGCTTTTTCCCGCAAGGTACTGTATACTGGAAATGATTTCCGAAAGAAAGCGAGGAACGGCTATGTCTCACCCTGTGTATCTGATCGCCTCCGACCTGCACGGCTCCGCTTATTATACCCGCCAGCTGGTGGACGCCTTTGTCAAGGAGGGCGCCGACCGTCTTTTGCTGTTGGGGGATATTCTGTATCACGGACCCCGCAACGCCTTGCCGCTGGGTTATGATCCCAAACAGGTCATCGCTCTGCTCAACCCCTTGGCGGACAGGATCACCTGCGTGCGGGGTAACTGCGATGCCGAGGTGGATCAAATGGTGCTGGACTTCCCCTTGATGAAAGACTACGAGGTGGTAACCGTGGAGCAGCAGCTTCTGCTCCTCACCCACGGGCATCTCTACGATCACCAAAATCCGCCTCCGGTACAAGAAGGAGATATTGTCTTGCAGGGACATACCCACGTGCCCCTGTGTGAGCACACCCCCGGTGGCTGGTGGCTGCTTAACCCCGGCTCAGTATCCATTCCCAAGGAGGACAGCCCTCACAGCTACCTGCTGTTGAAGGACGGCACCTTCTACTGGAAGACTCTGCTGGGCGAAACCTATCGCACCGCCCCTATGTTTTAAGCAAAAAAGAGTGCACAACACGCTAGGTGTTGCGCACTCTTTTCTCTTTTTTGCATAGTCTATAAAGATACCACCGCGGTGCGAATGCCGCCGCCTTCGATGTCTACGAAGCCATAGGTCTGTCCGTAACCCAAACTGCCGGGGTTAAACAGATACAAGCCGTCGGCATATTCCTCATAGGGCTGATGGGTGTGTCCGAACAGAGCAATATCCGCCCCTGCCTGACGGGCGGCCAGATCCAACCGATAGAGGGTGTATTTCACATCGTGCAGGTGCCCATGGGTGAAATAAAACCGTTTGCCTCCCAGCGTCTCCTGCCGTACAGGCAAGACGTGACTACCGATATCGCAGTTGCCGGGTACCAGATAGAAGGTGCGATCAGGATATTCTTCCTGCACCGTCTCCGCCTGACGGATGCCGTCCCCTAAGAAAAGGATGGTGCGAGCCGTAGGTTGTTGTTCGATGGCCTGTCGCAACAAATGCTCCCGTCCGTGCACATCCGACACCACCAATATCCGCATTCGACCCATCTCCTCTCATAATTTTGTCTCACTTCTCATACAGTATACCATAAAACGGGCGGCAGGGCAATCCACACCGCCGAAAAGGAGGAATCCACTATGAACGATGCATCCTTATCTCCCGAACAAATGGAGAAACTGCTCCAACTGGCCGCGCGCCGTCTGGGAACCGACGCCCAGACGCTGAAAAGCGCCTATCAGCAGGGAGGGCTCAGCGGCATTTCCGCCTCTCTCAGCGGCGAAGACGGTGCTAAGGTGGCCTCTTACCTGCAAGACAAAGAAAAAGCGGCAGCCCTGCTGCAAGACCCCGCCATTCAGCGCCTGCTGATCCAGTTGCTGGGGTAGGAGGGCGATGGTATGGATGACCTGAGTGAAAAACTCAACCAACTGCTCTCTTCCCCCGAAGGAATGGCAAAAATCAAATCCACTATGGAGGCATTGAGCGGTCATTTGGAGGCACCGCCTCCTCCCCCCTCTTCGCCGCCACCCTCGGCTCCCGACGGGCCGGATCTGAGCGCCCTGACAAAGTTACTACCTCTCTTGTCGGGAATGGGAAAAGAAAACGAGGATACCCGCCTGTTACAGGCTCTGCGCCCCTATCTGCACGGAGAGCGGGCACAGCGACTGGAAGAGACGATGCGCCTGTTGCAATTAGCCCGATTACTTCCCCTGTTGCAGGAGCAAAACATCCTCGGTAAGACGGGGGGGAACCATCATGGCGGATGATCTGTTGCAGATGCAACGACAAGCCGCCCGACGGGTACAGCAGATGCAGGAACATTCCCGTCGGGTCTTTGCCGCACATCAGGCGGGGACGGAATTGACCTCACCGGGGCTGTATATCCGCTCCACCGAGCCACCCGCGGAGCCCCCCCCTTCCCCCCCCCCCCTCCACCCTCCCCCCCTATACTCCGTTCAAGGGCCCTTATCGGGGCGT
>JAZOWI010000033.1:0-47926 GCA_045659145.1 Acutalibacteraceae bacterium | reverse complement strand
GTATGACAACGAGGATTCCGTTTGCGGAATTGTGTACAACAATACCCCCTACTACTTCCAGAAGAATCTCCAGGGCGACGTGATTGCCATCGCAGACAAGGACGCCCAGACCGTTGCTCGTTACACCTACGATGCGTGGGGCAAGATCACCGATATTACCGACACCTCCGGCGTTAACATCGCTAACATCAACCCCTATCGCTATCGTGGTTATTACTACGATGCAGAGATTGGTATGTATTATCTGCAGAGTCGGTATTATGAACCGGAAATGGGAAGGTTCATTAATGCGGATGATGCGATGTTTTTTGGTTTGGGTAGCAACATTATAGTTTTTAATTCTTTTGCGTACTGTGAAAATAGAATAATTGATGTATCCGACCCATATGGATATTCAATAGCCGCATCAAGTATACTTGTCCTTATTTTTAAAGCAGCATATAGTGCAATCATATATACCCTCATCCTGCTTGCTGCCATTGTTGTAATCTCAATTGTTATCCAATCCATCCGAAATATCAATAGGTACATCCAAAATACTAAAAACAAAAAACTAGTAGCCTCATTAGCAACATTAGCTGCGTTTACAACGGCAACAACTCCTCCACCGCCGAACGACCCTAGATTTAAGGGAACCAAAACGAACGGTTCTCGGAAATTATATGAAAAAGGTAAAGTTAGAGTAGAAGTTGAAAACATGGGCAATAACTTGGGAGATGTACATCTACAAATAAAAGGCGATCCAAATAAATATTACTATAGCGTAAAAGATATGAAATTTTATTTAAATCGTAGCCATACAGAATTAGCACCTCAAGCAATACAAAACTATCTTAATGATCAAAAGATTGTAGATGCTATCATCAAAGGGCTAACAAAATATCTAGGATATTAAGAGGAGGAAAACAATGCTTTCGTGGGCTAGCATTGGTGATTGGTTATATCAAAAAAGAATGATACATTCATCACCGTTATTAGAAACATTAGCATATGCAGAGCATGTTCTTTGCCCAAATTTTGTTACTGTGGCAGATTATGTGTTTCTAGATTGTAAAAATGAAAATGTGTATTCATACGCCTCTTGTAAGGAAACAGACTCGCAAAAAATAGTAACAGAAGCGTTAGAGAATCATGTGCATTTGTTTGATAATGTTCCAAAACATATGAGAAAAGATGTTAGAAAAATTGCTATTGCCGTTGCGCAAAATCTCTTCGAACGTCTGAAATATGATTTCCCTGATAAGCACTTTGTCGTACTTTTGGAGTTGAAGTATAAAGAGTCGATCGTTGTTCGTTTTCACCAAATTCGTCAAAATTGCGCTTTGTATATTGATCCAAAAGAGTTTCCAAAAGAATACGCTAATGGTTTGTTTATGATGTTTATTTAATAACTCAACCAGCAAAGTTAGTGTTGAACGAAAAATTTACCGGAAACGGCTGGGGGTATCCCCGGCCGTTTCCCTTTTCGTACACCGAGACCCCCTTCACCGATGGCGAGTTCGGCACGCTGTATCGGTCCTTCGGCTACAGTGGTGAGAGCGCCGTAGGTCTGGGTGATGGGGGTAATGACCTGGTGGCGGAGACGGATGCCCGCGGCTATGTAACCCGCTACGAGGTGGATCGTGTTACCTACCGCAATACACACAAGTAAATATATCACTATCAATTTGCACAGCAACCATCTCTTGTTAAAAGAGATGGTTGCTGTCTTTTTTATCCCGCTTTTACACCAAAACTCGAAAGGATTTGACAAAATATGCCCAAAATGGTAAAATATGGCAAATGACAAAAAATGGCAATTTTATGAGGGAATGATTTGTAATGTGCAATAGTCTAATTCGTCCGTAGGCTGACCCATTTAAAAGTTACTCTTGTACCAAAAGGAGGGATGGAATGGGCGCTGCGGAACGACAACAAAGACTATTGCGCATACTTTGTCGGCGACGACATGATACGATGTCGAATCTGGCTAATGAATTGGGAGTCTCGCTACGTACGATACGTCGCGATGTGGAAACACTTAGTTTGACCGAGCCGGTCTATACGATGGTTGGTCGTTACGGCGGTGGCGTATATATTGATGAAAACTACCGAATGGATCGCATGTATTTAAGAGAGAGTCAATATAGTGCTCTACATAAAGCGGTGCACTACCTGGAGGAGGAGCCAAGGTGCCCCCTTTCATCCGAGGAGATGTCTTCGCTTCATTCCGTCCTTACGGAATATGGTAAGCCACGGCATGTCAGAAACTGACAAAAACGACACGTATTAACATTATGAGAAAGAGAGATGAAACAATATGAGCAAACTTACACCTAACGTTATCTACACCATGAACGGTGTGAAAGTAAATGAAAAGATCATTCCCGACGGTACCGTCTGGAAGAATGGTGAAAAAGCGGCTAAGGCCGGCTTTCGCGCAGGAGAGCCCTACAAGAAGGGAATGAAATTGTCCGGTAACACCGGAAAGGTACGCTACGTCACTATTCACAATACCAACTATCTGAGTAACGTATCCGATGATGCAGAGCAGTATACCCGCGCGACGTATAACGAAAATATGGGCTCTGCCCGGGTGCATTTCTACATTGACGAGAACGGTGTCTGGCAGAATCTGAGAGCCGGAACCGGCCTGTGCACCAACGATCCGGAAAACTCTGCTGAGGTGTCCTGGCACGCGGGTGACGGCTCGTCCGCTAATGGGGGTAATATGACCAGCCTGAGCCTGGAACTCATTATGGGTGACAATGCTCAAAAGGATGAGCGAACTGCAGATAACGGAGCGCGCGTAGCGGCATGGCTGCTGTGGAAGCACGGATTGAAAATCGATGCATTGGTGACGCATACCTATTGGGTTAATCAGGCTCGCGGGAAGCATTTTGCTGATGTGGACGAGCAATGTACCAATCGGATCACCGGCGGAAAATGGTGCCCGGCGTATATCTTTGCCAGCCAGGAGCCATCGGTTGCGCGGAAGAACTGGATGCGGTTTAAGGAGCGAGTGGCGGAATATCTTGCTGCTTTGTCGGGGATGGCGACAGAAAAGAAACCCGAGACAGCGCCAAAGGTGGAGAAACCGACAGGCGTTTCTGTCAATGACCTGGTCTCTATTGCGGACAATGCCACTTATTATAATGGACAGAGCATTCCTAAGTGGGTGCGCGGGCAACGGTGGTATGTGAAGTCGGTGATCAGTACCCGTGCGGTTATTGATCAAAATGAAAGCAAAACGAATGCTATTTGTTCGCCAATTCATGTCAAGTATTTGACGGTGGTACGCGCGGCCAAGGCAGAATAGGAGGGACACAATGATGGAAGAAATGAATATCGTTTTCTTTTCTTGGGCTGAGTTGGCATCCTGTGCCGGGGCACTGGCTATGGTCACGCTGATTACACAATTCACTAAGAATTGTCCTTTTGTTAAGAAAATGCCTACACAGCTGTGGAGCTATGTTGTTGCGCTGTTAGTGCTGTATCCGGCGTATCTTTTCACCAATCAGCTAACTGTGGACAATGCTTTCCTTATCCCGCTCAATGCGGTGCTGATATCATTAGCCTCAAACGGTGGCTTTCATGCGGTAGAGAAAATGATGGATACCGACAAGAACTCCTGACAGAAGAGTGTTATTAATGAAATATATTACGCAATTTTTGCAGGAGAAAAAACTGACTAAACAGCAGTACAAAGGAGTGATTTGACTATGAGAAAACTAAATATGCGCAAAAATAAGACGTCGGGACTGCTTATTACCTTTTGTGGTTTGGACGGTTCCGGAAAGACCACCATGATGCATCGTTTGATGACGGATTTGAAAGAAAAATATGACCTATTTATTACGAAACAGCCGACAGATTTTGTGCGTAAATCGCAGATATTCCGAGCTTATATGGATTTTCCGGATCATGATGCGTTTGATTATCGCAGTTTGTCTTTGTTGGCAGCCAGTGATCGGTTGCAGCATGTGAACAAAGTGATAGAACCTGCTATGGAAAACGGACAAATTGTGTTGAGTGATCGCTATTTCTATTCTTGCCTTGCAAACCTTCGAGCACGAGGATTTGCGGAAGATGCGTGGATCTATGAGATTGCGGAATCGGTGGTTCAACCGGATGTGGCTTTTTTCTTCGATGTACCAGTCGAAGTTGCTGTTTCGCGCGTGCGCAAGCGACCAGAGGAAAAGGAGCGTTATATCGATATGGAACTACAGGAAAAACTGAGACACGAATATCTGGACATCTGCGTGGCCAACGGCGGTGTTTTAATTAATACAGAGCAGCCGGAATCGTTGTGCTATCAACAAATGATCAACAGTATCAGAGAGGTGTTAGGAAATGGATGTATGTAATAGGGTTGTTGAGGTCTTGCAGGGGATCTGTAACAAGGAGACGATTACAACGGACTGTAATCTTCAGAATGATCTTGCGTTAGATAGTATGGAAATGGTTACTCTTTTGCTTGAATTGGAGGAAGCATTTCAGTTCAGTTTGGAGGAAAGTGATATGAATCCATATGATTTGAACACGGTGCAGGATGTTGTGGATTTGGTTAATAAATACACCGCTAAGTGATGAATTGGGCGAAAGGCCAATCTCGTGGCGATGCTCGTATGGCAAACAAAAGGAGTGTGTTTCATAATGAATAAGTCGGAAATAGCATTGTTTAAACAACTATGCAGTTTCAAAGAGACTGAGTTTGATGAGGCGTTGTTAGACGCAGCTTCTCCGGAAGTGCTGGGCCAATTGTTTTTTAATCGCATGCAAGTTGTGGCTTATGGGACACTGAAAAAGCATAGCTTGTTGGATAAAGTGAATCGAGAGTTTCGCAATTCACTACGCATTTCTTATGAGAGCAATTTAACAAAAAATGAAAGCTTTTTTGCGTGTGTCCGGTTGTTGCAAAGTATTTTGGCTGATTGCGGTTGCCGTTATGTTATGCTGAAAGGAGCTTATTTGTGTCGGTATTATCCTGAGGGTTATCGCACTTCCAGCGATATTGATCTGCTGGTGTTGCCTAAAGATATAACGGCAATTGGAAAACGGTTGGTAAATCAAGGATTTAAACAGGGTCATATTCGTAACGGAATCTTTGTGCCGGCCACACGAAAAGAAATCATAGAATCGAAAATGACACGGGGAGAAACCGTGCCGTATATCAAAGAGGTGTTGTTGCCTGGCATGAGATATCTGGAGGTAGACATCAATTTTTCTTTGGAGTATAAGCCCGGTGATACAGAAGTGTTACACTCTATGCTGGATCGTGCGTATACGAGGAACATTGATGGATTGGAAGTGACAACGCTGGATGATGCGGATTACTTTATTCATTTGTGTAGCCATCTATATAAAGAAGCGACCACTTTGCCTTGGGTGGAAATGAAAAGAGATATGACACTATACAAGTTTGCGGATATTTATATGCTGCTATATGATATGGAGCGAGAATCGTTGCGCGAGATTATGGCACGTGCAAAGGGAATGGAAATGGATAAAATTTGTGCTTTTGCTATTGTTCTTACGGCGGCGCTGTTTACCTGGCACAACGATAGTGCCTTGAATATTGCAAAAAATGTTTTGAAACAAGATCCTTTGTTCATACATACCGTGATGTCACCGCAGGAAAAGAAGATTTACTGTTATCAGAATGAAGATGTCGAGGCACGTTTTTTTGCCAAAAATCGTAAAGAATTATTGAAACCGATGGATACTGAATAGATGAAAAGAAAAATGCCTCTGTCAAGCAGCGGCAGGGAAGGAGGTAACAATGGATGTTGAGGTTATTATAGAAAGGCATGAACAACGTTTAAAAACATTAGAACGGGATATGTCTGCCATGAAACAGGTGCAGGCGGAAATTCGGTCTATGAATGAAACGTTGGTTACTTTAGCCAATGAATTGAAACACACAAATGAGCATCTTGCCAGACATGAGCGAAAAATCGAAGAAATAGATGCGGTTCCGAAAATGCGAATGCAACAAATTGCTACTGCCATCATCTCAGCCTTGGTAGGTGGTCTTATTTCGATCATTCTGAGTATATTGCTGAAATGAACAAAAAGGAGAAACGATTTTGATTTTGCTTGTACATAGTTCGTTTGAACAAATGGTTGGGTTCTTGTTGCTTGGTTCGCTGAGTAGCGGTGTGTTGCTTCTGTGTTTTTTATATGCACAACACCTGTATTATACTGGGAAACAAAAGAGCTATTTTGAAGATGGTGCAGCACCGAAATATTATATTACCGGAGATAAGCACCGGCGTTTTAGAAAGATCCAAGCCTTTTGTCGATATAACAATACACGGCGAAAAGACATCATAATTGTTTTGGGAGATGCTGGATTCAATTATTTTGAAGACAGACGAGATGATAAACTTAAATCAAAAATCCAAAAACTGCCGATTACTTTGTTTTGTTTGCATGGAAATAAAGAAAAACGCCCACAAACTGTAGGCACATACGGAGTTCGCAGTTTCTGCGGCGGCTTAGTTTATTATGAGCCGAAGTATCCGAATATTTATTTTGCAATTGATGGTGAAGTGTATACAATTGAAGGTAAAACATATATGGTAATAGGAGGTGCACACAGTGTCGACAAGCAGCAGTGTTTGAGAAAAAGGTATCCTTTTTGGGAGGATGA
Organism: Acutalibacteraceae bacterium; assembly: GCA_045659145.1. GTDB lineage: Bacteria > Bacillota > Clostridia > Oscillospirales > Acutalibacteraceae > UBA5905. Next base: position 41,292 of record JAZOWI010000033.1, on the reverse strand, counting down.
AATGCCTGATGAAGATACCAAACAAAAAGTAGAAGCGAGGCTTTTTGAAGAAAATTACCGGCTTTTCGGATTTTTAACCCACACGTGTCCTGTTGAATATTTGCCAACAGAGATGTTTATATCTACTAGACAGAATAGTGCTAAAAAAAGAAAAATACTGAAACGAAAGAAAATGTTTGTACCGGATATTGATCGTTCCACCGAAGTGTGGCTGGGTGAATTGGAAAAGAAAACAGCCTATACAGTATGGTTTTGCGGTCATTATCATATAGACAAACAACTAGATAAAGTTATTATGCTGCATGATGAAATTCGCCCGTTGCATATGGGCGCCGAAGGCACTTGAAATGTTAAATAGTACAATGGAAACGCCCACCAGAGTTATTTTTTGGTGGGCTTTTTGTAAACGAAAACCACGCGATCGTCGCGGGGTTGGATAAAGTTTTAGAGTAAAAAAGTCCGCCGCAGCGGGGAAGCCCCCCTGTGTAAAGGTGGCTGTCAGCCATCAGGCTGACTGGGGGATTGTTATGCACAAGCCACAGTATGTTTGAGCATTTCACAATCCCTCCGACCTCGTCGGCTACGCCTCCTCGGCCATGTCCCTTTGCACAAGGGAGGCTTTGTTAGGCGCTACCTCAACCCATTTGTGGGTAGCTAGTATTCAATGCGTGGTTAATAAGCCAATAAAAAGCGCACTGGTGCGCTGCCAGTAGTATTATGGCTATGCCAGAAAATGAAATACCCCCCGCTATGTGGGATGTCTGTTTTTTTCCAAACACTAATAAAGAAAACACAAATAAATAGGCCATAAAGTGTCAGGTTTGTTTTATACAATGTCTATAGTTACAACAAGCAACGATGATAGTTGAGGTGATAATATGAAAAAGAGAGTACAGCTTCCTGTTGTTGAACCGTATTTTTCAGCATATCAGTATCAGGGAAGCGGAGGTGCCGTGATTGCGGAGAATCCTAGTATTAACAATTGGTATATCAATCAATGTATCCTGATGAGATGTAATGCCTTTTTTTTGGTTAAGAGCGACGAAAATCCCCATGTAACGGTGGAATGGTCAAAACTGTTGGACATTCCGGTTTTTGAAAAACATGAAGTCCCCGTCCGCTTTTTGAAAGGAACAGTCCACACGGTTATTCGTGCGATGCTTGATGAGGGGTACTTTGCATATGTGGATGGCGTGGACGATTACTATATAAAAGGGAAGAGTTTGTATCATCAAGGTCATATATCTCATGATGGGCTGATTTGCGGATATGACCAGAACACAAAAACCTATTCTATTTTTTCCTACGATTCCAATTGGGTGTATAGAATATTTGACACCCCGCAGCGTTCTTTAGAAAGAGGATTGTTGTACCCAGGCCTCCGCCAAGGTGAGTATGCGAGTATATATGCTATAAAACCGCAGAAAGAGATTATACGCGTGGATCCAATAGGAATCTGCGACAAGCTGAAAGAGTATGTGAATAATACACTAGATAAATATCGGTTGGACGAGCCTAAAACGGTTAAAGGGATTGCTGTGTTTGATGTGGTTTGTATGTATCTGGATAAACTGTATAGCGGACAAATCCCATATGCGACACGTGATCACCGAATCTTTCGAGCAATACGAGATCATAAGGCAGTTATGTGTAAACGGATTCACTGTTTGGAAGAAATATTTGGTTGGGGTAGCCAACTTTCCAAAGAGTATGAAAAAGTGGTGCGTATGGCAGAACAACTTCGCATGATATACGCCTATTATATGAAAAAACAGCGCGACGATATACTGATCGATATGAAAAAGAGAATACGTGAGATGAAGGTGGAAGAAGAGATGTTGTTAAGAAAACTGATAACAAAATTGGAAGGAGCACTAGAATATGATGTTGTGGAACAAACTTCGCGAATGGATGCTTGAACATCCGGCGCAAACAGTGCAGGAAAAAGAGGCAACTATGACCTATGAAGAACTCGTCGTTTATTCTGAAATGCTGGCAAAAACACTTGCTGGACAAGCATGCTGTGCGATTTATTGTCATTCGGAAATGGCCGCTGCTATGGCGCTCCTCGGTTGTTTTGCTGCAGGAGTCACTGCGGTACCGGTTTCGCCTCGGTACGGGAAAGAGCATTGCAGAAAAATATTGAAATGGATAAGTCCCACGTGTGTGCTGACAGATCAATACGGAGCTCTTGGCATTTATTACATAGAGGATTCTACATATAGGATGCCTGAAAACAAGCCAGCGCTTATTTTATGCACATCGGGCACAACGGGTCATCCCAAAGGTGTTATGCTCAGTGAGAATAATATTTTAAGCAACGTGTCGGATATTGTTCAATATTTTAAGGTAACAGAAGAGGATTCGGTTTTGATTGCTCGCCCATTGTATCACGGAGCTGTTTTAACCGGTGAGTTTTTACTATCACTTGCAAAGGGTATGCGCATTGTTTTTCATTCGGAGTCTTTTAATCCAATAAAGATATTAGAACTGCTGAAAACGTCTAAAGTAACGACCTTTGGTACTACCCCTACTTTGGCGCAGATGATGTTTCGCTTTCATCGTGATAAGGACGAGATGGCGATGAAAAATTTGGTAATCAGCGGAGAGTGTTTAAATGAAGTGACAGCACGGAACATTCGTGAAGCCGTCCCGAATGTGAATATTTATCATGTTTACGGCTTGACAGAAGCATGTCCTCGCGTCAGTTATTTACCTCCGCATGAGTTCTCTAGGCACCCAACTAGTGTGGGATATCCGTTGCAATCTGTCAAACTCTCAGTTAGAAAAGGACGAAAGTCTTTGCCACCTGGAGAGGAAGGGATGCTGTGGGTGAAGGGTAAAAATGTTATGATGGGTTATTATAACGACCCCGAGTTAACCAAGCGCACCTTGGTAAATGGTTGGTTGCGTACGGGAGATATGGCAAAGATCGATGAAGATGGTCTCCTTTATATTTTAGGACGCGCGGATGATATGATTATCCGCGCGGGGATGAACATCTATCCACAAGAAATCGAAGCGGAATTGAAAAAGGATTCCCGGACAAGAGAAGTGTTGGTATATGGGATAAAGGATACGAAAATGGGTGTGCAGATCGCAATGAGGATTGCGGGAGAGTATGATACGGTAGATGCTGTTCGAGAACTCTGTTTGACTTGTTTACCTTCGTATCAGATTCCCGCATATATTGAACTGGTGGATACATTACCTAAGAATGGAACGGGCAAGGTGATTCGAGGAAAGCAAACACGAGGGAAGAAGAATGATTGAGCATGAAAAGAAAGTTCTCCTAACGGAACGAGAATATAATTATTTGTTTGGAGTTTTTTCCCCGATGGGTAAAACAGTTATGCAGGTCAACCGTTATTTTGATACAGTAGATTGGCAAAATCATGCGCAAGGTATTACCTATCGCGTCCGTGAAAAGAATGGTATTTATACGGCAACGGAAAAGCAACATTGTTTGGGGTCTTGCGATTGTAGCCGAGAGCGGTCCTTTTCGGTTAATGATCCGTTTGATATATCTCCGTTTCAAATGGATGGACTTGTTTATCAAGGGTTATTAATTACCGTACGCACAGAGTGGAGTCCGGAAGAGGGCGTTTTGATTTGTCTGGACAAAAATATGTATTTGGAAACGGAAGACTATGAATTAGAGATTGAGTACGCAGATGAAGAGGCGGCCGCATTGTGGATGCATGAGGTTGGTGCTACTTTGATGGCAGATGATGTGCTAAATTCGCATACCGCCCTCCTTTCTCGGATGAATTGTGTGCAAAGCAAGTCGAAGCGTTTTTTTGAACGGAAGATTAAATTGAAGCGGGGGAAGTGAATATGACGGAAGTTTTAAATGAAATTAAAAAACTGCGCGGGGATAATACGCTGCATATTGATCGTGCTAATAAGAACCCTTTTCGTTTGTTGTTGAATGAGGAGGATGGTTCTTGTACCGCCTACTATTTTTCGGTTCCGATCTATAATTTAAGGACGCGTCGTTTACTGCGTCCCTGTTTTGTAACTACGCAAGGAGGCTATGCCTTCAACGGGAGCACAGCAGAAATCACCGTGAGTGGGAATGTGTTGTATTGTCGCAGTAAAAGCGCGGCTTGTCATATCGTTTTTGATGGTGGATTGTTTCGGGAAAACAGTGGTGTTTTGCAAAATGATCTATTTTCTCTTTCAGCTACTCTTAACGGAGTGGCATGCTGTGGAAGGCAGGATGAAGATGTAACAGCAAAATTTGTATTACATATGGAAACCCCGTTTATGAGTATTCGTTCAAACGGGCGGTGTTTTTCACCCATGAGTAGCGAATTTCAGCCATCAGTCACGGTGTCTGGTATTGCCGAATTGGATTCGTTTGGTCGCGCCGTTGCGCCACTTGATATTCTTTTTCGTAATCTATCAGAAAAAGACTATGAAATTGAATTTTCTGCCAATAGCCCCTATTGTCAAAAGGTGTTATTCGAGATTAATATGCATATCTCAAAGTTGTTTCAGGATACAACTGTCAACAGTTTGCAGGCAGACACAAATAATGCTTTTGGTGGGGTTGCGTATATTGGTAATACAGTCTGTTTTGGGGAAGAGTGGCTATATACTCGATTGGATTATGAGTATATGAAAGAGATGATTGGCAGAGAGGTAAGACGGGTTGTGTTTCACTTACCTATTTGGGATAATTGTCCGGTGCGGTTGTCAGCATTTTCAGTGGCCTCTCGCTTCTGCAGTTTTGGTTCTACTTGGAATAATAAGATGCAAGATGCATATAAGATCGGTGATTCAACCATAGAAAATGGATATCACCATGTTGATCTCAGCGATTATCTTATTGAAAGACGCACAGGAGCACTGCAACATCGGGAGGGAATGGTTCTGCGCAGTAAAGAAAAAGGCAGCGGGTACACCATTGTTTCTACCGGAGATAGTTTTTTTGCTCCGCAAGTGCTGGAACTCAATTATCGATGACTGACAAAAAGAAACCGTCTCAGTTTTGGCTGAGGCGATTTTTTGTTAGAGTTTATTATTTTTTGATTGAGAACCGAATCTGGAAGATGGATCTTTGAATATATAATCATAACTATTAATGTTAGTATAATTACAGTATTCTTAATCTTATTGGTTGTCAAAACTCTGTTTTCTCTTGATTATCACAGACGAAAGTGGTATAATAATGGTGCGACGCAATTTCATATGTGTTTTTCTACGTGAGACGTGCATTTTATTATGGTAAAAATGCATGCTCTTTTCTTGCACTCTTACGTGGAGTTGGAAGTTGCGTCGCGGCAATTGGAGCTGTGCATTTTTCGGGTGTGCGGTTTCGACTGCACACCTTTTTTATTTCCGGTGAAAAAGATATGAATACATGTGTATCGTTGATGAAACTAGCACGACATTAATGCCATCAAGGCAAGAGTGTAAATGCGCGGGAAATGCTGAAGGTTTGGTTTTTGAATGTTGTTGTGATGAGTGCGATTATTTTTGTGCTGTTTTCCGCAATGCGATTGGCGACTATTGAGAAACAGGGTCAAAAAGAAGGTAATAATTGCAAAAATGGATTTTTATAGCACAAGGGACGGTTCTCTGTGATAGTGATATTTTCCTCCACCCGATGGATTTAACCTACTTGCACCCTGCCCTGTGAACGTAGTGTGTGGCGTTAGTCGGCATTTTTCGACAAAATACGATTGGGTGTTGAAAAATGGAAGTATTTGCCTTATACTTTTGTCAAAGTAACGACTTTGAAAGTGTGAGGGATGTTCAAATGTTATTCTTCTATCTCAGTCTGCTGGAAAACGAAGAAGATAAAGCAAAATTCATAAAACTATACAAAAAATACCGCAGTTTGTTGGTTCACGTAGCCTATGAAAAGGTAAAGGATCCGCATCTGGCTGAGGATGCGGTGCAGACGGCGTTTTTGAACGTTGTGCGTAGTTTTCACTCGGTGGGAGAAATTGACAGTCACAAAACCAAGCGTTTCCTCGTTGTAGTTACTGAGAATGCGGCGATCGATATCCTACGCAAGAATAGAATCTACGCGCCGGTGAGCTATGACCAGCTGGAGCCGGTGATGTCTGTGGACAAAGATATGCTGGACAACGTTGCCGTGGAGGAACTGACAGCGATCATCCGTGAGTTGCCTCCTATCTATCGAGATGTGCTGGAATTGCGGGCCTACCACGATCTGTCCGAGAGACAGATCGCCATTGTGTTGGGCGTGGAATACGCCACCGTCCGCAAACGGTTGGAGCGTGCGAGGACAATGCTCGCCGCCAAACTGCAACAAGAGCAAAAAGGAGAAATGCATGAACATGTATAAACACCCCAAACTGCGGGAGGCCTTTGATATTTACGTGAGGGAGCAGAATGCCCTTTTGCCTAGTGATGAAGAACTGGTTGGAATCGCCTTTTCCGACGAGTTCGAGACGCGGATGGAGAAATTGATCCGTCGGCAGAAACATGGTTATTATGTGTTGTTCGGCACGATGGCAAGGCGGGTAGCCACCGTGGTGATAGCGCTGATTCTGAGTATGACGGTAGTCACGTTCAGTGTGGAGGCGCTGCGCGAGCCGGTGGTGCGGTTCTTCACCGAAGTGTTTGAGACCTTCACACGGGTCATTTTTATGGATGATACATTTGAGCCAGCACCGGTGGAAATGGAGAAGAAAGTACCATCGTATATTCCGGAGGGATATGTGGTGGAAAGTGAGGTGTATACAGAAATCGTATATAGAGTTACTTATATAAATACCGAAACTAGAGACAGAATTTATTATCGGCAAGAAATAAACAATGGAAAGACATTTGAAATGGATACTGAGGGAAGCGGTTATCATATTGTTACCTTGGGACAATCAGAAGGCGTTATTAATGAAAACAAAGGAAAAATTACGCTTTTGTTCACTGATAGACAGTATTCCTATTCTCTTTATGGTACAGTTTCGCAAGAAGAACTGATAAAAATAGCAGAATCGATATTTTTATAATTTTTACAAAATTCTTGTCACAAAGAACCCCTTTGCGTCGTTTTAGAGAGTATAGGTCGGGTAAAACCGCCTAAATACAAATCGATGCAAGGGGTTTTTGTTATGTCAAGGAATGCAAAACGGATTATTTGTCTGCTGATGAGCGTGCTACTGTTGTTCCCGATGAACGTGCTTGCTTCTGCCGCTACGGTTGAAGAGTCGTCTGTACAGCCCAGATGGACGTATACTAGTTTCACGTCGTCAGCGCTTACCATTACTACGGCGGGAAAGGCGTATTGTACTTCTGATATACAAGCATACGACAATGTGACCAAGATTCATATCAAGACCACATTGCAGAAGTATACTGTTCTCTGGTGGAGTAAGGTGGAGGTATGGGAATCGACCTTCTATGACGTGTGCGGTACGGTCACTGAAACTACTACTGTGGGCAGCGGACGTTATCGTGTAAAGTCGGAGTTCACGGTGTACAGCGGCAGTGACACGGAAGAGATCACCACAATGAGCCAAGAGAAGAAAGTAACCATATCTTAAAAGTTCGCTTTGATACAAGATGGGGCGAGGCGCTGTCCTCGCCCCTCTCTTGTGTATATTTAAGATCATCTGTTTCGACAAAAATATCGAAAATCCGTAATGCATTCCGTGGCGCTGACAAAATTCTTGCAGTACGATGGAGCAGGGGTCGTAAAATGCCGGAAAGAGTCGCATTGGCGAAAAAGCTGAAAAAGATTCGTAAACAAATGCACGAATCACAGATGGAATTTGCGGCTCACTGCGATATCAGTACTGAGGCTCTCAGTCTGCTGGAACGGGAGCGGAGCGACCCAAAACTGAGCACGATCCAAAAGGTGGCGGCCTATACCGGACACACCGTATCCGATCTGCTGAATGTTGAGGAGAAATGAAAAGATGGACTGTACTTATGAAATGATCGTCACGGAAGAAACAGACGTGTGGGGCAACACTTATACCGGTTATGGAATAGAGGCATGGACGGGCACCGACGGAGAACGAAAGATGCTGCACAGGGTGCCGGATCTTTTTGTTTCTCGGGAGCGCTGCGAGCGGTTTGTGCGCCTGTGTAATGAAGAAGAGCTTGCTCCCTTTCACTTGTTGGAGGTTGTCGATAATATCTTGGCGGAAAGACTGGGAATCTTATAATTCATTTGCTCATATAATCAAAACGTAAGTGTTCAATATTCTTAAAATTTGTAATCAAAACTGAGTTAGCAAGCACTGGCTTCTGATATACAAATGTATATCATCGCCGCTTCAGGGGGTACCCCTATGACCCCTAAAAGTGCTTTTTGATCTTTGGAAATGCTGCTTTCAAGAATCAAAAAGTTGTCTTCGACAATCATTCGCGTTGCTCATTTTAAGTTCAAAATAATATTTAGAAAAACAGAAAAGGTTCCCCGGGGGGGAACCTTTTCTGCCCAATAAGACTACGAAATCGATATAAGCTATGTAGCGATTGTGAAAAAATGGAGCTGCAAATTGTTCCCCCATGATACGCAGTTGTGAGAATCATTTATCTTGATTTTTCTTTTTGTTTTCCAATGATTCTAATCTTTGGCGGATGATACGTCGTATCTCCATTTTGAAAATTCGTTCGTTATTATCCTGTTCATTAAACAAATACTGACGAAGTTTTTCTTCACTTTTTGTTAATTCGTCCATTTGTTTGATGATATATTCCAAATCTGAGGGGACGTATTCACCTGTTCTGCGGATAGAGTATATCAACTGGTTTATAGCATTTCGCATTGCTGTGATTTGATGCGTATGTTCGATAATGTCTTTATTATGATAACGGTAAACAAGTAATTCTCTGGCGGTAGCACGAATATAAGCGGAAACTGTCATACACACCGAGGCGGCGTTTTTTCGAACCTGTTCCAACTCGTCACTGCGAAAACGAAGACTGATCATCTCTGTTTTGTTGTCAGGGTTTTGGAGTTTTTTATCTTCTTTTTCTTTCTGAGCTACGATCATAGGTATGCCTTTGTAGCGGCACATTTGTCTTCCATAATCCGGGAAAAGGCAGTTTTGGCAATTGAAGTGTTCTTCCAACGAAACGTTTTTTCGTTCTTCATACAATGGGATGTTCTTGTCCAAAAGGTCGTTTGCGTAACTGATCGTGTCACCTTTATCAAGATTTTCATATCCGTTTTCCATTAGAATTTTTGTCCAAACCACGACACGATTGTAGGCTTCTACCTTAGTGCAATCCAAAGTTTCAAGTGCAAAACAACAGGGCTTAAAGCCGTCACGCTTGAGACAGGCGACCATATTGGCGGTTTTGTATTTAGCCTCAATATAATGATCTTTGTAGGTGCTTCGCATATTGTGCCTGAGCGTATAACCCACATAAAATTCTTTTGTGATCGGGCTCATTAAAACGAAAATAGTACGATTTTTGATTTCGGTATACTGGCTCTTTTTGCTTGGCCTAGGCATAATATATCCTCCTCATATATGTGTGCTTCATCATAAAATGAGCGTAGTGAATGATTGGCGAAGACAACTTTTTCAATTTTGAATACGACATTTTTGAATTGAAAAAGTTCTTTGCGGGGTCATAGGGGGGACCCCTGAAGCGGATGGATGGACCATTTTGGTTCCTCCATCCAATGCTTGTTAACTCAGTTGCGGGTACTTAACTGAGTTGCGGGTACAAAAAATAGAATCGCGCAGCTCGGTGTATTACCAAAGTATAAGCTATAAATATTATACCGATATCGCTTGGCTTATTTCAACTGGCCCAATACTACATGTTGTGGTGCTTTACAAAAAATTACAATTAAAATAAAAATGCGGCTTCACGCCAAGAAGCGCGAAGCCGCAGAGTATATATCTATGTGTTTTGATTCCGTTAATAATCGGGATAAATGTTCAACCCTTGTATTATTTCTTTTTGTTATCTTGTTCCATTGTTGAGTAGATAGCCCGCTTAACAAACGCGTTGAGGGATTCGCCCTGTTTGGCGGCGTGAGCCATTAGGATGGCTTTTTCACCTTTAGGCACACGAATCATAATATTATCCAGTTTTTTGTGATATTTTTTACTAGCCAGCAGTTGCGCTTCTGTTTGTTTCATTTGAATCAACCTTTCAGATTCAATCATCATATATCCGTATCATAACATATACCGGCGATTATGTGAAGACATATCTTAACATTTTTTGTTTTTTCATTTAACTTATTGACAATGTGTAAACACATATGCTATAATGCAGACAACAAAAAAGACGGCAGTGTATGAGAGTTGCAGCTCCCATACACCTGCGCAGGTGAAGCAACCACCTACACAACGGATTAATATCCGCACCGTAAGCATTACTATAACACATCTCTGTCTGTTTGACAAGGGGTGTGCTGTGTCTTGCTTTGGTTCGGCATACCTTCTCCGTGTAGGGTTTATTTCCCTGCACGGATTTTTTGTTATCAAAATTAAAGGAGGCAATTTCTATGTATGTGTATTCTTTTTATGGGGCTGATGGCTCGGCTCTGTACATCGGTCAGGCCAAGCAGGTTCTCACCCGATATGAGCAACATCGCAGCAAGGACGACTGGATGAAGTACGTTCGGGTGGTGACGGTGCGAGGGCCCTATCCGTCGGATAAGGTTGGATTTTACGAACAACTGCACATCGCTGATGAACAACCCATCTACAACTGCAACTCTCGCTATATCGATAAGCAGACTGCGGCAGGGGAAGATCCCTATCCCTTTCATCGATTCGAAACGGTGGAGGACTTTGTGGTTTACTTTACTGTACAGCCGGATACCTATCAGCGAGGGACCTATTATCTTCGGGTGATCGACCTGGAGGTTTTGCGGACGTTGCAGTTCTATCTCCGCTATGATGTATCTGAGTTGGTTCGTGAAGCGATGGAAATCGGTATGAGTGAAATGGCCAAACGGATTGGCCACGATGATATCTATGCCGAAGTGCTGGAAACGATGATTAACGCGGAGGTTGTACGGCAGAACCGATCGAAGAATAACGGCTCGCGTCACACTACTGCGTGCGGTTAAGGCGGAAAAGGAGATAGACACGCTCTCAGCGCATTTATATAAATACCATTATGGCTAGATTGTTAATTGACTGGATCGAATCGACCGATGAGCTGTTACACAGTATGGTGTATGGTAGAAATTGGCGTGAAATCTGGGATTTGGTTGAAATAGGTTGGCACATTCAGTATCATATTAGTGAAAGATGCATTTTTCAACGTACGCAATCAACCGTGAGAGTGATTGGAGGCAGAGTTATGATGACGAATGTGGAGAGAGTGCCCATCCATCTAAAGGCAACGTTGACGATCCGAGAGGCTGCTGAGTATAGCAATATTGGCATCAATAAAATTGACCAATTGCTGAAAGCGCCCCGTTGTCCTTTTGTTCTTTACGTTGGCACGAAAAAGTTGGTCAAGCGGAAAGAATTTGAACAGTTTTTGAGCAAAAGTTTCATTGTTTGATCGCAAGAGCGAAAGAGAGATGAATAATGGTTAGATGAGATTGGTGTTCTACTACACCTAGTACATTGGCCGTTATTGATAAGAAAGGAGCGAGTTATGGGTAAAAATCTTAAAGGTAAAGATTGTGGTAAGGGAATCGGCCAACGAAAGGACGGCTGGTATTCCGCGCGATTTGTGGACAAGTTTGGTCGCCGCAGGGAGGAACTGTTCCGTTCGCTTGCTGAAGCGCGCAACTGGTTGGAGGATGCACGCTATGCCGATCGACATAGCGATGTGTATGCACCAGCCAATCTTACGGTGGACGTTTGGTTTGACTACTGGTTGAAGAACATAGTGGGAAACCGTGCGCCCAACACCATTCGTAATTATGATGCACGTTATGAAAAGAACATTCAACCGGTGATCGGCAAGTTGTTGCTGTCGGATGTCAAACCGATGCATTGTCAGATGATTTTGAATCGTATGGAGGAGGAGTATGCGGGATCCACCATTAGGCAGACATACATCTGTATGGGGACAATGCTCCGCGCTGCTGTGAACAATGATCTGCTGGCAAAGCATCCGATGGATGCCGGAGTGCGTTTCACCAAGCCGGCTCGAGCGCCGAACGACATTCGATTTTTGACCATCGATGAGCAACGAACGTTTTTGGAAGTTGCCGAGCGATCGCACAATTACGATCAATACGCATTTCTTTTGGAGACGGGTTTGCGTACGGGGGAGATGGTCGGATTGACGTGGGAAATGATTGACTGGGACAAGCGGACGCTGGCCGTGGACAGGACCTTGGAGTACCGATACGAGGAAGGATGCTGGCGTGCGGGTCCGCCGAAATCCATACCCGGGTATCGCACCATCCCGTTGACCAACAGAGCCTACGATATACTTAAAAGGCTTTATGATAATGCACCCAACCGCAAAGAGTCCCCTCTCTTATCGACGGTGCTGACCTGGCAGGACCGTCTAACGGGAGAGAAGCGGAGTATGGTGATGCGGGATTTGGCTTTTATTAATTATCGAACCGGAGAGCCGGCAAAGAATAGTTCCTACGACACGCACCTGTACAAGTTGTGCGACAAAGCCGGCATCAAACGTTTCAGTATGCATGCGCTTCGTCACACCTTTGCCACTCGCGCTATTGAACGGGGTGTGCCACCGAAGGTGCTGCAACGATGGTTGGGACATGCCACTCTTGCCATGACGACGGATCGTTACGTCCACGTAACGGATGATTCTATGTTTGATGCGATGCGTCTGTTTGAAACGGCAGATAAAGCGGCAGATCAAAAAGCATTATAAAATAAGGAAAGTTAACTCTTCTTAAAACCAAGGAATGTAGAAAATGAAACATAAAAAAGAAAAGAAGTAGAAAGCACGTGACGAATCATCGTTACGTGCTTTACTATTTTATAATGTAGATAAAAAAGCAAAAATCTTAGGATACTTATTGAAATTGCAGACCGGATGCGGTATAATACCAAGTTGAACAGAAGAATTACTGGGATGCATCGCGTTCAAGATGAGCCGAAAGAGATTCCTGTGGACCGGTTACAAAGCGGCGGATTCTTGAGATTGGCAAAAATGGTGAAGAAATGGTGAAGATAGCAATCGCCAAATCGACAAACCCAGTAAAATCAAGGCTTTTTAAGGAGAGAGAATCGAAAATGAAATTAGGTATCGTGGGACTGCCCAATGTGGGTAAGTCCACTCTGTTTAACGCCATTACCAATGCGGGCGCCCAGAGCGCCAATTTCCCCTTCTGCACCATCGACCCCAACGTGGGTGTGGTGGCGGTGCCGGACACCCGTCTGGACGCCTTGCAGGAGATGTATACCGAGGGTGCCAAGGTGCCTCCCGTGGTGCCGGCGGTCATCGAGTTTGTGGACATCGCGGGCTTGGTGAAGGGCGCCAGCAAGGGCGAGGGCTTGGGCAATAAGTTCCTGGGGAATATCCGCGAGTGCGACGCCATCGTTCATGTGGTGCGCTGTTTCGAGAACGACGACATCATCCACGTGGAGGGCAGCATCGACCCTCTGCGGGACATCGAGACCATTGATCTGGAGCTCATCTTCTCGGATATGGAGATGGTGGAGCGCCGCATTGCTCGTGTCACCAAGGACCTTAAAGGCGACAAGAGCCTGCAAAAGGAGCTGGACTTTCTCAAACGCTTGTATGCCCTGTTGGAGGATGGCAAGCCTGCCCGCGCCCTCGACTGCGACGAGGACGAGGTGGGTATGATGGGACAGATGGCTCTGCTCACCTCCAAGCCCATTATCTACGCCGCCAATCTGTCGGAGGACGACTTTGCGGGCGGCGAGCCCACCGGTAACCCCCACTATCAGAAGGTGGCGGCGCTGGCCGCCGAGCAGGGCGCCGAGGTGCTGCCCATCTGCGCCCAGATGGAGGCAGACATCGTAGATATGGACGCAGAGGAGAAGCTGCTGTTTCTGTCCGAGTTGGGTCTGACCAACTCCGGTCTGGATCGGCTGATCCAGAAGAGTTATTCTTTGTTGGGTCTCATTTCCTTCCTCACCGCCGGCGAGAAGGAGGTGCGCGCCTGGACCATCCACAAGGGGTGGAAGGCCCCCAAGGCCGCCGGTCGCATCCACACCGACTTTGAGCGGGGCTTCATCCGCGCGCAGGTCATCGCCTATGACGATCTGATGGCCTGCGGCTCGCTGGCCAACGCCCGCGGCAAGGGTCTGGTCCGCACCGAGGGCAAGGAGTACGTGATGCAGGACGGCGACGTAGTGGAGTTCCTGTTTAATGTGTAAAAACGAATAAAAATGACGGCAAAGCCGCTCGCAACGAGAGTTGCGGGCGGCTTTTTTGCGTCTGTTTTTACCGTGAAAAGTTTTTTGGTGCAAAAGAAAAAAAGTAATATTTTCCTATTGATTTTTTGCAAAATGTATTATATAATGGGCCTAAGTGGTGGAAAGTGCATCAAAGTGGTGCGTTGTGGTGATTTTCCACATCTTCCACCGAGTTTTCCACAGACAAGTGGTGAGACCATAAAAGGACAACAAAGGAGGTGACGGGTCATGATGCTGTACGGTCGGTTTGAACATAATATGGATGCCAAGGGCCGCGTGTTTGTGCCCGTCAAGCTCCGTGAGAAATTGGGCGAGACCTTCATCGCGGCCTGCGTGCTGGACCGCTGCGTCAGCCTCTACTCCTTGGAGGAGTGGGATAGCCTCTTGCAAAAGATCACCGAGGCGCCCATGGCCGAGACCCGCAAACTGCTGCGCAAGGTGACCGAGTCCGCCGAGGACGTGACCCCCGATGCGCAGGGGCGCATCCTGCTGAACAAAAACCTGATTGCTAAGGCCGGCTTGGAGAAGCCTTGCCTGATCATCGGCGCCGGACGCCGTGCCGAGATCTGGAATCCTGCGGTATACGAGCAGGAGATGACGGATATGACCGATGATAAGTTGGAAGAAGAGTTTATCAAATACGGATTCTAAGTGAGGTGGCAAGGATGGCGGAACAGTCTTTTGGCTATCACCGCCCGGTATTGCTGGACCAGACCATAGAGGCGTTGAACATTCGCCCCGACGGCATCTATCTGGACGGTACCGCCGGCGGCGGGGGACACTCCCACGCCATTGCCTCTCGGCTGACCACGGGGCGGCTGATCGCCCTGGACCAAGACCCCGATGCCATTGCGGCGGCAGGGGCGCGACTGGCGGGTCTGCCCGCCACCTTGGTACAAACTAACTTTGTGCATATGCGGCAGGCGCTGGATGACTTAGGTATTGACGGCGTGGACGGCATTCTGCTGGACATCGGCGTTTCCTCCCACCAGTTGGACGCGCCGGAGCGAGGGTTCTCCTACCACCACGATGCCCCCTTGGATATGCGGATGAGCCAACAGGGCACCTCCGCCGCCGATCTGGTGGCCACCTTGGACGAACGGGCACTGGCGGATATCTTTTGGCGCTACGGGGAGGAAAAGTTCTCCCGCCCCATTGCCCGCGCTATTGTTAGAGAACGGGAAAAGACTCCCATCGCCACCACCCTGCAACTGGCGGACATTATCAGCCGTTCGGTGCCGGCAGCGGCCCGTCGGGACGGACATCCCGCCCGTCGGGTGTTTCAGGCACTGCGTATCGCCGTCAATGGCGAACTGGACTGTTTGTCGGCGGCACTGGACACCGCTTTTGACTGCCTGAATGTGGGCGGACGGCTGGCCATCATCACCTTCCACTCTTTGGAGGATGCGATGGTCAAGAATCGATTCCAAGTCCTGCGGCAAGGATGTGTCTGCCCCCGTGAGGCGCCCATTTGTATGTGCGGGCGCACACCGGCGGCCACCCTGGTCACCAAGAAACCGGCCACCGCCACCCAGCAGGAATTGGCGGACAACCCCCGCAGCCGCAGTGCCAAGCTGCGCTGTGTCGAGAAAGTACACGAACGTTACCGCGACTGACGCGGACAAGCACCCTAATGAAAGGAGGTAAACGATATGGCACGCACGAGCCAAGCCTATGATTTAGAGCGGTTTCAGCCCCGCGAGCCCCGTCTGGTGGCACTGAAAAATACCAAGAAAGTGCAGGAAGATGCCCGCCGCCGCACCCGTCGGCAGTCGGCGCTCAATGTGATCGTTTACCTGCTGGTGGGGGTGCTGGTGATGGGTATGGTGGGCTATTTCATCACCTGCAACGTGCGGCTCACCGAGATGAACAAGCAACTGTCCGACGGACAAGCCGCCCTCAACGCGTTGCAGTCCGAGCAGGTGCGACTCCAATCCGAGTTGGCGGGACTTACCTCCGCCGAGCGGGTGAATCAGTATGCGCAGGATAACGGATTGTTGCCGGTGGGCAGCAATCAGGTCTACTATATCGAGGCCAAAGAACAGGATCAGGTGTCCCTCGCCAATGAGAACGACAGCTGGTTTAGTAAGGCGTGGAATGCCCTGCTTGACTTATTGTCGTAAGGCGGCATATTATGCGCCTGTCAGCATACCTATATTGTGAGTGAGCACAGGCAGCATCGAGAGTTGAGACGGACACGATCTTGACTCTCGTTTTGTTGTTTTATTGCCCCTTGTTGAAAGTTGTCGATAGGGGGTGTCCGAGATTTCTTATTGGTATAATTCTCGCGCACGCGCGCGTATATTAAAGCCACAGTCGAGCAGAAAGGATGGCGCAGGATGAGCGAAAAGAAGAAAAACACTGCAACCACCCGCACACCCACCCGACAGATGCGGGTGCGGGCGCGGGTCGCCGTGGTGTTGGTGGCGGGTCTGTTCTTGCTGGCCAATGTGCTTCGGCTGGGGTATTTGCAGATCGTGGAGGCGGAGGACTGGCAGAAGCGGGCGGTGTCCCAACAGCTCAGCGACACGGTGGTCACCGCCAAGCGCGGCCCCATCTACGCCTCGGATATGACCCCTCTGGCGGAGTCCGCGGACGTATGGAAGATCATTATGTCCCCCAAGAACGTGGCCGCCTGCAACTGGAAACGGTTGCAAGGGGTGGATAAAGAGCAGGAGCTCACCAAGGAGCAGGGACTGGAGCTGGTGCGTCAGCGCATTGCCGACGGACTGTCCGAGATGTTCGGTCTGGACCGCGACAAGGTGTATGAGCAGACCGGCAAGACCCACTCCCAGTACGAGGTCATTAAATCCAAGGTGGAATACAACGACAAGACCGCCTTCACCCAATGGGTGGAGGATAACGGACTGTCCTATGCCTTCTATATCATCACCGACTACAAGCGGTATTATCCGCAGGGGACCTTGGCCTCTACGGTGTTGGGCTTCACCGGTACGGATAACAACGGACTGGAAGGCTTAGAGGCCAAATATGAGTCGGTGCTGGCGGGCGTGCCCGGTCGCATCGTCACCGCTCGGAACGGCATCGGCGACCAGATGCCCACCACCATGGAATACACCAAGGTGGTGGATGCCAAGGACGGCAACGGCGTGGTCACCACCATCAACCCTACGGTGCAGATGTATGCAGAGAAGTTTTTAGGAGAAGCGGTGGAGGCCACCGGCGCCCGCAATCGGGGTGTGGCCATTGTAATGAACGTACACACCGGCGCGGTGTTGGCTATGGCTACCAAGGGGGACTATGATCCCAACGACCCCTTCACCGTCACCGATCCCACCACCCAGACTATGCTGGCAGCGCTGTCGGGGGATGAAAAGAATCAGGCGCTCTCCGCCGCCCGTCAGCTCCAATGGAACAACAAGGCCATCACCGAGACCTATGAGCCCGGTTCGGTCTTTAAGGTCTTCACCACCGCTATGGGGTTGGAGGAGAACCTGATCTCCGAGAGCACTTGTTTCAATTGCGCCAACGGCTTTCACGTGGGCGGCTGGTTCGTGCGGTGCCATATTTATCCCCGTGCCCACGGCACCCTGAACCTGCACGATGCGGTCTCCAACTCCTGCAACCCTTACTTTATCCAGTTGGGACTGAAAATCGGCGCCAACACCTTCTTTAAGTATTTTAACGGCTTCGGTTTCACCGAGAAGACCGGCATCGATATGAACGGCGAAATGTCCAATGCAGGTCTGTATTACGGAGCGGCCAGTCTGGCGGAGTATGAGAGCTCGCTGGCCACCGCCGCCTTCGGTCAGACCTTCAAGGTCACCCCCATTCAGATGATCACCGCTATGTGCGCCATTGCCAACGGCGGCAAGCTGGTGACCCCCCACGTGGTCTCCCACATTCTTGACGAGGACGGCAACGTGGTATCCACCACCCCCACTGAGGTCAAGCGGCAGATCATTTCGGAGGATACCTCCCGCCGCATCTGCGCCATTCTGGGTGACATCGTCAACGGCGGTGGCTCCAAGAATGCGTATGTAGCCGGTTATCGGGTGGCGGGTAAGACCGGTACCTCCGAGAAGCGGGATACCAAGGAAGATACCAAAGACGTGGTGGCTTCTTTCAGCGGCTTTGCGCCGGCGGACGATCCTCAGATCGCCGTGTTGGTGCTGTTGGACGATCCCCAGACCGAGATCCGCTACGGCGGCACCTTGTCCGCCCCCGTGGCGCAAAAGATCTTTGAGGCATCCCTGCCCCATCTGGGTATCGAGCCCTCTTATACTACCGAAGAACTTAACTCCCTGTCCCGCACTACTCCTTTGGTGGTGAATCAGACCACCGTCGTGGCCCAGAACAAGGTAGTCAACACGGGACTCAAGGCCACCATCGTGGGCAAGGGAGACACGGTGCTGCGGCAGGTGCCGGAGGCGGGTCAGTCCATTCCTGCGGGCGGTACGGTGCTCCTGTACACCGAGGATACCGAGGCGGCCACCGTGAAGGTGCCCAATTTCGTGGGACGGTCGGTCACCGAGATCGGCAGCATCGCCGCACAGTTGGGCCTTAATGTGCAGATGCAGGGACTGGTGGGCGGTTCCAGTGCCGCCGCCGTGTCCAGAACACAGAACGTGAAAGAGGGCACCGAGGTGCCCAAGGGCACGGTTATTACCGTGACTTTTGCATACAATGATATTCAGGAGAACTGATGGGAGAGGACGGTGCATCGTATGAAATTAGCGCAATTGTTGCAGGATACCGGTATTTCCTTGGGCGCTTTGGCGGATGTGGAGATCACCTCTATCACCTGCGACTCCCGTCGAGTGGAGAAGAACAGTCTTTTCGTTTGTATCGCCGGTACGGCGGTGGACGGACACGAGTATGCCGCGCGGGCGCTGGAAAACGGCGCCGCCGCCGTGGTGGTGCAACGGGATTTGGGGCTGGATGCACAGCTTCACTGTGAGAATACCCGTTTGGTATGGGCGCAGATCTGTGCCAACTGGTTCGGTCATCCTGCCCGTCGGATTCGCTTGGTAGGCGTCACCGGCACCAACGGCAAAACCACCACCACCACCCTCATCAAGTCCATGTTAGAGTACGATGGGCACAAAGTGGGACTCATCGGTACCATTCAGAATCAGATCGGGGATCGGGTGATCCCCTCTCAGCACACCACCCCCGACCCCTACGACTTGCAGGAACTCTTGTCCCTGATGGTGGCGGAGGGGTGCGGCTATTGCGTGATGGAGGTGTCCTCCCACGCTTTGCATCAGCATCGGGTGGCGGGTTGCACCTATGAATTGGGTGTGTTCACCAACCTGACGCAAGATCACTTGGATTATCACGGCACTATGGAAGCCTATATGCAGGCCAAGAAGCAGCTGTTCTCTATGAGCCGTCAGGCTATTGTTAATTTGGACGATGCCTGGGCCGAAGGAATGGCCGAAGGGGTTACTTGCCCCCTGACCACCTATTCCGCCAAGAAGAACGAGGCAGACTATGTGGCCCGCAACATCCGCCATCGAGCAGACGGAGTGGACTTCGAGCTGGTGAGCATCGGCAAGATCGGGCGGGTGAATATGCAGATTCCCGGTCAGTTCTCGGTGTATAACGGTCTGTGTGCTGCCACCGTGTGCCTGCGGTTGGGTATGGACTTCGAGCGGGTGGTTCAGGCGCTGTCCGCCGCCACCGGTGTCAAGGGCCGTGCCGAAGTAGTGCCCACCGGACGGAATTTCACGGTGGTCATTGACTACGCCCACACCCCCGACGGACTGGACAACATCTGCCGTACCCTCAAAGAGTGCTGTAACGGACGGCTGGTGACTCTGTTCGGTTGCGGCGGTGATCGGGACCGCACCAAGCGCCCCTTGATGGGTGCCACCGCGGCGGCTCTGTCGGATCATCTGGTGGTGACCTCGGATAATCCCCGCACGGAGGACCCTGCCGCCATCATTGAGGACATACTGGCGGGTCTGAAAGACAGCAAGACCCCCTACACGGTGATCGAGAATCGGGTGGAGGCCATTCACTGGGCCATCGCCCACGCGCAGGCAGGGGACACCATCCTGCTGGCGGGCAAAGGGCACGAGACCTATCAGATACTCAACACCGGCACCATCCACTTGGATGAACGGGAAGTGGTGGCCGATGCGTTGGCCCGATAAAAGAACGGAGGCATGGATATGACGGATTTACACGCGCTGTTGTTGGCGGTATGCACCGTGGTTTCTTTCGGTATAGCGGCTGTGCTGGGCAAGGTGCTGATTCCTTGGCTCCACAAGTTGAAGTTCGGACAGACCATTCTGCAAGAAGGCCCTTCTTGGCATCAGAAGAAGCAGGGCACCCCTACCATGGGTGGTATTCTGTTCATTGTGGGCTTCCTCGTCGCCATTGTGACGGCGGTGGTGCTGGCCAATGTGCTGGATCCTCAATTTATGCAGATGACCCCCTCTATGACCGCTCGTTTCTGGGGCGGCATCGGGTTGGCAGTGGGCTGCGGTCTTATCGGCTTTCTGGACGACTATATTAAGGTAGTCAAGAAGCAAAACAAGGGGCTGAGCGCCTTGCAAAAGATCCTGCTTCAATTGCTGGTGTCCGTGACCTATGCGGTGCTGCTGTATGTGTACGGCGGCGGTGAGTTTTTCATCCCCTTCCTCGGTAAGGTGGACTGGGGCATCTGGTATATCCCGTTCGCGGTATTTGTCATCATTGCTATGTCCAATGCCACCAACCTGACCGACGGTGTGGACGGCCTGTGCGGTCTCACCGGCTTTGTGGCGGCGCTGGCGCTGATGCTGTTGGCCGGCTTGGTGGGCACCTTGTCCCAGAGCTTGGTGGCAGCGTCGTTGGCCGGCGGTCTGGCCGGCTTCCTTCTGTGGAACTTCCATCCCGCTAAGGTCTTTATGGGGGACACGGGCTCTTTGTTTATCGGCGGCGCACTGACTGCGCTTGCTTTCGGCATCCGCCAGCCCTTCCTGCTGGTCCCCATCGGCATCCTGTACATAGCCGAGAATCTGTCGGTTATTTTGCAGGTGGCCTATTTCAAGATCACCCACGGCAAGCGGTTGTTCAAGATGAGTCCTCTGCACCATCACTTTGAGATGTGCGGATGGAGTGAGAACCGCATTGTGCTGACCTTTGCCGCCGTGACTCTGGTAGGGTGCGGCGTAGCCATCGCCTTGCAAGTACTGGGTTGATGGGCTAGTATTGATTGTGAAAGAAAGGAGTGTACGCTATGGCAGCCGGAAAAACCGTGCCCATGCCCCGTGGCGCACAAAGCGGTTCGTCCCTTGCCAACCGAAAAAAGGGGTTGCGAGGTTTCTTTAATCTTTCCAGCGGCTTCGATATGTATTTCTTTGTGCTGTTGATGATCATCCTTATCATCGGACTGGCCACTCTGTATTCCGCCAGCCACGTGTACGCTTTTAATTACGAGGACGGAGACAGTTATTTCTTTATTCGTAAACAGCTTCTGTTTGCCGGTATGGGGTTAGTGGGTATGCTGTTGGTGTCTATGGTGGATTATCACCAGTTGCACCGCTTTGCCATTCCCATTTGGCTGCTGAGCATCGTACTGTTGATCGCAGCCTATTTTATGCCTTCGCAGACCGGCATTAAGCGCTGGATCTATATCGGCGGCATCTCCTTTCAGCCGTCGGAATTGGCAAAGTTTGCGCTGGTGCTGCTGTTTGCCCACCTGATCTCACTGAATTACAAGAAAATGAAGAGTTTTCTTTCGGGCTTTTTGCCTTTGTTCGTGTTGTTGGGCATTACCTGCGCGCTGGTCATCATAGAGCCCCATTTGTCCGGTACGATGCTGATCGCCGCATTGGGCTTCCTGATGATGTATATCGGCGGTGTACGCCTGTTCTATTTGCTGAGCATCTTGGGTGCAGGCGTGGCCGGAGTGGTGTTTATGGTGGCGGTATTGGGGTATGAGCAGGACCGTATCGCCGTGTGGCTGCATCCCTTGGAGTCCTACGCCAATGAGATCACCTTTGCCGACGGTGTTTCGGGTCGGGACCACGCCTGGCAGACGGCGCAGTCCCTGTATGCCACCGGTTCCGGCGGATTGTTGGGGCAGCGCGCCGGCGCCTCCCGCCAGAAGCATCTGTTCCTGCCCGAACCTCAGAACGACTTTATTTTCTCCATCTTCTGTGAGGAGATGGGGTTGGTGGGCGCCATTATTGTGCTGGCGCTGTTCGGCTTGCTGGTGTGGCGCGGTCTCACCATCGCCATGAAGGCGCCCGATAAGTTCGGGTTTATGCTGGCGTTGGGACTGACCTTGCAGATTGGTTTGCAGGTAGCCATCAACGTGGCGGTGGTATCCAACCTGCTCCCCAACACCGGTATCAGTCTTCCCTTTTTCAGTTACGGCGGCACCTCCATTCTGATGCTGATGTTGCAGATGGGCGTGGTGCTGTCCATATCCCGACAATCCCGCATGGAGAAACTATAAAGGAGTGGGGTTATGCGCATTCTAATGACCGGCGGCGGTACCGCCGGACACATTAATCCGGCACTGGCTATTGCCGAACTGCTTAAAAAGGAATACCCCGACGCGGAGTTCTTGTTTGTGGGTGCCAAGGGTCGTATGGAGACCCAGCTGGTGCCGGCGGCAGGCTATCCCATCCGCACGGTGAGTGTGCGGGGATTTCAGCGGCGGCTGAGTCTGAAAAACATCGGGCGCAACGTGTTGGCGGCGGTGGATGTGGTTACCGCCAGTCTCCACTCTGCCCGTATTATCAAAGAGTTTAAACCCGATCTGGCGGTGGGAACCGGTGGCTACGTGTGCGGTCCCGTGCTGCGGGAGGCCATCCGCGCCGGTGTGCCCACGGCGGTGCACGAGTCCAACGCCTATCCCGGTGTAACGGTGAAGATGTTGGCAAAAGAGGGCGCCACGGTACTGCTGTGCAGTGAGGACGCCCGTCGTCACCTGCCGGAAGACACCAAGGCGGCGGTCACCGGTAACCCCATCCGCGATGGCTTTGTTACCATGGATAAGGCCACAGCCCGCAAGGAGTTAGGTCTGGATGAACGCCCCATGGTGCTGTCCTTTGGCGGCAGTTTGGGGGCGGCACGGATCAACGAGGCCATGGCGGAGGTGCTGTGCCGCAGCCGCAAAGAGGGTGGCTTACAGCACATCCACGGCGCGGGCAAGGCGGGCTTTGCCGCTATGAAGGAGCTGCTGGAAAAGAGGCAGGTGCCCCTGACGGGGGACGGCATCACGGTGCGGGAATACATCGACGATATGCCCCGCTGTATGGCGGCGGCGGATCTGGTGATCTGCCGATGCGGCGCTATGACCCTCAGCGAGTTGCCCGCCGCCGGAAAGCCCTCCATCCTCATTCCCTCCCCCTATGTGGCGGAGAATCACCAGTACCACAACGCCATGGTGCTGGTCAACCGCGGTGCGGCGATCTGTATTGAAGAGAAGGAGCTGACCGCCGACTCCTTGTGGGAGGCGATCCGTCAGGTGACCGGTGACCCTGCCCGTCTGGCACAGATGGAGAAAAACGTGCGGGGTGCGGCCATCACCGATGCGGATGAACGCATCGTAAAGCAACTGCGGTTGTTGGTGAGATCTAAGTAATTACGGACCGGACGACCTACTTTTGCATACCTTGGTGGTGTGGAGAGGAGGCGTCGGTATGGATGGATTTATCATCAGCGGCGGCAAGCGGTTGGAGGGGGAGATCCCCATCCACGGCGCCAAAAACAGCGCCTTGCCGTTGCTGGCGGCTACCCTGCTGGTGCAGGGGGTCAGCGAGATACATAATTGCCCCTGTTTGTCGGATGTGACTGCGTCTATGGCGATACTCAGGCATCTGGGGTGTGGGGTGACCCGACAGGAGCGCACCGTCACGGTGGATGCCACCGCCATCAAGGAGTGTCGTATACCCGACGAACTGATGCGGGAAATGCGTTCTTCCATCGTGTTCTTGGGTGCCATCGTGGCCCGTTGCGGCGAGGCGGTGATGACCTATCCCGGTGGCTGTGAGTTGGGGCCCCGTCCCATCGATCTGCACCTGTCTGCCCTGCGGCAGTTGGGGGTGACGGTGGAGGAGAATCACGGCTATATTCACTGCCGTGCGGAGAAAAAGCTGCGGGGCACGACGATCACTTTGCCCTTCCCCAGTGTAGGGGCTACCGAGAACGTGCTGTTGGCGGCGTGTACCGCCCAAGGCACCACGGTGCTGCGCCACGCGGCACGGGAGCCGGAGATCGGGGATCTGTGTGCCTTTCTTAACGCCTGCGGTGCCCGTATTCGCGGTGCCGAGTGCGGTACGCTGGTGATCGAAGGGGTACCCCGTTTGCGGGGTGCCTGCCATTGGGTGATGGGGGATCGGATCGAGGCGGCAACCTATTTGGCGGCGGCCGCCGCCACCGGCGGCGATCAGCTGCTCACTCACTGTCCCGTGTTGCCTGCGTTCCCCGTGTTCCCTCCGTTGGAGGCGGCGGGATGCCGCATCACCGGAGAAGGGGAGCGGCGCCTGCGTATCACCGCCCCTGCCCGACTGGGACGACTGGGCACGGTGCGCACCATGCCCTATCCGGGGTTTCCCACCGACGCGGCGGCGCCTCTGTTGGCGGCGGCCTGCGTGGGGCAGGGGACCAGTGTGTTCATCGAGAATATTTTTGAAAACCGCTATCGCTATGTGGATGAATTGGCCCGTATGGGCGCCCGTATTCAGGTAGACGGCCGCGTGGCGGTGGTAGAGGGCGCTGAGGAGTTGCAAGGTGCCACGGTAGCCTGCACCGACCTGCGGGGAGGCGCCGCCCTTGTGGTGGCGGCTTTGGCCGCCAAAGGGGAGAGTCAGGTAATTCGCCCCGAACATCTGGATCGGGGTTACGATGATCTGTGCGGCTGTTTAACGGCTGTGGGAGCGACCATTCGTCGCGGGATATAAGACAGACTGAGAAAAGGAATGAAACGTATGAAAGAACAACGACCGGAAACTTTGCAGGAGGCCCGTCAACTGGCGCGCCGCCGCCGTCGCCGTCGGCTGATGATCATCCGCACCGCCATTGTATTGGCAGCGGTGCTGCTGCTCCTATTGGTGGGCGGTCTGGTGGTGATGAAGATCGTGGGTACCCAGCAGAGCAAACGGGGGGAGACCACCGGCTTCTTGGCGGTGCGGGAGATCCTGGTGGAGGGAGAGACCCGCTATACCCCCGAACAGATCATCCAGCAAAGCGGTCTATATGTGGGACAGAGCCTGATGGGGGTCAACAAGGTGCAAGCCTGCGATGCGCTCATTAAGGCCTTCCCTTATCTCAATTCGGTGGAGATCGGCAATACCTCCTTTGATACGCTGCATATCCGCGTGGGGGAGACCTCCGTGATGGCCGCGGTGGAGACCGACGAGGGCTGGACCATCGTGGGGGAAAACAACCACGCACTGGAACACGTCACTGCCGATCAACTCACCGAGGGGTTGCTCCGTGTGCGCGGCGCTGTTATCGAAAGCAACGCGCTGGGAGAGAAACTGCTGGACGAGCGGAGCCTGCGGGTGTGCCGCACGCTGGTGGCGGCGGCCAATCTCTACGGTCTGGACAGTATGACCACCATTGATATGACCCACAAGACCAATCTGAGCCTGCTCCTCAACGAGCGGTTGCAGGTGGTGCTGGGCAATGAGAGCAATCTGTCCGAGCAGATCGCCGTGCTGGCGGATACCCTGCCCACTCTGTTGAAAAACAACGGAGAAAACGCCTCCGGTCGCTTTGATATGACCTCCTATGCGGACGAAGACCCCAACAATGATCGGGGCATCTATACGCCGCCGGAGCTGTTGGAGAAAGAGGAGCCTGAGGTGTCTGAGGATGCTTCTGCCGACAGTTCCGATAGCAGCGAGGGCGACACCTCCGCTCAATAATTTCATACGGGATAAAAAAGCAGAGAAGTCGTGAGTAGACTTCTCTGCTTTTTCTACGGTAAAACAGAAATATTTTTATATTTTCAAAATTTGCTGTTGCAAAGCGGGACAGGCTGTGCTACAATGTATAGTGTATAAAAGTATAACAAGAATCTACTTCTTGTGGTATAGGAGGACGACAATATGATGCAGATCGACGCAGCAGTCCCGAATAACAGCATTACGATCAAGGTCATCGGCGTAGGCGGTGGCGGCGGCAACGCCATCAACCGTATGGTGCGCGGCGGTGTGCGCGGCGTAGAGTTTATGGCCGTGAATACCGATGCCGCCGTGCTGGATGTTTCCTTGGCGACTCATAAGATCCAGATCGGTGAGAAGTTGACCCGCGGCCACGGCGCCGGCGGCAATCCTGAGCGCGGTCAGCGCGCCGCCGAGGAGAGCCGCGATGAGATCGTGGCGGCGTTGCAGGGCGCGGATATGGTGTTTGTCACCGCCGGTATGGGCGGCGGCACCGGCACCGGCGCGGCGCCTGTTGTGGCGGAGATCGCTCGCGATATGGGCATCCTGACGGTGGGTATTGTCACCAAGCCTTTCGGCTTTGAGGGCAAGCGCCGTATGAGTCAGGCGGAGGACGGCATCGCCGCCCTGAAAGAGCACGTGGACAGTCTGGTGGTCATCCCCAACGATCGCATTCGACTGGTCACCACCGAGAAGCTGACTATGAAGAACGCCTTTGAGATGGCGGATGAGGTACTGCGTCAGGGTGTGCAGAGCATCTCCGAGCTGATCCTGCGTCCCGGCGACATCAACCTGGACTTTGCCGACGTGCTGACCATTATGAAGGATGCGGGCTTTGCCCATATGGGTATGGGTCGTGCCGAGGGTAAGGATCGCGCCGAGGAGGCCGCCAAGGCCGCGGTGGAGAGCCCCCTGTTGGAGACCTCCATTCAGGGCGCCCACGGTGTGCTCATTTATATTGTGGCGCCCGAGGATTTCGACTTCGAGGAGATGGAGCGCGCCACCAGCGCCATCAGCGACCAGATGCATCCCGATGCCAACATCATCTGGGGTTACAGCCTGGATTCTGAGATGGGCGACGAGGTGAGCGTCACCGTTATCGCCACCGGCCTGACCGCCGATTACAAGGCCGGCACCCGTGCGATGAACAACGATATCAGCCCCGCCCAGACCACCATCAACCTGAATACTTGGGGCGATGAGGACGACGATCTGGCAGAGATCACCCGTCTGTTTGAGCGCCGTAACACCGAGACCACCGTCGACTGATAAGAAGAATAAGAAACAGCCGCTATCCCGTAGGATAGCGGCTGTTTCTTTGTTTGTATCGGATCAGACGGAGTCGCCCAACTCGCGGCGGCAGTTGCCGCACACGTTTTTCCCCTTGTAGCCGCTCACATCCCGTGCGTTGCCGCAGAAAATGCAGGCAGGCTGGTATTTTTTCAGAATAATGGTGTTATCCTCCAAAAAAATCTCCAGCGCATCGGTATCCTCGATGTCCAAGGTCCGCCGCAATTCAATGGGCAACACAAAGCGGCCGGCGGAGTCGATGCGGCGCACAATACCGGTAGAGGTCATAGGTGATTCCTCCTTTGTTGAATTTGGTAACACGATATTACCAAAAATAGGGAAAAATGTCAAGTCCTGTCACAAAAAAAGACGGAACGGTCGAAAGACCGTTCCGTCGGCAAGGGAAATCAGCAACCGCAACCGCAGTCGCAACCGTTGTTGGCATAGCCGCCGCAACCACCACAGCCATTGTTGGTGTAACCTACGTTACCGCAACCATTGCCGTTATCATCGATCAGCAACAGAACGATGATGATGAGCAGGATCCAGTTGCAATCGCTGCCACAGAACAGATTACGCAGACACATTCATTCCACCCCCTTACACTTTCAAAGTATGTGGCAAGGGGGCAGGTGGTGCAAAAAACTTTGTATAAGTGGACAGAGAGCAACCTATATTCTATATAGGAGGGGAAGGCTATGTACCGATTTAAACGATACACCGAAAAGGCGAATACCGCCCTCAATCTGGCCATTGAATGTGCAAGGGAGATGGGGCATACCTACGTGGGCACCGAGCATCTTCTCTTGGGTCTGCTCCGAGAGGGCAGCGGGGTGGCGGCGGTGGTGCTGGCCGCCCACGACATTACCGTGATGCGGTATGCGGAGAAGATCTTGGCGGCGGAGAATGCCGGTGCATACAGTCAGTTGACACCGGAGGATTTTACTCCCCGTGCTAAGGCGGTGATGGAGGCGTCCCTCACCGATGCGGCCATCGCAGGGCAACGGCTGGCGGGCACCGAGCATCTGCTGGGGGCCATTCTGCGGGACGATACCAGTGTGGCGGTACGGCTACTGATGCTGTTGGACGGTCGTCCTACGGAGCTACTGAGCGAATTAGGGCGGATGGGGAGCGGTGCATCCATGGGGGTGGGTGCACCCCGCCCAGCTGCGAAGAACGGGCGCACCCCCGTGCTGGATCAGTACGGACGGGACCTGACCCGTTTGGCGCAAATGGGCAAGATCGACCCCGTCATCGGGCGGGAAGAGGAGATCCGTCGGGTCATTCAGATCCTTTGCCGTCGCACCAAGAATAACCCCTGTCTTATCGGAGAGCCGGGGGTGGGCAAGACCGCGGTAGTGGAAGGTCTGGCCCAGCGAATGATGGAGGGGGACGTGCCGGAGGCACTGCAAAACAAGCGACTGCTCACCTTGGATCTCACCGGTATGGTGGCCGGCACCAAGTATCGGGGGGACTTTGAGGAACGGGTGAAGAACGCGGTGGCAGAGGTGGGCAAAGCAGGGGATGTGCTGTTGTTCATTGACGAGATCCACAACCTCATCGGCGCCGGCTCTGCCGAAGGCGCGGTGGACGCGGCCAACATCCTAAAACCCGTGTTGGCGCGAGGGGAACTGCAACTCATTGGCGCCACCACCATTGAGGAATACCGCAAACACATAGAGAAGGACGCGGCGTTGGAGCGGCGATTCCAGCCGGTGACGGTCGGGGAGCCTACCCCCGAGCAGGCAAAGGTGATCCTCAGCGGTCTGCGTCAGCGATACGAGACGCATCATCGGGTACGTATCGGGGACGATGCCTTGCAGGCGGCGGTGGATATGGCGGTGCGGTATATTCCCGACCGCTTTCTGCCGGATAAAGCCATCGACTTGATGGACGAAGCCGCCAGTCGGGTGCGTCTGCGCACCCGCAGCGATACGGCGCACCGATGGCAGCAGCAACGGGCGCGGGTGTGCGCAGAGAAAAGCGCGGCTATCCGTGCCCAAGACTATGAACGGGCCATCGCCCTACGGGAAGAGGAACGGACGTTGGAAGAGCAGGCAGAGGCTGTTTGCGTCGCCGCCGAAACGGTAGGGGCGGCGGATGTGGCGGCGGTGGTGGCCGGTTGGACGGGTATCCCCGTGGAGCAGGTGTCGGGGGAGGAGCGAGGGCGGCTCCAACAGCTGGAGCGGCAGCTACACCACCGCTTAGTGGGGCAGGAGGAGGCAGTGTCGGCGGTGGCGCGGGCGGTGCGCCGCAGTCGGGTAGGGTTGCAGGATCCCAACCGCCCCGCCGGTTCCTTCTTGTTCTGCGGTCCCACCGGTGTGGGCAAGACCGCCCTGTGTAAGGCGTTGGCTCACGCCCTTTTCGGAGAGGAAAAGGCGGTGATCCGACTGGATATGTCGGATTATATGGAAAAACACGCCGTCTCCCGTCTGGTAGGGTCGCCCCCCGGCTATGTGGGGCACGAGGAGGGAGGACAGCTCACCGAAGCGGTGCGCCGCCGCCCGTACAGCGTGGAGCTGCTGGACGAGATCGAAAAAGCCCACCCCGATCTGTTTCATTTGCTGTTGCAGGTGCTGGAAGAGGGGCAGCTCACCGACGGGCAGGGGCGGCGGGTGGATTTTCGCCATACCCTGATTATTATGACCTCCAACGTGGGGGCGCGGCAACTGGCGGGAGAGGGGCGTGTGGGCTTTACCCAAGGGGATGGCGACACAAGCGCCGCTTTTCTGCGCAATGAACTGATGAGTCAGCTGAAAAAGCATTTTCGCCCCGAGTTTCTCAATCGCATTGACGAGGTGGTGCTGTTTCGCCCCTTGACCACGGCGCAGGTGACTCATATCGCCGCCCGTATGCTGGAAGAATTGGCTCGGCGGGTGGAGCGGTTGGGGTACGACTGTTATATTGATGAGGCAGTAGCCCCCTTTTTGGCGCAGGTGGGATTTGACCCTGTGTACGGCGCCCGACCCTTGCGGCGGGCCTTGCAGACACGGGTGGAGGATCCCTTGGCAGAGCAGTTGTTGGCCGGCGTGTATCAAAAAGGGGACACGGTACGGGTGACGGTTAAAGAAAACAATGTGGTGTTTGAACGCTAAAAGAAGCACCTATGGCTATGCCATAGGTGCTTCTTCCATTATCCGATCTCGCCCTTGCGGAATTGATCGGCAAACCACACGTCGGTCAGGGTGAAGGCTTTGCCGTTGAGATAGTCCAGTTCCTCCGCAGGGGTGATGAAGGCAAACTCCAAGCGGTAGGAGCACAGTGCCTGCTTGTTAAAGCCGGTGCCTTTGTTGAGGGCATTGGTGCCGTATTTGCCGTCTCCCAGCAGAGGGTGCCCGATGCTGGCTAAATGGGCGCGGATCTGGTGGGTGCGCCCCGTAAGCAGTTGGATCTCCAACAGGGATAGGTTTCCTCGTTCTTCCAGCACCTTGTAGCGGGTGCGGATGGTGCGGGCGCCCTGCTTGGCGGTGTCCGAGATGTATACCCGATTCTGGGCTTCGTTCTTTTCCAAATACCCTTCCAAGGTGTCCTCGCGCTTGGGCATATTGCCGTGGACGATGCAGAGATAGTATTTTTCGATCTCTCGGTTTTTCAGCTTCTCATTCAGGATCCGCAGACCCACCGCCGTCTTGGCAGCGATGACGATGCCGCAGGTGTTGCGGTCGATGCGGTTGACCAGCGCGGGGGCAAAGCTCTGCTCGTTGGCGGGGTCGTATTCCCCCTTTTCGTACAGATACCGTTGCACACGGAATAGCAGAGTGTCGGCAAACTCCCGATCGTCAGGATGCACCAGCAGTCCTGCCTTCTTGTTGAGCAGAAGCAGGTGCTCGTCCTCATACACGATGTCCAGTTGACGGGAGGCGTGCATAAACTCGTAGGTGGGGGGCGCGATCTCCAAGGCGTCATCGGGAAGGAACAGACGGAGCACGTCCCCCTCTTTCAGGCGGTCGGAGGCCTCGCACCGCTTGTCGTTAAGGCGGATATCCTTCTTGCGGATGGCCTTATACAGCAGGGGCATAGGCAGATTGCGGTAGGTCTTGGTGAGGAACTTGTCCAGCCGTTGCCCTGCGTCGTTTTTTGTGATGGTGATGGTGGTTTTCATAGAGTGTCTCCTCTTTACAAGCGGACGATAATATGGTAATATAATTAAGAATAAACGTTGTTAACAAAGGGGAGGGATTCCGTGTCGGTGGATAAGAAGGAGTGCGACCACGGCGGCCATCGCGGGCGGATGAAAGAACGCCTGCTTTCCGGTGGTCTGACCGGTTTCAGCGACCACGAGATCGTGGAGCTGATGCTGTTCTATGCCCTGCCCTATCGGGATACCAACCCCTTGGCTCACAAGCTGGTGGACCATTTCGGCGGCTGGACCCAGGTGCTGGACGCCCACTATGACGACCTGCTGGCGGTGGAAGGGGTGACGCCCCACGTGGCCACCCTGCTCACCTTGGTGGGGCAGAGCGCTCATCGGTATCAGCAGGACGTGGCGGGTAAGGTGCGGCACCTCCACGATGAGGATTCGCTGGCTCGCCACGTGATCCCTTGGTTCTATGGAGAGAAAGAGGAATCCGTGGTGCTGGTGTGTCTGGACAACAAGCGCAAGCACCTGAATACCACCCGCATCTTTGTGGGCAGTGTCAATTCTGCCCAGTTCAATATCCGCATAGCGGTACAGCAGGCCCTGCGGGATAATGCCACGCAGGTGGTGCTGGCTCATAATCACCCTAACGGCTTTGCTTTTCCGTCGGCGGCGGATGTGACCACCACCGGCTATATCAAAGAGGTGTTGGCGCCGCTGGATATTTACCTGCTGGATCATATCGTGGTGGCGGAGGGGGACGCGGTGTGTATGTCCCTGTTGCCTGACTGCAAATACTTGTTTGCCGAACGAGAAACGGTAGTGCCGCTCCCTATGGTGGCGGATGAATAATCCTATTGTAGCATAGCTTTTTTGATTTTGCAAGACGGCAGGAGGGAGTCCCCGTGCATCCTATACGGCATTTTGCCACCATCACCCGTCATCGGCATCGGGTGATCGCCCATTGTTTTAAGGCCGGCATCGGCTGGCAGGGTCTGTTTCACGACCTATCCAAGTACGCGCCCGCAGAGTTTTGGGTGGGGGCGCGGTACTATCAGGGGGATCGCAGTCCCAATGAGCGGGAGAGGGCGCTGTACGGCTATTCAGCGGCGTGGCTCCATCACAAGGGGCGCAACCGCCATCACTTTGAATATTGGACCGACTATAATCCTGCCGCGGGACGGGTGATGCCGGTGGAGATGCCCCTGCGGTATGTGGCAGAGATGTTCTGTGATCGGGTGGCCGCCAGTAAGATCTATCGGGGGAAGGACTACACGCAGGAGTATCCCCTGACCTATTTCCTCAACGGCAAGCCTCGCCGCACCATTCATCCTGCTACCTCGGATCTTATCGAGGGATGGCTTCGGGTGCTGGCGCAGGAAGGGGAGGAGGCCGCCTTTGCCTTGGTGCGCCGCGCGGTGAAAGAGGCCAAACAGAAATAAAAGACAGCGCGCCGCGCTGTCTTTTTTCGCATAGTACCGAAAAAGGGACACCGAATATGGTATGATTACGGTGCATAAGACGTGTAAAAAGGAGTGACCCCTATGTTGCAACTGCTCATCGGCGCATCTGGCTGCGGAAAGAGCGGCGTGGTGCTGGAACGATTGGAAGCATTGGCCAACGAAGGAAAAGAGAATATCATCTGGCTGGTACCGGAACAACACTCCTTTGAGAGCGAGCGGACACTACTGCGGCGCTTGGGGCCGGTGATGGCCGCCCGCGTGCAGGTACTGAGCTTCTCCCGTTTGGCCCAGCGTGTTTTTCGTGAAGTGGGCGGCGGCGCGGCAGAGAGCATTGACGAAGGAGTGCGGGCACTGTTGATGAGCCGCGCCTTGGAGCAGTGTGCGGCGATGGCGGTGGATGAGGGCACCCCTATGGGGGGCTTGCGCCCCCGTTTGTCCGCGGAGGTAGGGTATGTGGAGCAGCTGCTGACTCTGTGGCAGGAGGTGCGCCGTTGCGGTGTGCCCACCGACGCCTGGGAGCAGGCGGCACAGACCCTGCTGGCAAGCGGCGAGGAAGGTACCCTGCTGTCGGACAAGGTGAAAGACCTGCATCGGGTCTTCTCCGCCTATGAAGGCTTGGCGGCGGACACCGGACTGGAAGATAGAGACGAACTGGACCGCTTGGTCCAGCGGTTGCCCGAGAGCCGCCTGCCCGAGGGCGCGGCGGTGATCGTGGACGGATTCAAGGGCTTTACGGCTCAGGAACTGCGGGTGTTGGAGCGGCTGATGCCGCGGGTGGCGGAGATGACCGTCACGCTGTGCACCGATACGGCGGGTATTCGCTTCCCCCACACGGGGAAAGAGGAGTGCCGTCGGGAGTATACCCTGTTTTCCCCCGTCACCGACACCATCGAGCGGTTGCGCCGTATGGCGCAGGAGCAGGGGCTGAGTTGGGACTTGATACGGCTGACCGAGCACGTGCGCACCGACAGCGGTGCCTTGCAGGCACTGGAAGAGGGGCTGTATGCTCCCTCCCCCCGCGTGTATGAGGGAGAGGCGTCGGAGGTGACGGTGACCCCCTGTGAGGACGTGTATGAGGAGTGCGCCTATGCGGTGCGCAAGATCCGCTATCTGATGCGGCAGGAGGGATACCGCTGCCGTGACATCACGGTGGTGGTGCGGGATCTGAGCGCCTATCAGGGGTTGCTGGATGAGATGCTGGCGCGGGAGGGGATTCCCTGCTTTATGGACCTGCGGCAGGACATTCTGTGCGAGCCCTTGGTGGTATATGTCCGCGCCGCCCTGCATCTGGCGGTGGAGGGATGGCGCACCGAGGAGCTCCTGCGGCTGATGAAGACGGATCTGTGGCCCCTCACCCCCGTGGAGATCGCAGAGATCGAGAATTACGTCTATACGTGGCGCATCGAGGGCGCCGCTTGGGATAAAGAGTGGACCGAAAACCCCGCGGGTCTGGGTCGGGAGATGACCGATCGGGATAAGAGTACCCTCTCGCGGCTTAACCGCCGCCGTGAGGCGCTGATGACCTCTCTGTGGGAGTTGCGGCGCCCCTTGCGGGGCGAGGTCACGGGACGACAGTTCGCCCTGACGGTGTATAACTGGCTGGCGGGGCAGGCGGATCTGCCCCGTCGGTTGGCGGCACAGGTCGCCTGCTTGGAGGAGATGGCCCAGACGGTGCTGGCGGATCACGCCGCCCGTCTGTGGGACGAGGTCATCGGTATTTTGGATCGATTTGTGCTGGCGGTAGGGGAGCAGCGGTTGCCCGCCAAACGGTTGGAGGAACTGTTTACCCTATTATGCGGTATGTTGGATATGGGTTCCATTCCCCAAGGACTGGACGCGGTGACGGTGGGATCGGCGGAGCGCATCCGCTATCAGGCCCCCCGTGCGGTGCTGGTGTTGGGCGCTAACGAGGGGGTGTTCCCCGCCTATCCCGTGGGCGAAGGACTGCTCACGGAGGAGGAACGCCGCCGTCTGAAAGAGATGGGACTGACTCTGGCTCAGGACGTGCTGACCCAGTGCGTGGAGGAGCGGTATTATGCCTATTTGGCGCTCACCGCCCCCCGTGAGCGGCTGTATGTGACCTATCAGACCGGCGGTGACGCGGCGCCCTCCCCGCTGGTGAGCGCCATCCGCCGTATTCTGCCCCGCCACTGTGTGGAGGAGGCGGTGCGTGCCGACGGCACCGATCTGGAAGGCGGGGACGAGATGTTTGCCCGTATGGCCCAAGGGTTTGCCCTGCCCACGGGCGCCACCGCCACTCTGGGGCAGGTGCTCAGCACCCACCCCGCCTATGCCCCCCGTATCGGGGCGGTGCAACGGGCGGCGAGAGGCGGCTCTTTCCGCTTGGAGGAGACGGCACAGGATCTCTTCGGCACGGATATGCGGCTGTCGGTGAGTCAGGCAGAGACCTTCCATCGTTGCCGTTTTCAGTATTTCTGCCGCTATGGTCTGCGGGTGGAATCCCGCCGTACGGCGGAGGTGGATCATTCCGTCTTCGGCACCTTGGTGCACGCGGTGATGGAGCAGTTGCTCCCCCGTTACACGCAGTCTGACGGCTTGGTGGACTCTCTGCGCGGGCAGAAGGATACCCCCGAAGCCCAGCGGGCGCTGATGACCCGTTTACAGCAGGATGTCCACGAGACGGTGTTTGGTTATATCCAGCGGCAGATGGGCGGCACCGAGGAGAAAAGCGGCCGCTTCCTGTATCAGGTGAATCTGGCGGAGCGCTCCGCCTGCAATATGCTGTGGCACACCCTGATGGAGCTGCGCCAGTCGGCCTTTGTCCCCGTTGATTTTGAGTTGAATATCCACCCCGAAGAGGAGGACACGGAGGGCATCGTGTCCATGCGCCTGCACCACAAAGCAGGCAGTTTGCAGCTGCGGGGCAAGGTGGATCGGGTGGATCTGTTCCGCCGATTTGACGGCACCGCCTTTGTGCGGGTGGTGGATTATAAGACCGGCAGTACCACCTTTGAATTGGGGGATATCGAGGCCGGTCTGGGAATGCAGATGCTGGTGTATCTGTTCATTGTGTGCGACAACAGCCGCCGTTATTTGGAGGGGGAGCAGACCCTGCGCCCCGCCGGTGTGCTGTATCATAAGCTGTCGGATCTGGTGGTGGAGAAGGGACAGCAGGCGGATGCACGGCTCAAAAAGATGTGTATGGAAGGCATCGTGCTGGACGATGCCTCGGTACTGCTGGCCATGGAGCCGGAGGGCAACCGCCACTTTATTCCCGCCAACTTGGATAAGGGCGGCGCCCCCACGGGCAGTATTGTCACCCGTGAGCAGTTCGATCTGCTCCGCCGCACGGTGGAGGATCTGTTGGTGGGGATGGCGGATCGGCTGATGGAGGGCGACATCGCCGCCCTGCCCCTGCAAAAGGGGGAGCGGGTTCCCTGCCGTTATTGCGAGTATCGGGCAGTGTGTGCTCGGGACCCGGAGGATGCGGTGACCGAGTTCAGCCCCAAGAGCCTGAAAAAATATCTGGAAACATTGGATGAGGAGCAGGAGGTGAGTCACCGTGAGTAAGCGAGAATGGACCAAGGAACAACGGGACAGCTTCACCGCGCGGGGCGGCTCCCTACTGGTGTCCGCCGCCGCCGGCAGCGGTAAGACCGCGGTACTGGTGGAGCGGATCATCCGTCTTATCAC
The DNA here is from genome assembly GCA_045659145.1 of Acutalibacteraceae bacterium. Classification (GTDB taxonomy): domain Bacteria; phylum Bacillota; class Clostridia; order Oscillospirales; family Acutalibacteraceae; genus UBA5905. The sequence goes on along the minus strand of JAZOWI010000033.1, from coordinate 4,667 downwards.
CGATCCTGTCCATCCGGTGGATGCGGACCGCCTGCTGGTGGTGACCTTCACCCGCGCCGCCGCCGCCGAGATGCAGCAGCGCCTGAGCGCCGCCCTGTCGGATAAGATGGCCGAGGAGCCGGACAACCAGTTGTATCAGCGGCAGCAGATGCTGCTGCCGCGCGCCTACATTTCCACCGTCCACGGCTTCTGCACCCGCTTATTGCAGGAGTTTGCCGGCGGTGCGGGACTGCCCATGGGATTCCGCGTGGCGGAGGAGGGGCAGGCGCAACTGTTGGCCGCCCAGGCACTGGACACGGTGTTGGAGCAGGCCTATCGTCGTCGCGACCCCGCCTTTTTGGCACTGGCGGCACAGCTGAGCGGAGAGCGCAACGACGAGGCTCTGCGGGAGGCGGTCATGGGTGCCTATACCTTTATGCAGGCGCAACCCTTCCCTGACCGGTGGCTGCAAAAGCAGATGGATGCCTATACGCAGGTGCTGCCCTTGGAGCAGACCGAATGGATGCGTCCCATCCTGCTGGAATTGGATCTACTCTTGGAGGGGGCGACACACAGCGCCGAGACTGCCTATGGGATGGCCGTCGAGGGGAATGTGGAACCCTATTTCGACGTACTGCTCCAAGAGGTAAAGGGGATCGGACGACTGCGGGACGGACTGCCCCGTATGACCTATGACGAAATGCGGCAGGCTGTGGGCGGCTACACCTTTGCTTCCCTCCCCGCCTTCCGTACCACCGACCCTGTGATGACCGAGTGGCGCAAGGCGGTGCAGAGCGTACGCAACAACCGCACTAAGAAGGCCCTCAGCCGCGCCGCCGCCCTGTTTTGCGGCAGCGAGGAGGAGTGTCGGGCGGATCTGGCGGTGATGGCGCCTCTGGTAGAGGCGTTGGGGACATTGGTGCGGGAGTATACCGCCTGCTTCACCCAGCTCAAACGAAGTCAGAAACTGCTGGATTATAACGATTTGGAACACGAGGCACTGGGCCTTGTGCTGGATCCCGACAGCGGACGCCCCACCCCCTTGGCGGTGGAGCTGTCGGGACGGTTCGCCGAGATCATGGTGGACGAGTATCAGGATACCAACGCGGCTCAGGATGCCCTGTTTCTTGCCCTGTCCCGACGGGGGGAGAACCTGTTTATGGTGGGGGATGTGAAGCAGAGCATCTACGGCTTCCGCCAAGCCATGCCGGAGATCTTCACCGGTCGGCGGGACGCCTACGGGGATTACGATCGGGAAGTCCCCGCCTATCCTGCCACCATCACCCTGAAAAACAACTTCCGCAGTCGACGCGAGGTCACCGACACGGTGAACTATCTCTTCCGTCAGTTGATGGGACGGCGACTGGGCGGCGTGGAATACGGCGCGGCGGAGGAACTGGTCTGCTCGGCAAAGTACGACGATGCAAGTCACCCCACCGAGTGGCTGCTGCTGGATAAGGGCGCGGCAGAGGAGCAAGGGCTCACCGACACCCAAGCGGAGGCGCGGGTCATCGGGGAGCGTATTCATCGGCTGATGGACACCATGACCGTCACGGAGGGAAAAAGCAAGCGCCCCCTACAATATCGGGACGTGTGCATTCTTCTGCGGGGTCACGCGCATATTCCTACCTACATTAAAGAACTCAACAAGATGGGCATCCCCGCGGCGGCGGAGAAGGGGAGCGGATTCCTGTCCACCCCCGAAATCAGTTGCGCCCTGTCCCTGCTGCGGGTCATCGACAACCCCCTGCGGGAGGTGGAACTGACCGCGGTGATGCTGTCTGCGCTGTACGGATTCACCCCCGACGATTTGGCCCGCCTGCGCTTAGAGGCGGGACGGCGCACGCCCTTGTATGTAGCCTGTGAGCAAACCGCACAGAAGGAGCCTACCACCCCCTTGGGGGCATTGTGCGGGCGGTTACTGGCGGATCTGCGGCACCTGCGCACCTTGGCGGTGTCCCTGCCGGCGGACCGCCTGCTGGAAACGGTATATCGGCAGACGGATATGGAGGCGATTTTCAGTGCCCGTTCCGGCGGACGGCAACGGGTGGCGAATCTCCGTCAGTTGGATCGGGTGGCCCGTTCCTTTGAGCAGGGTTCCTTCCGCGGTCTGTCCGCCTTCATCCGTTATATAGACCGCTTGGAGGAGATGGGCAAGGACCTGCCCGCCGGCAACACCCTGCAACAAGAGGGGGTGCGGCTGATGACCGTCCACGGCTCCAAGGGCTTGGAGTTCCCCGTGGTGTTTTTGGCCCGTCTGTCGGGACGGGGCGGCGGGGACGACAGTAAGAAACTGCTGTTTCACGCCACCACCGGCATCGGTCTCAAACTGGTGAACGAGGAAGAACAGGAGAAGCATATCCCCCTACCCTTCGCGGCGGTGCGCAGTGCCCGCCGTCTGGACGAAAGGGCGGAGGAGCTGCGAGTGTGGTATGTGGCGCTGACCCGCGCCCGTGAGAAGCTGTATCTGGTGTGCACCCTCAACGACGTGGACAAGACCTTGGAGAAATGGGAGCAGAATCTCCCCGAGGCGGGTCCTCTGTTGCCGGATACGGTGCTGCGGGCGGTGTCGCCGGCGGAGATGCTGGTGACGGCGGGTCTGCGGCATCCGGATTTTCGCCCCTTCCGTCGGGTGGCTACGGCGGACACCGTCCCCTTGGAGTGTCCGTGGATGGTGCAGGTGTGTGCCCCCGAGGAGGCCGCTTCGGCGCAGAGTGAGAGCACCATGGTGGCGGATCCTGCACTGGCGGCGATGTTGCGAGAGCGGCTAAACTATACGTATCCTTATGCGCCTTTGTTCGGGGTGCCCGCCAAGATGGCGGCTTCCCAGCTCTCTCACGAGGCTATGAGCCGTCAGCACATTGGTGAGGGTCGCCCCGCCTTCTTACAAAAGGAGGGGATGACCGCCGCCCAAAAGGGTACGGCACTGCATACCTTTATGCAGTTTGCGGATTATGCCGCCGCCGCCGAAGATCTGGCCGCGGAGATCGAGCGTCTGATCGCGGGCGGATACCTTACCCCCCGTCAGAGGGAGAGCCTCTCGGCAGAACGCATCCGCACCTTCCTTGACGGTGGGTTGTACATCCGCATGACCGCCGCCGAAGAGTTGTGGCGGGAGTATCACTTTGCCGTTAACGTGGCGGCGAACACCCTGACCCCTTTATCCGCGGAATTGGCCGAGGAGCAGGTGCTGGTGCAGGGTATTGCCGACTGTGTTTTCCGTGAGGGAGATCACCTCGTCTTGGTGGATTATAAGACAGACAGGGTGAAGAGCGGCGCGGAGCTGTGTGACCGCTACCGCAGTCAAATGCTGTTTTACAAGCAGGCTTTGGAGACTATCTTTGGTCTGCCGGTGAAGGAGATGCTGTTGTATTCCTTTGCGCTGGGGAAAGAAGTAGAAGTGCAATAAGAAAGAGCCGAGGCAATCGCCTCGTCTCTTTTGCTTATTCGTCATTGGTGTGCTTTTTATAATACCGATAGGAGTACACGGTGGGGATGATGCACATCACCACCAGAATACTCATCATCACGATGAATGCCCACATACCGGAGAGAAGAGCACACGGCATACAAAGCAGACCACCTGCCACCCACAGTTTACCCGCCAAGCGATGGGTGGCGTTCCAGTTGCCCTCGTCATTGAGCGTCCAGGGCAACTTGATGCCCACAGTATAGCTCTGACGGCACTTGGGCAGATAGTTGCCGATGACGACAAACAGCGCACCCATAAACAGGGGCATAATCACCGCCATATTGATCTCGCGGTCAAAGGCGGCCAGCCACACCATCACGTGGAGGAACAGATTCAGCACGGGGATGATCCACAGCACCAGCCACATCGTTTTGTTGTTGTGGTTTTTCCCTTTGGGATCCAGCTGGCTGAGGATGGTGCACAGCCACTGTAGGCCTAACATTATTGTAGGCATTAGGAACACCGCTTCGGGCTTGGTGGCGTAGCGGTCTACTTCGCCATTGATGCCCCAGTGGAATGGAACTCGCTCCGGTAACTTATCCCACAGCAGCACACCCATCACGATGGGTAGCAGGATCACCACCGAGGTGATGAGCATTGTCCATTTATACTTATTCCAATATTCACGCATGGTTCTCTTCTCCTTTCAGGTCGCTGATCCACAGCAGAATCTCCTCCAATACAGAGGCGTTCAGATCGTAATAGATGTATTTGCCCTCGCGAGTGTCGCGAATCAGCTCGGCCTCTTTGAGTACCGACAGATGGCGGGAAATGGCCGCATCGGTGATATCGAAAGGCTCGGAGATCTCTCCCGCAGACAGCCGTCCGTTTTTTAGCAGGTTTAGGATCTCCCGCCGCACCGGATCCGACAGGGCTTTCATGGTTTTTTGCAGTCCCATACTGCACCTCGCTTTCTGTCATTTAACATTTAACTTAATTGTTAAATGTATTATAGCACAGTGTTTTTCGTTTGTCAACAGAGAAATAAAAAAGCCGAGGGAAACTTCCCTCGGCTTTACCTTTTATTCCACAGTCAGCGTGGCGGCCATAACCGCCTTGATGGTGTGCATCCGATTCTCCGCCTCGTCAAAGACGATGGAGCGGTCACTCTCGAATACCTGATCGGTGACCTCCATACAGTCGATGCCGAACTTATCGTAGATCTGGCGGCCCACGGTGGTTTTCAGGTCGTGGAAGGCGGGCAGACAGTGCATAA